>JAGWAZ010000068.1:0-6781 GCA_021296135.1 Chlorobiota bacterium | reverse complement strand
AACATAGGTGATATCCAACGCCCACACTTGGTTGATGCGTTCAATAGGTAGGTTGCCTAAAAGATAGGGATATTTATAGGCTGTTGGGGCTGTGACAGCGGTCCGAGGACGGCAATACACCGTCTTAAGCCGCATGTGGCGCATCAATGTTCGGGTGTGTCTACGACCTAATCTTATAGCCCCGTTTGTTCAACTCTCGTGCCATGCGTCGTGTTCCCCTTGAGGAGTCTTCTAAATACAATGCATCCAAGACCCGCATCATGGCCAACTCCCCAAGTCGAACACCTGTAGGCTTGTAATACAGGGTACTACGCGAAAGTCCAAGCATGTGACATTGCCTAGCAATAGACACACCACCTCCTTGACGATCTACCAAGGCACAGCGCTCCGTAGTGCTCATCACTTCAATTTTTTTTATACCAAGCATTCTCAAACTTCAGTTCGCCCAGTTGCTTGAACAACTCATCGCGTTCACTACGCAACTGCGCCACTTCCTCGCGCCTTTTCTTATCGGCTTCAAATATCAGATAAACGCGCTAAAAACTCCTTCTTCCAACTGTTAATCTGTACCGGGTGCACTTCGTATTCTTGCGAGAGTTCTGAGATGGTCTTTATGCCTTTAATTGCTTCCAAGGCAACCTCCGCCTTAAATGCAGCACTGAAGGTGCGTTGTGTTTTCTTCTTCATAGGACAGTCATTTAAGATTAATTTTTGCCTGTCCAGTTTTGCTAAACCACCTCAAGTACGAAAGGGAAGACAAGGGCTTCCCGCAAGGAATGCCGAACACGTGGGAGTATCGGTACCGCTACAACGCAATGGGCGAGCGAGTCACAGCAAGAGAGAACTGGCAAGTGAGGAGTAAAGCTCAGAACTGACCTCTCGTACTATCTATTTCCGATAAAGATAAGGCTCTAGACCAGAAGATTTATGATGTTACTTCGAAGATCATCGATGTTAAGGTTGTCCGAATGTGGGTAACCCCGATCTACAACGAGATTATCCATAATTCAACAACAACTCCCATTTGCATTTTGAATTTCTCCTTCCCTTCTCTTCGTTCCATTCCGATACAGATCAAATTCTGGCTTGATTGATCCCGGAAATCCCGATACATTTGGCGGTTTTCCGTAACACCAGACTGGGCACATGATACTGGACTGGGCACATGATACTGAAATTGGTTTTGAGGCGTAATGCTCTATACATCTGAAGCACTTGAATCTGTCATTGAGAACCTGAGCCGACTGCCAACGATAGGCAGAAAAACGGCCCAGCGTATTGCACTTTGGCTTCTGAAACAGCCACGCGAAGATGCAGTCGCTCTGGCTAAGGCACTCGTTGAAATGAAGGAGAAGATTCAGTATTGCTCGGTCTGCTGGAATATCACAGAATCCGATCCATGTCCAATTTGTGCATCCCCGAAACGCGATCGGAGCGTCGCCTGTGTTGTTGAAGAACCGAGTGATGTCCTGGCTATCGAGAAGACCAATGACTTCTTTGGGCTTTATCATGTGCTCGGGGGTGTAATCAACCCGCTTGAAGGAATTGGCCCGGACGAATTGAAGATCAAGGAGTTGCTCACCAGAACTGAGAACGATGAGTTGAAAGAGGTTATTCTGGCTCTTAATCCGAGCGTGGAGGGTGAGATGACAACACTATATCTGGCAAAGATGTTGCGCCCTCTCGGAGTAAAGGTTACACGTATCGCAAGCGGCGTTCCAATGGGGAGCGCACTCGAATTTGTAGATGAGGCGACGATCGCGCGTGCGCTTGAAGGAAGAATTTCAGTCTGAAGTATACGTCAGTATTAAGCACTATGAGAATGCATTCCCAGAAGAAGTGGTACGAAGAATGGTTTGATAGTAAGTACTATCTGCAACTCTACAGCCACCGGAACAAAATTGAAGCTGAGGCTTGTATCGATATTATCCAGCGAGCCACCCAATTTCATCCGACCGAGACCGATAAAGTTCGTGTGCTCGATATTGCATGTGGTCCCGGCAGGCATGCAATTTCACTTGCCAAACGGGGCTTCGATGTCACGGCTGTAGATCTCTCGACCACACTTCTTCATCATGCACACAGCGAAGCTCAGAAAGCAGAGGTGCCGATCAAGTTTCTTCAGCTCGACATGCGATCACTCGATTTCAACGCTAAGTTCGATCTGGCAGTACAGCTCTTCAGCAGCTTCGGCTACTTCGATACGATTGAAGAAGATTTTGCCGTGATTCAGGGAGCACGACAAGCGCTCCGTGACATCGGATATTATGCTATCGATCTGATCAATCCTCTTGTTCTGGAAAAGACACTGATTGCAAAGAGCACACGCGTTGTAGATGGTGGGGTGAAAGTGATTGAGAAACGCCAGATTGTCGACGGTCGCGTTAAGAAACAGATCACGATCCCGCTTAAAAAAGAGAAATTGAAATTCCAGGAAGTCGTTCGACTCTACTCGCCGGAGACGATCGAACGCCTTCTGCGTGAAGCAGGATTTCTGCCGACACACTGGTTCGGTGATTACGCCGGACTTCCGTTCGACCGTGAGCGATCACGCCGAATGATTATCATTAACAAAGTTGTGTAAGGGACAAAAGGGATCTTGTATATGAGAAGTCCGGTCTCTTGATAAAGGTATAGACTCCACCCAGCATAAGTATTGTGAACAGATGGAGCATATATCGTTCCCTTATCCTTCTGCCGATCGTCGCGATATCGGGAGTCCTTCAGGGATGCGATATCCTTGCCACCCGTGAGCCAGAACCCCCTATTACCGGAGGCTCTGCGTTCGAGTCACCAACAACTCCCTCGGTCGTGCTGCGTAATCTGAAATCGTCTATCAGTTTCTCCAATTCACTCGACTACCGAAAATGCTTCAGCGACTCCTCATTTGGTTCAGAACCTTTCGGTTTCCAACCATCTGCTGAGGGGTTATCCGTTGCTCCTGGACGTTTTACCGACTGGTCAATCGACGATGAAGAAGAGTATATCCGCACAATTTTTTCGGAGCTTGTTGAAGGCTCTGCCGGAGCATTGACATTAACGCCGTCGGATGTCACTGATGCCCCCATGAGCGATTCAATCAGGTTTACCGCCGATTATTCTCTTAACTTCCCTCACACGCGCGAAGGAATAGAACGCGAGACCACAGGAAGACTCGTCTTCACAATGAAACTTTCGCCACGGAACGAGTGGTATATCACCTTCTGGCAAGATTTTGCCGTAAATAACCAACCGACCTGGTCACTGCTAAAAGCCCGGTTTTCGGATTGATTGGTACTTATGCAACTTGTATGTTCTTGCACACAAATAAACGAAGTCAAGATTAAAGGAGATATCCTGAAACGATACACCATCATAGCTTCCCTCCTCGGTATTCTGAGCATAGCCGGTTGCACAAATCCATTTGCGCCGACACTCGATCCCGAACTGAATCCGAACTCAACACTCCTCGGAGATCAACATACTATCGAAGGTGTTTTCCAGAACATTCAATATGCCTACACCTATCGGGATACTTTGATCTATGGTGATCTGCTCCATCCTGACTTTCAGTTTCGCTACTTCAATTCCGACCGTGGAACCGATGTCTCGTTCAATCGAGACGAAGAGATTCGTATCACCTGGAATCTATTCCGGGGAGCCGACCAAATCGATCTGCAATGGAACTCTATCTATTCTCAGAATAGTGATTCCATCTTTGCAGTTGTCACACGAGACTATAACCTGAGAATAACCCTCCAGGCCAATGAGATGTTTATTATCGAAGGGCTTGCCACATTGCGACTAACTCGTAAAAATCCGACCGACGTATGGCGTATTCGACTCTGGCGGGACGACTCAAACGGTTGATCGCCTCGTTCCGTCAACATGGATTCGGACATGTGCTCGAAGTCCTGAGACAGAGTTGCGTTCGACAAGCCTATGCAAGGACTCCCCACGGTCTACCCGAACGCTCAGACTTCCTGCGCTCGTTCGCTGCTCTTCAGTCATCCAGTGAGTCTGTAGTTCACCATCTCATGCTCACAAGTCGAAGACTGTTAATGCCCTGGATGGAAGAAGATCATGGAGTACGCCAACAACTCCTCTCCACTCGCTCTCTCGACGAATTCAGAAAAGATGCTGATCTGATAGCCTCAGGCCGATTTACCGGCCTTGGAGTCGGTATCGTTGAGCCATCCGGAAAGTTCGATTGGTATCGAGACTATGTCAGTGGGAAAGTATGGCCGTTGCAATCGTTTCATCAGATTCGCTTTCTTCAAGGAGATGGTGCTGATATCAAGTATCCATGGGAATTGAGTCGGATGTACTGGATCGGCTGGCTTGGACTTGCTCGATCTGTTGAACAACCAAGCGCTGATAACGACCCCAGAGCAGAATCCTTCAAAGACCTGATTGATGACTGGAGAGAAAGTAATCCGATCAACATCGGGCCTAACTGGGCAATGCCGATGGAGGTTGGAATTCGTGGCTTTTGGCTGGTAATGGGAGCCGCGTTCTTCGGCGACTCGGAGACTCTATCAGATGAATGGTGGGGAGACTATTATCGACTTCTTTGGGGACACGGCAATTATCTCGATAATAACCTGGAGTACTTTCCGAACCTCACAAACCACTATATCGCGAATTGTTTTGGTCTGCTTACAGTAGGTGCACTCTTTATCGAAACCGGGAAAGGGAAGAGATGGTTCGACAAGGGAAAGAAGCGACTTGCGAAGGAGCTTTTTAGACAGGTTACGGAGGATGGCGTTCACTACGAGCGGTCCGTCTCCTATCATGCTCTTGTGCTGGAAATGTATCTGATCGCTCTTATCGTCGCCGAACGTGTTGGCCAACCATTCAACCCCAATGAGAAACTTCAGGTCAGTCGTATGGCTGCATTCCTGCGAGACTGCATTCCTCCTGGTAAAGCAACTGCACCACAGTTGGGTGACTCGGATGACGGCGTCATCCTTCGTCTGAGTTCGCGCCAGGAGTTGTACAACTATTGTGGTTTGCTTGCTCTTGCCGAACGTGCTCTCGGAATTGACATTGAACGAAAGGAGGCAAAGATTTCAAATCACCCATCTCTGCAAGAAAGAGATGAGCACAACCTACCTCTTCATTTGTTGTTTGGGAACAAAGAACGTAAGGCCCCTTCTCAACCTCGATCCCGTCTCTACGCCGAGGGGGGCTTTGCCTCACTTCGGAACCACTATTTCTTTCTCTTCGTTGATGTTGGCCCAATCGGTCTGCATGGCAACAACGATACACTTTCGTTCACACTCCACTCATCGGACGGCAGAGCCTGGTTTGTTGATCCGGGAACCGGATGTTATACGCGTGATGAGTCGCTCCGCAACCAACTTCGTTCGACCTCTGCACACAACACCCCGTTTATTGATGGCCGAGAGATTGCCCGATTTGCCGGCCTGTGGCGCGTAGAATCAGATCGAACGCAACTAAAGATCATCAAATCGAATCTTGATGTGGCAAGTGGCACGGAAGAGACCCCCCTCGTGCTTGAGGCGGAGCATCGGGCATACACAAAACTCCCCAAGGGAGGGCTCATTGTTCAACGCCGTTGGGAAATGAGGGGAAGATTTCTGGAGATAAGTGACCGCATTGTGGGGTCCGGCTTCCATAACGTATCGATCGGGTTCACTATCCCAGGTGAGATTGAACTCACGCAGCTTGATGCCATGAATCTTGAAATGCGGAGCAATGATCCGGAGGCAAAAGGATATCTTCACTTTTCCTGTAGCAAGGAACTGAACCTCCTTGAAAGCTTCTATTCCCCTGCCTACGGACTTCTCCTCCCGGCTACACGAATCGAAATTACTAATGATGGAGAAGCTCCTCTTGAAATTGCCTATTTTTGTCAGTTGGTCTCTGACCACGAAGAATGATCCAGCCAACGCCAGAGCAGAAAACACCAAAGCGGAAAAGCACCCGGCTCCGTCTTACAATCTGGGCAGCAGCCGACAAGGTATTGCCCATATTATACGGTGTCGCCGTAGTAGCTATCCCACTTCATCTGGGTCTGCTGAGCAAAGATGCCTGGGGTGTATGGGTTGTGTTTCAGACGCTTTTCCTGTCGATTAGTCTTACCGGCGACTTCTTCTTTTTGCAGCCAATGGTCAAACTCGCTTCGGAACACGAGGCCGACCAACGACCTATCATCACGGCTGGATCGGGGCTATACACGCTTCTGAGTCTGCTCCTTGGGAGCCTGATCGTTCTGCTTGCTCCGCTTGTTTCGGACATACTCAAGACTGGTATCACTGGAACAGAGGCATTTGCTTTGATGGTGGCAACAGTCGGAACAACAATCCCGCGAAACATTGCCATTCGGGTGCTGCAAATCGACTACAGAATGCCGAGCATCTTTCTGCTTGACCTTGTCTATTTCGGAGGATTTATCGGACTGATGATCTATGGATGGCAGAACGGATCGTTCTCCAGTACAATGAACATGGTCTGGTATAATCTGATCGCTCTCTTTGCAAGCTCAGTTACCGGCACTTTTCTCTGCGGAGCAAAACTTATCCCGGCCTTTCGGAATTTCTTCGACGCAACGCACCGGATCGTCGGCATCGGGATGCACCAGGGTGGAACCGGTATCATCACGATCATTCAACAGAACGTTGATGTAGCGATTGTTTCAGGGACACGGGGAAGCCTGGCTGCCGGCATCTACACTGCAGCCCGGATATTCTATCGCATATTCGAAGCATTGCGTGAAGCAGGGCAACTTCTGCTGATCTCGGCTACTTCAAACGCCTATTCACGTGAAGACAAGGAA
>JAGWAZ010000067.1 GCA_021296135.1 Chlorobiota bacterium | reverse complement strand
CTTCCGCCTTCAGGCCGATTTTCCGTTGCCTTATGACTCCTCCAGCAACCGTTGCACTTCAGAGTTGAATTCGGGGTCTTTATCGTACCCATATCAAAGTTAGCGAGACACTATGAAGGGGTGGTAGGACAGATGTCCATTTTTGTAGGACTTTTCCGAACTATTACAAAAAGATACAGTTGAGACTGAACGCCCGTTGGTTGGTTGTTGTTGTCAGAGGCCATGAGAATCACATCGTCCCAGCCGTATACGGCTGTGCACTCTTCGGGGCGGGGGGGGGGGGGGGGGGGGGGTTCCGGTTGAATTGATTCCTGGCCGGCAAGGTCTGCAATGGTTCGGGTCACCTTCAGGATCTTATCGTATGCGCGAGCTGAAAGTCCCAGACGACTCATTGCCATCTTCAACAGGTCTTGTCCATCAGAACGGAGTTCACGGAACGCTTCGCCATAGGGGGATAACTGAAGAGTTGGACACGTTTTCCTGACCGAGGCTCTGGAGATCGTAAACAAGGAGATGATCAAACAACAGGATACCTATAGCCGAGGCATCGATTGTAATATCACCCACAAAAAAATACGTATCTCCGATGTTGTCTGGAATTTCAAACCAGAGAGTGTCCCGAGTGTCTGGTTGATCGAGAACAATTCGCAGAACCCCCATGACCGAATCACTAATCCGCAACCCAGGGTAGTAGAGAAAACATATTGAACACCGATAGCACGGATAGGATATGTGTCCCTTCAGGCAATTTGGTATTAATCCCGGATTCCAGCAATCCCGAAATTCAGCCTCGACAGATTGCTGAAAGAGAAAAAGAAGTAAAGAAACATTGCGTAGCTGGACAATGACTAAGCAGACAATATCTTTTCTTCTCACTTCTCACTTCTCACTTCTCACTTCTCACTTCTCACTTCTCACTTCTCACTTCTCACTTCCATCTCCTCCTTCTCTTCTGCCTCAGCAATTGTTCCTGCCACGTCATAACGCCGAGCGCCGATGAAGTGGGTTGAATAATAGTTCGACTCAAGTGATGAAACCGTTACTCCGTTCCGGCTGGAGGCGTGGGCAAACATACCGTTGCCAAGGTAGATGCCTACGTGTGAAACGTAGACAGCACTTCGTGTGTTGAAGAAGACCAGATCGCCAAACTGCAGATCGTCATACTCCACTTCCTCTTCACTTGTATCCCACTGTGCGACCGCAGTTCGTGGCAACGGATAACCGATCGAGCGGTACATCGTCCGTGTAAAGGCTGAACAGTCGATACCTTTTTTCGTGGTTCCACCGAAGAGATATCGCGTTCCAAGCCACTCCATCAAGTTCTCCATTGCAATCTCCATGTCGATCCCATTATCGGTTATATAAGTCTCGCCATTGAGTGTGGCCATATAGTCGGTGAAGTCCTTATAGAAGTTCTCGATTGTCAGATCCTCTTCATCATCAAGATTGAGCAAATCTTCATCTTCCGCGGTCAGTTGATCCGGGTCTTCTTCTTCCGAGTATTCTGAATCATCGTATCCATCTCCTGGAACCGGGGATGGAGAGGTGCTGCTAACCTCTGAACGCGCAGGAACGATAATGGTTACCGACTGATTTGAAGATCCCGGTACAGATGCTGTCGGATCTTCCGAATCTTCCAGTACCACATCTGCAGAAGTCTCCGTCGGTGTTTCAGGAACGTCGAGATCGACAAGGCGTGCCAGTTCCGGCAGCTTCTCGACGAGAAGCTGAGTGGCTACTTTCCGTGTAACTTCAGGATTCCCACGCAGAGTATAGCGCCTCGATCTCCTTCTACGACGCTTCTTCTTTTTCTTCTTTCGCTTGATTGTGACGTCCATAAGTTTTGTCAGGCGAGCATCTACCGTCGGAGCCGGTCCGGTTGGTGCAAGGTGAGCAAATAGTGATCCGCCTGGCAGGACAATCAACCCAATCAGCAAAATCGTAAGCAGTCTTCTGTTGAGAATCACGAATCCCGTGTATCGTTATGAAGTTCCAGTTGTCGTTTTTTGTACGCGGGTGAGATCGAACGTCTGTAATGGGGAAGGCTGAAAGTCTTTTATCCAGGGCTGAGTTATGTTGCGAATGACACTGTAGTAGAGAAGTATCCAGGGAGAATCGTTCAGTACGATCTCTTCCATTTTATGGTATACCTTGCTCCACTCCTCCTGCGTCAGTCCCGGTTGCAAAGCTGCGTTATAGAGCGAATCGACAACACGATTTTTATAGCGTGATCTATTTGGTCCGGCAGGTTTGCTGTAGGGACCATAGAAATTTGCCATGAAGTTTTCCGCATGTGGGTAATCTGCCAGCCAGCTTGTGCGCCAGAATCCGACCTCGCCATCATCAGCCTGCTTTAGGTGTGTTGCATGGTCAACCTGTTTTGCGGCAACCGGGATGCCGATCTTCTTCAAGTCTTCTACTACCGCCTCGGCCACGGAACCTACACGTTGATTATTGCTTACTTGCAGGCTGATCGGTTCAAGTCCCTCACCATTCGGATACCCTGCCGAGTCAAGCATCAGACGTGCTTTTTCGGGATCATGCGTAAAACCTTTGATGCCGGTGTAACCCGGAGTCCCTGGTGGGATCGGGCCGTTATTAGCTGGAAGCGCTTGTTCCTTCAGAACAAAATGTACAATACGCTCTCGATCTATCGCATAGTTGATAGCCCGTCGTAAATAGATGTTTGAAGCAAGTCTGTTGTCTTCCTGAACTGTGCTCGTTGAAGGATCGAGCGTTATGCCGTAGTACTCAACTGACATCCCTGGTAATACATGAAGGGTGTATTGATTGAACTCCTCGGTCGGTTCCTTGCCGTTATCTTTCAGAACCCGTTCGGCATATGTTGGATCGATTGTTGTCAACAGATCCAGATTTCCTTTCTGGAATTCACTGAACTCTGTTGATACATCGTTGATGAACGAAGCAAGTGCCGAGTCGAGATAGGGGAGTTGCTTCCCGTTGCTATCCCTCTCGTAGTAGTTGTCGTTTCGCACTAACAATATCTGTGCTCCTGAATTCCAGGAGTCGAGCTTGAAGGGACCGGTTCCGACCGGATGAGTGAAGAAGTCATGGCCATACTTTTCCACGGCTTCACGCGGGACAATATAGCAGAAAGGTGTTGTCAAGGTGTACGCAAATGGCGGGAATGGTTTTGATAGCTTAATCGTGAACGTTGTGTCATCTACTACCGAAAAGCCTTCTACTCGATCAATTGGATTGGCTGTATTGCCCTCTGATTCGAGCCTGCTGTTGTAAAACTCCTCAGCTCCCTTGACTTTCCCACGGAATACCCAGTAACCGCTTGTTTTACCGGGGGTGCAAACTCGTTCGAAGCTATAGCGGACATCTTCAGCAGTTACGCTGCGTCCTTCCCCATCGACAAAGCAAGGATCGTCACAGAACCTGACGTCATTCCGCAGGTGAAACGTCCAGCTCAAGCCATCCTCGCTCACCTCCCAGCTTCGAGCAATTGCCGCGCTGAGATTTAACTCGGCATCGAGACCGATCAGTCCGTCATAGATCTGATCGCCGATCCACCAGGATGCTTGCTGGCTGATCTGAATTGGATCGAGCGAGTTTGGCTCTGAGTTCATGTTGAAGTAGAACGTATTCGAATTCCGACGTTGGTTGGAATCTCCGCAGGAACAGAATATGGCTGGTGCGAGCAGTACGAGGAACCCGCACAGCAATAGCCTGGTTTTACTCCACTGAAAGGAGACTCTCAATCTCTTTATAGTGTGGTGGTCATGACTGAGAGGCATACCTCAGTTCGCCTCCGTATTTTTCTCTGTTCCGGTAAAGTCGAACCATGCACCGGTCAGGTCGCGCCGATCCAGTGAGTTTGAGGTATATCCTTTTACCCATGGTTGTACCAGGCGAAAGTTAAGATCGTGGTAGATCCAAAGCATCGGTGCATCATCGACAGCGATCTGTTCTGCCTGTGCATAAAGCTTGTAGCGCTCGGTATCGTCCGGCGTGCTCATTGCCTGCTCGAAGAGGACATCAAATTCAGGATTACTGTAGCGGGTAGAGTTAATCGGGGAAAGTTTCCCCGGCAGTGCGGCATTCTTGCCCCAGAGAAGGTTTAGAAAATTCTCCGGCTCAGGATAGTCTGCTATCCAGCCAAGACGGAAGAATTTTGCCTCACCTTTGTCAATTCGCTCGGTATGCTGCGCCCATTGAACTTCCTGCATCTCCACATCGATTCCGATATTCTGTTTCAACTGATCTTCAATTGCCTCGGCAATCTCCAGGTTCCGACCACCCCCGGCATTCAATTGAAGTTTGACAGCAGGAAAACCCTCACCGTTTGGATAACCGGCTTCAGCAATTAAGGCCTTGGCCTTTCCTACATCGAAGGTATATCCTTTTACCATGTCAACCGGATAGTTGGGCATCGAAGGGGGAACGAGACCATGATTGGCCGGCCCTATAGCCTGTCCTTTCAGAACAAAGGCGATAACGCGTTCACGATCAATTGCATAGTTAAAAGCCTGACGGACGCGTCGGTCGCTGAAGACCGGATCAGTTGTCAACATTCCATAGTATTGTGTTGCGATAGCTGGAATCAGGTGGAGAACAAACTTCGTATACTCCCCTTTAAGCTTCCAGGGATCATTGGATCCCGGCTCACGCTTCTCGAAAATTGCCTCAATGTATTCACTCGGAATGCGGTAGTTCTCGTCAAGATTTCCTTTCTTGAACTCGGTCAACATTGTGGACTGTTCTTTGATAAAGGAGAATCGAATCCCGTCGAGAAATGGCAGTTGATTACCGTTGTTGTCTTTTCTCCAGTACTTAGGATTCCGCTCAACGATTAGCTCACGATCTGCCTCCCAATTTTTCAATACAAAGGGACCGGTGGCAACCAGGTTGCGGAAGAAATCTTTACCGTACTTCTCGACCGCTTCTTTGGGGTAGATATAGCAGAAGCCAAGCGCAGGGTAGTACTTGAAGCCTGGGAAGGGTTTTACAAGCTGAATCTGGAAGGTATAATCACCAACGACTTTGAATCCGGCAACGCCTCCTTCCGGGATAGGTCCGTTGTTGTCAGCGGTTGCTTTTGCATACTCCTGTGCCCCTACCACTTTGTCGCGGAAATAATCAGCCCCTTTGCTTGCTGCTCTTGCGTCCAGGATACGATCAAAACAGTACTTCACATCGCTTGCCATCATCTCACGACCCTTCCCATCAGGAAAGCAGGGATTATCGTGAAACATAACCCCCTTGCGCAGATGATAGGTGTATGTTGTCTGGTCTTCGCTGATCTCCCAGCGTTCGGCAAGTTCCGGCTGGAGTCTCAGGCTGCTGTCGAAATCGACGAGAAGATCGGCAATCTGGTGAACAACATGATGGCTTGGAGCATCACTCAGAAGGACGGGATCAAGCGTCTTGATTCCGTCGGTTTCGTTCATTTTATAGAAGCCGCCGTAGTACTTTTCTCCCTCAGCAGAACGAAGCTCTGTGTTTTCGGCACTGCCACAGGAAGTCAGAAAAAGTGAAAAGAGAAAGCCGTTAAGGAAAAGTGTAGAGACAAAACAAGCGTGGCGTAAAAACATATGTGTATTTTTTGCTAAAATTCAAGGTTCAAGAATAGACAGATGCAAAAATGAAGCAAAAAAGCAGAGTGATCAACTTAATTTTTTGTCATTAAAGCTTTTCTTCAAGTCAAGAACGATTCAGTAAATGAAAATTGACCGGTTACCTACGTTGCACATCTGGTCGATTCATGTTTAAGAGAAATGGGTACTATATTCTGGAGAACATATTATGAGTAGCGTGTGGACATAGTCTTTACAATCCTGGTCGGAGTTATTACAGGGTTCTCAGCTGGAATGTTCGGAATCGGCGGGGCGTTGCTGGGTACTCCCTTGTTGCGTGAGTTGGTGGGTCTTCCCGAGCTGCTCGCTCTTGCTACTCCGTTGCCAGCAACACTCCCGGCAGCAATTTCGGGTTCTATTGTCTATTTCCGCAAGCGGCTACTCCGTTTCGATATCATGGGGTGGATCATGCTCGGGGGTGTGCCGTTCAATGTGATTGGCGCCTGGCTGGTAAACTCGGTGTCGGGACCGGTGATGATGGTTCTGACCGGAATTGTTCTTGCATATTCAGCCCTTCTCTTTCTCAGGAGGAGCAGAGGACGAATAAGAAGGGGACAGATCGAAGAAAATAGAAGTGCTGAACGATACAGGCCATCGCTGCTCATCGGGATAGGCGCTTTTGCAGGGTTTATGGCCGGCTTCCTTGCAATTGGAGGGGGTATGGTAATGGTTCCTGCCTTTGTGGGACTACTGCGCTTGCCTACAAAGCAGGCCCTTGCAACCTCTCTCGTCTGTGTGGCAGTGTTGTCGGTGCCGGGCATCATTACGCATCACATCAATGGCTTTATTGACTGGCCGACGGCCGGTATTCTGTGTGCTACAGTTTTTCCTCTAAGCGCACTTGGCGCTCGAGCCACAACAAGGTTGCATTCAGGGACTATTGAGTTGATCTTTGGCATTGGTATGCTGATCTTTGCAGTGCTCTTCATTCTCAGAAATGTGTGAAACGGGAATGTTTCATTGAACAAGATCATGGAACCATGAGTGGCAATCTCTCTGGGAGTATATCTTCCCTGTTCCGTCACGATCAACCAATCGTAAAGTGAAAGACACGGAAAAAGAGAAATCATGATTGTCACTAAGGAAACGAGCAGAAGACAACATAGATGCTTTGTTTGAAAATATCATCTCAAGCCCGCTGGATAGAGAACGCACAGGTTGATCTTCACAAGATTATGGTCGACCATGCCCATTGTGAGAAGAAGGCAGCTGCCAATGGAATGGCCCTTATTAACCGCTATCCCGACCGAGATCTCTTAGTGCAGAAGATGTTCGATCTCGTCGACGAGGAGATGGAACACTTTCGCCATGTCTACGATATGATACGAGAAAGGGGATGGACATCGAAGCGCGATCCGGGAGATTCCTATGCACAGGCTCTTCACAAGTTGATCCGCAAAAATGAGCCGGAAAGGATGTTGGATCATCTTCTGGTAGCTGCTTTGATCGAAGCTCGTTCCTGCGAGCGATTCCGCATCCTGAGTGAGCATATTCCCGATGAGGAACTCGCAAGGTTCTATGCCTCACTCCTTGCATCTGAAGCCGGGCACTATCGAATTTTCTGCGACATCGCGCACCTGTATTATCCCGAGGAGGAAGTTCGTTCGCGACTCGATGAATTGGCAGAGTCGGAGGCAGAGATCGTACGAAATCTACCCAACGAACCGATGATGCACGGATAAATGAAAAAGTTAGAAGTGGGGAGTAAGCGTAGAGAACTCTACAAGTTAGCACCGTGCTTTAGCGCGGTGATCTGAGTCTTTGCGTTTTATGCGTTGTTACCGTTGAAGAGAAATAAAAGCACGATTCTATAGATGGTACAAGCCGAAAGCCTGACAAAAACCTACGAGGAAAAAAGTGTTGTTGAGAGTGTCAGCTTTCAGGTCGCTGAGGGTGAAGTTTTCGTCCTCCTGGGCAGAAGTGGTTGTGGAAAGACAACGACCCTCAAAATGATAAATCGTCTTGTCGAACCTACTTCTGGTCAGGTAATCATCAATGGCAAAAGGACGAGCCAACAGGATCCAATCGCCTTGCGCAGAAATATTGGCTATGTCATCCAGGAAAATGGCCTCTTCCCGCACTATACTGTCGAAGAGAACATCTCAGTTGTACCGGAATTGCTCGGTCACGACCGAGATGAAATGCGTTCCAGACTTCCCGACCTGCTAACTCAGGTCGGACTCTCTCCGGAAAAGTTCATCGGCAAATATCCGAAAGAGTTAAGTGGAGGTGAACAACAGCGGGTAGCCATTGCCAGGGCAATTGCAGCGCGACCTCCGCTTTTGTTGATGGATGAACCATTCAGCGCTCTTGATCCGATTACGCGCAGCGATGTCAGGACTAACTTTTATCGCCTTAGTAAAAAGTTTGGTATCACCGTTATCATGGTGACTCACGATGTAGCTGAAGCGATAGAGATTGCCGACCATATATGTTTGATGGAAGAGGGCCGAATTCTTCGACAAGGGGAGGGGAAGGACTTCCTCTTCGGAGATAACAACGCTGTTGTGGCATCCTTCTTCGATGCGGCCCGCTTTGAGACTGAGCTGAAAGTTGTCACTATAACCGATTTGCTTTCGAGTTTGACATTAAAGGATGAGGAGGGAGCTGTTGCAGGAGAGATTGGCTTGGATGATCGACTCTACTCTGTGCTCGACAAGTTTTCGAGAGCTAAGATTCTTCCGTTGAACGTTCGGGGTCAGGATGGAAGAACTCATGGAACCACTACCCTTTCATCACTTCTCGAAGCTTTTTTCAAGCTTGAGCGGAGGCGAAGTTCCTGAGATGGAAGAACGCATGAACCTGATTGAACTTCTCCTGGACAAACGTCTGGAGATCGGGGCGAAGACACTCGAACATCTCTGGCTTACCGGCATCTCTGTCCTTCTTGCCGTTGTGATCGGACTTGCGCTCGGCATCCTTCTGAGCAGGAAGCAGCGTCTTGCAGCGCCGGTGATCGGATTTGCAAATGTGATCCAGACAATACCAAGCATAGCGCTGCTCGGATTTATGATTCCCTTGGTCGGCATTGGTTCTACACCGGCAATCATCGCGCTCTTTCTCTATGCACTTCTGCCAATTATCCGAAACACGTATACCGGAATCTCCGACGTTGATCCGGCGGTCAAGGAGGCTGGCTCCGGCCTCGGCATGACCGACTGGCAACTCCTGAGAAAGGTGGAGATTCCTCTTGCGCTTCCAGTCATCTTTGCCGGCATTCGTACCGCTACGGTTATCAATGTTGGGGTTGCGACTCTCTGTGCGTTGATAGCTGCCGGTGGCCTTGGTGAGTTCATCTTCACCGGTATTGCCCTTAACAATGTGCAGTTGATTATGCTCGGCGCAATCCCTGCTGCCTTGCTTGCCATTCTTCTCGATGCTCTGCTCGGTATCGTGCAGAAAAGAATTCGCGAGTGGATAAAACCGTTGTTGATTCTTCTCGGGATCATCTTTGCTGCCGTACTGATCTATCAACTCTTACAAGCAACCGAGGAGCGAGAGCTTCTTGCCGGATTGCCCGCAGAGTTCATGGAACGGCGTGATGGCTGGGAGGGGCTGAAGGAGGCATACAATCTCCAGCTCGAAGGTGTACAGATGAATGCCGGTCTGATGTATGATGCGGTCAGGAACGACAAGGTGGATGTGATCGGGGGGTACTCAACCGACGGAAGGATTGATGCGTATCGTCTTCGAGTCCTTGAAGATGACAAGAAGTACTTCCCACCCTATTACGTTGCCCCGCTTCTCAGAAAAGCTACTCTTGAGAAGTATCCTGAACTCAGAGAAGTTCTGAACAGGCTCGGGGGATCGATCAGCGATGAGCGGATGCGAAATTTGAACTACCGGGTCGATCACGAGAAGAAATCTCCGAAAGCCGTTGCGACTGAATTCCTATCGGAGTCGGGCATGAAGACCGATCTGGAGCGGACCGGCAAGGCCGATATTACGATCGGGGGCAAGAACTTCACCGAGCAGTTTATTCTTGCAGAGCTTTTCAGGCTCCTGATTGAAAACAATACCTCGTTAAACGTGGAGTTGAAGACCGGTCTTGGCGGCACTCAGATTGTCTTTGAAGCATTGTTAGCCGGTGAGATAGATCTCTATCCGGAATATACCGGTACCGGATTTCTTGTGTTGCTCTCTCCCGATCAACAGACCGTTGAGGACATTATTTGGGACAAGGACGCGGTCTACCTCTACGTCAAAGAGAATTTTGCAGAGCAGTTCGATCTGGCCTGGCTCGATCCGCTCGGGTTCAACAACACGTATGCTTTGATGATGCGAGAAGAGACTGCGCAAGAGTCGGGGCTTGCATCGATCTCGGATTTGGCTACGTACCTCGATGAGTAGAGCAATCTCACTCTGCGAACTCTCAGTGGTGTGATAGTTGTGTGGAGGAGACATTCAAAAGGCAGAGTGGCTTCAGGGAACTGAGATTCGCCCCGTTCAAAAACATGCCCGATTGCTGTCACGCAACCGGACATCTTCCCCTTGGTGCCCTTTCAGGCACACACGATTTCCAGTCGTGTCTGTTCGTCCACTCCAGCACCTCTCCGCGTTGCTTACTCTATTTCCTGCGCGCCGACTCATAGCGACTGATGTACTCGTCAACGGACGTTGACGCAATCGTTTCGGCTATCAGTTCCATTGGCAGGTCATCGATCTTCTTGAAGCGCACACAGGACTTTCCCATGTTGAGCTTCTTGCCGCTCGCCCTGAATCGCTCCTCGAACCAAGTCTTGTCATCCTCATGCGTATAGACGCACATCAGATAGAGCGACATGTAGTTCTTCTGCGACGCCAGCGCTGCATACATCAACGGCTGCTTGTTGTAGGTATCGGGGTAGCGCTCAAGCGGCACCTCCCACGAAATCATGCCCCAGTTCATCGCCTCCTCATAGCCGTCCGGCAGGTTGTCGAGCACCACATCGCGCACAATCTCGATTTGCTCCCGCCGCTCCGGCGCAAGCTCGCTCAGATATTCCTCGACTGTGGAAGCGCTGCTTCTTGCCATCACGTAACCCTTAGCCGAACGCAATCAGAGCCCAGCGTGGCACGAAGCGGAGCGGAGTGAGTTGAAAAAATGTTTTTCGTTCTATTCATCTTTTGATAGACTTTTCCTAATTAAATGTTGCTACCTGATTTAGATTTATACTAGAAATTGAACCTTTCTCATAGCAAGAATACCAATCATTAGCATTTGGGATGTTCACCATGTCTGCTTCTGCCTTTTTTGCATCGTCCTTTGATTCCCAATAAACAATGTCGGTATAACCTCCATCGTTATTTTTGTGAATCTCCCATTTAATAAAACCTGACTGTGTGCTCATCCAATATTTTAAAACATCACTTGCAACATTCAACAAATGTTCCTCAGAAATATTCTCTGCTAACTTATAACTAATTATATCTTTGTACATATTACTATCCTTAAAAATTAAAGAAAGGTGAAAAATTCCGATTTGAAGCCAAAATTGGCTGGGGGATCCTCAGCCTCTGGCGAGCCATTTTCTAACTGGCGGTGCCTTTTGGACAAAATTCTAACTTTTTACAAACAAAATCCGCAGGATTTTGATGAGTAATCCACGCGCCGCGCACGTGGTAATCCCGAACTACATCGTACGAGCGAACCACGTGGTAGTGCTGTGCCCCTCACCTGGGCCGCTCACATTCGTTCGCGTGCCTGCTCGGTGTTGCTTCGGTTCGCTCACAGCTTCGGTGATGTTCGTGGTAGTTCTGCTTTATTACCACAACTCTGCTTCGTTTTCTTCTGTAACTTTGGACATAATCATTTTTAGTTCTTGAACTTTAGTATTAGCATTGTCTGCGAGATATGTCCCGAGATCATTCTGACAGAAATCAATCACATTAGTCAAAGCTTTGTTATGAATATTAAGATATATTTCCAAATCCCCCTCTTTCAAAATAAAAATATTATTGGGATATTTTGCTTCAATTTTAGATATAACATCAGGATGACTATTTAGAAATGAAGAGACAAGGGACAGTTTATTTATCTTTGATGGTTTTTGACTTGGATAGAATTCCCACGCCGAATCAAGGTCGGTGATAAAAAATACTTTCAAGCCAAAAGCATCAAATAATGTTCGCCATTCCTCGTATTTATTCTTATTATTGATATCTAAAATGCTAATATCTTGCACCAAACCCTTCTTTAATCTTTCCTCTATTTTGCCGAGCACTGCGCGAAAGAAGTAGCGGTCAGAATCTCCCTCAACAAGCAAAATCTTACTTCCAAAAAATGCGTGAGTGGAACGCTTGTTATCTAAGATTTTTACAAGCCATCTCTGATTATTGGTAATAGTGGGTTGATTTATTTTTGTATAGCCGTCTTCATCAAGCGAGAGCCGAATGATATTACTAATTGTTTCAGAATTTATAAGAGATTCCGAATGGGTAACAAGTATGTACTGACAACCTTGCTCGTTGTTTAATTTTTCTATAACACGCAGATACTCTTTCTGAAACTGATAGTGTAAATGGATTTCAGGTTCATCAATAATTACAAGACCACCTTTGATATCACCACGCCCATACGCTTCAAAGACCAAGTGAATAATTGCTTTCTGCCCAGAACTTAGGGAGTTGATATCTGAAATAGTTTTATTTCTCTTTGTGTCAATAAAGGAAAAAGCAAAACGCCATTGTGATTGATCAAGCAGTTTTATTTCAACTTTGAGATTAATAATCTTGAGTTTATCGTTAATGCTTTTAATAAAATCCAAGTTGTTTGCTTCAGACTCACATTCTTCTTTGTCCCTTTTGGTTGTCATCAAATCAAAACATTTTCCCGCCATTCTTAATCTGACCAGACTAAAAATAGTCGGCTCGCGATTTTCTGCAGAATTTGTGCTTTTAGAATATTCTGATGACCTAACATTCTGAATTTGTTTTGGCGCTGTATTTCCCTCACCGAGAGAGATAGTTGGCTCGTAGGAGTTATAATTTCGATATCCACCAATCAACGCGAACGACTCGGATAGATTATCTATCGGAGTGTCTTGATTTTCTTCGTTATAGATTTGTATTATTTCTTTATACAAATTGTATACGCTTAGATATATGTATCCGATATCTTCTTCATTGGTCTGGATTGTGTAGGTCTTATCTGCGCTATTTAGCGTAATAGTAATATCAAGCTGATGTTTGTTTTGAACCGTGTCATCAGCAAGCATTTGTCCACCAGAATAAAGACTGATTATTGGTGATAATCTATCCCTGTTATCCTTGAGATGTTGTATATTGGCACGATCAATATCATCCAACTCCACAACCACTATTATTTTTTGTTTTTGCTCGTCACTTTCAAAATTGTAGTTTTTATCAAGTCGAAAGGCACGATAGTGTTGGGCATTGCCAATTTTTTTAATTTGCTTTTTTCTAGAATCGATTCTAGAATTGGTATCTCTTTCATACGGAATAAAAAGAACTCTCCTAAAAATAAAGTTTATTACTTCAAGAGCGGTTGATTTTCCCGATCCATTTTGGCCAATCAGAAGACTTAAATTTTCATCAAAAACAATTTTAGGGGCACTTGCTATATCCTTAACATAAGAGAAACTTAGAACATTTGATATTTGTAGTGATTTGATCTTCATAAATATTAATGCTCAAAAATCTATCTATTACCCTTTGCTCTGTTATGGGTCTTACATAACATCTGGCAATTATTAGCCGAAGTTGCACTCCCCGCCAAAATTGAAGTGGTAAGGAATTTTTTGGTTTTGCGGTGAGCGACGGACGAACGGAAGCAAGCGGAGGGCGTCCGTAGGACACCCGGAGCTTGGTGGAGTGAGGACGTAGCCTGCCCTTCCACCGACACCCACTCGCGCCAGTCCTCCTAGACAACTGATTATCTAACTCTCTTTATGCCTCTATCTCCTCAGCAATTTCTTCTGCCGAAGTATCACTTGGAATCAATCCGAGTTGTTTCCTC
>JAGWAZ010000066.1 GCA_021296135.1 Chlorobiota bacterium | reverse complement strand
ATTGTGGTAAAGCTCCTCCACCTGTTGCACTTCAGACTTGAATGTGGGACATTAAAATTATTTACACATCTCAAAAACCAAACATAAAAGCTTTGTAAAAATAACTCAACTCACACATTTAATATTTTAGGTTTTCTTCTACAAAAAAGTTCAATCTATCAATACATTTTATATTGAATTTTTCGCAGACCCAGGGCATTTTAGTTCGCTTCTCATCCGTAACAAGAGTGTGATTTTCAAGATGAGATTTTGCCACCAAATATGGGTCGGAGATGTCGCTCTTTGTGGCAAGGACATCTGCATTTGTTATTAATCTTTCTCGGTAATGCTGTTTTATAAATAATTCTTTAATAAATTTAAATTCAGCTTCGGTCGGTTCAAGGAAAATTTCTTTATTTTGTTTTAGAAATTTTTGCATTTCGTCGTCTTTGTTTTTGGAACTTAAGTTATCAAACATTGAATCCACGCAGAAAATCCTCCCTTCGTCAATGATTTTCTGTATATCATCGTGTAGTTTAGAAAACACTTCTTTGGGGTAAAGTTTGAAGAAATTTATAATTACATTTTCGTCAAATAAATAAATCATTATACAAATTCCCTAACGAACCTATGTGCTATAGCCGGCTTCATTGAAAGACTCTTTCCCAGGTCGGTTGGGGTTAATTTCCCCTCATGGTATAAACTGGAAACTGCGTCAACATATCTTGGCGATAAATAAGCCCTGTTTGTGAAATAGTAATTTCCACCCCGACTGCTTTTTTTATAATTTTTCGCATCTTTCTTAAACTTGTTTAAATAAGTGTTTTTCAAGATATTGTCTATAACATTGATTTCACTTAACTTAATGGCTATGACATACCTGCTGACTTCATAATGATTAGCAATTTTTTTTATCGTTTCCTCATCGGACAAATGAGTGCTGTTAAAGTTATTTTGTTTTATATATTGGCGGAGTGATTGTTGGGGTACTAAAAATTCAGAAGCAAAAATATTAGCCACCAATTCTTCTTGATAAGAATCGGTTGCAGATACCAGGGAATCGGACCCCAACAATATATGAAACAATTCATGGCACAGAGTGAAAAGCTGTCTTTGCTGTGCTGTATTATTATTTAATACGATAATCGGGAAATCTTCGTCGTAAATACAAAAACCATCTTCGTCGGCTTTTTCTGACCCTCTGCCAATTCTGGTACTGAAATCATCCTTGAAAACAAAGATGCCCATTGCTTCCAATACCGACCTAATATTTTTTAATCTCCCTTCCCTATTATCATTAAGATCAGAAAAATATTCATCTATATACTCCAGAGTATTACGGGCGGAAGTTTTGGGTTCTTTTAAATCAATTTTTATCTTTGAAAAATGAGGGTATTCTTTGTCTCTGTCTATAAATATTGATTTTAGATTATCCTGATACTTTATCGCTTTATTAACCAGGTAGATTAGATTCGGTGGTAATTTGCCATCCCTCATATTTCTGAATTTTTCCAATCTTTCCTTATCTATAACTGGTGCCGGAAATAGAAAATAGGCCGAGGGTTTTTTGTATTTTTTTGATATTTTTTTTATCGCTGAATAAGTCGGGGTTTCTTGACCGCTTTCCCACAGCTCTATTTTTTTAAATTCATCTCTGACATCCTCTATGGTAAAGCCAGCTTGCTCTCTCGCCCTTTTTAAAACTCTTGTATTAACAGGAAAAAGAATTTTCATATAAATCTAAGTATATATAACCAGTATAACATCTAGCTTTCTATGTAAATGGTGATTTTCAGGAAAAATGTTAACTATCGGTTTTGTATAATTTGTTCGTGGGCAAGGTCTTTTTGGTGAGATTATTTAAGCAAAAGAGCTTCAAACCTCGTTCTAATAGATTAACGGAGCCAGAATCCGTCGTCCTACCATTAGACGATCCGACAATAAATAATGGTATTTTTGGGAGAAGAAAATCGGATATTTTCTTCTCGGCAATAGGCATTATAGACAAAATTGTCTTTTATTCAATCTGAAAGTTAAGTTTGTTTTTTTGAGGGGCCAAAATCCTATGAATTTCGAGACCACCAAAAATCCCACCCCGCCAGGGCGGGGTGGGATAAAAAGCCCCCCAAAAAACTTTTCCGCCCCCGGGCGGAAAAGCAATCAGTTAGTTCTGAAAACCAAAAGTTTGTACCGTCGTCTATTGCTCCTCAGGTAGGACTCGAACCTACGACCCTCTGATTAACAGTCAGATGCTCTAACCAACTGAGCTACTGAGGAATGTCGAATAGGCTATAAATATAGCTCTCTCGGTGGTTCCGTTCAAGGTTTTTGCGTGGTGACAATGTGTGTTTGGGAACGTGGATAGGGAAAGGGGAGACAAAGGGAAGGGGGATAAAGAGAAAGAGGAGAGAGGAACAATTGAGTTTACTCAGAGGGAGGATTGTAGGTTATTCCCATGAGTAGAAGGGTGATGAGCGCTCCGGTGGTTGCCAGGGCCATATCTTTATATCTTGTAAATCCATTGCGCACCGATGATGTGAAGCAGAATGAAAACGATGATGAGTGTGAAGCTTGTGTCGGAGATGCCGAGTCTGTGATGACCCCAGAGGAGAAGCCCGATACCGATTGCCGTCGGGATGTGCTTTAGCCGCAACTCTTCCGGCCAGGGAGCATCTATCCAGCGGACTCCGAGAGCAAGGAGTACAATGCAAAGTAGTAGAGCACGATATGGTGTCAAGGAGAGAGGGAGTCGGTTCGGTTTCAGATCTCCTTCGATGACATTTGTCATAGTCGGTTTTGTGCTGATTTCGGAACTTCATCTATCTTTGAGTCAGTATCTATTGAACCTGCAAGGGCAACACAATTGTGTCTCCTTCGAGTTCGTCCTGAATACCATAGGTTAGAGCAACAAAAGATCGAGAATAGATCCGGAGAGATATATGTACGGAAACCTATCAATAAATGACGCTCCGAACCAGCATGATGGGCATGAGGAAGACCCGCAATTGCTGGCGGAGTTCGAGGCCAAGATCGATCGTGGTGAGAAGATCGAACCCCATGACCGGATGCCAGCGGAGTATCGTTGCCAGTTGATTCGTATGATCGAGCAACATGCACACTCCGAGATCATCGGCACATTACCGGAGGGGACCTGGATTACACGTGCTCCCGGCTTCGGTCGCAAGATGGCACTCATGGCAAAAGTGCAAGATGAGGTCGGTCATGGTCAACTCCTCTATGGTGCCGCTGAAACTCTTGGCAAATCACGTGAGGAGATGATTAACGATCTTCTCAGCGGAAAGTCGAAATACTCGAATGTCTTCAACTATCCAGCAAAAACCTGGGCCGACACAGCAATTATCGCCTGGTTGATCGATGCCGGAGCGATTATCAATCAGGTTACCAACTCAAGAGGATCGTACGGTCCATACTGTCGAGCTCTCGAACGCATTTGCGCTGAGGAATCGTTCCACCTGAAGTACGGTTACGACAGCGTGGTAACCTTAGCAACCGGAACGCCAACGCAGCGTGAAATGGTGCAGGATGCGTTGAATCGCTGGTGGCGGCCGATCATGCACTTCCATGGTCCACCCGACAAGGCCTCTGTTCACACTGACAGGCTTGTGCGCTGGAAAGTGAAGATGGCAACAAACGATGAGATGCGCCAGGAATTCCTCGACACGTATGTGCCGAAGATTCGGGAGCTTGGTCTGACGGTTCCGGATCCAAATCTTTGCAGGAATGAGAAGACGGGCGTATGGGAGTTCACCGATCCTGACTGGGATGAATTCTTCCGCGTGATTAAAGGGGATGGACCGTGCAACAAGGAACGCCTTGCTGTCCGCAAGATGGCCGAGGAGAACGGGCGCTGGGTGCGGGAGGCACTTGCTCGGCCGTCGGCAACGTATACTGTTCCACTTGCATGAACGGGACTCAAAAACTATGACAATAATAATTTAGATGGAACTGAGTATGTCGCGTGAAATCAGTATTGTTACAGAGCAAAATCGACAAGCTATAACATCTGCAGTTACAGGTGCTGTTGGGGGAGTTACTCCAGACCAGGCGTCATTAGTGGCACAGTTTTTTATTCAATATCCTACGACTCCATAAATTATTAGTGTCTCAGTTGACGAAGAAGGCCGAGGAGATACAAATCAAGGAAGACAAACTACTCGCGGTGATATCACTCGCGAGGTCGTAGCTACTTTTCTGATGACACCTGAGGCTGCCATTGCTATTGGAAGGTGGTTGGTGGAAAAGGGAGAAGAGATGCTTTCCAATCGATCGAATTAAGATCGTTTACAGTTTTCGAACAAGAGATATTATTTATAATAACTATGGAATACTGTTTTTCGCACAATTCTTCGGTTTCAGCTACCCCATCTTCCCCACAGTCGATAAGAGAATCAAGAGGATATCCAAAAGAGATTGCATTGAATAGAGTCTCATCTCCACCTCTATTAGGACAGTATAGAACTGTGGAAGGAGATATAGAAAAACAGCAAGAGCATTTTATTGGGGTCGCTGGAGAACCGTTTCTTCTGGAGTATGAGAACGATTCAATTATGTTGACGCATAGCAAATGGTCTTTGACAGGAGTAGGTAAAAGTTTAATTGAAGCTGAACAAAACATACTTGAAGAAGCATCGGGGCTAGCTCGAGTTTTTCTTGATCTTTCAGTGAATACTCTCGATGAAAATGCTCGACACCTTCGTGAGTTTCTTCTCAAAGTTATTCGATAATATGCCTCGTGATCGTGCTGATGTCGAACAAGCGTTATTGAAGAAAGGCTTTGTTTATAAAGGAGGGGATCATCGATGGAGGGGATCATCGATTCTATTTCCTCGAGCATAAAGGATTGACTACCGCAATCTTTACAAAAGTCTCTCATGGCTCAAAGTATAAAACACCCGATGATTCTCTGCTAAGCAAGATGGCAAAGCAAGTCAAGCTTACTAACAAACAGTTTGAGAATTTCGTCGATTGTCCCATGAATCAGGATGAATATATAACTCATCTGCAAACATTAGGAATTATTCGTCGATCTTAATACAATTTGCAACAAAGGGCCGCCTCCCTTGCAGGAGAACCGATCCTTTCGTTGTTTGTTAGGTAACGTCCTTCTTGAGAGGGCAGGAGTGTTATCCCCATAAGCTCGACCCTCAAAGCTTCTATCTCATAACTCGAATATGATTATCAAATCACTTGATCCGCGTGTGACGCGTCTGGAAATACCGGCTGAAGATCAGTCGTTCGAGCCGTTGGCGCCGATGGATCAACATGAGACCTACGAGGTCTTCCATCAGGAAAAACGGGGCGGACAACCGGTTCATGTCGGCTCTCTTCATGCTCCTAATACTGAGCTTGCGCTTGTGATGGCAAAGGAACAATACGGACGTCGTTCCCGAACAGTCGCAATCTGGGTTGTTCCGACCTCTGAAATCATGACGATAAGCGTGGAGGATGCTGACATATTCGAGACGACACCGGAGAAGGATTACCGGGAAGCCAAAGGGTATCGCGTCGGGACAAAACTCAAAGCATGGAAGAAACAACAGGAGGGAGCTACAAATGGATAACGGCAGACCAGCAAACGGAGTCGCTCCGAAAGTTGCTTCAGCACTCAAGACGTTTCTTTACCGGATAGCCGATGATGAGTTGATAATCGCACATCGCAATTCCGAGTGGACAGGATTGGGGCCCATTCTCGAAGAGGATATTGCCTTCAGTTCAATTGCACAGGACAAACTGGGGCACAGTCTCGCTATCTATTCGATACTTCATGAAGTCTTCGGTGAAGAAGATCCCGACACGATTGCCTTCACACGGAGTGAAAAAGACTTTACCTGCTGCCATCTGGTCGAACTGCCGATAGGGGACTATGCCTTCAGTCTGGTCCGCCATCTGCTCTTTGATCTGGCAGAACAACTTCGTTTCGAGATGTTGGAGAACTCGTTATTCGAGCCGTTGGCAAAGGTTGCTCGTAAGGTGAAAGGAGAGATCAAATATCATCTCTTCCATGCTGTTACCTGGGTGACACAGTTGGGAGCAAAAGGGAATGAGGAGAGCAAGGCACGAACCCAAACAGCTCTGAACGAAGCCTTCCCACTTGCTCTCGGTATCTTCGAACCGGGAGATCATGACGATATTCTGAAGGGAGAGGGAATTTTTGAAGGAGAGGAAACGTTGAAGGAGAGATGGTTGACTGCGCTTACCTCGATTGTCGAGGAGGCCGATCTTACTTTGCCTGATGTTCAGAGTGTAGAGCCAGCCTACGGTGGACGAAAGGGTTACCATACTGAGCATCTCCAACCGTTACTTGATGAGATGGCAGAGGTCTTCCGTATAGATCCAGGTGCGGAGTGGTAAAGAAGTTAGAAGTATTAAGTATGAAGTATGAAGTCAGAAAGGGTTTGGAATGCTAATCGTTGACGATATCTGGACTGCGTTGAAAGAAGTGATGGATCCGGAAATTCCGACGGTCTCGTTGGTCGATCTCGGTGTGATAACACACGTGGAGATTACCGATGGCAACGTTGCTCGCGTAAAGATGACCCCGACGTTTGCCGGATGTCCTGCTATGGATTATATGAAAAATCAGGTCCAGGAGAAACTGGAAGAGATGGGGTTCGATGGCGTGGAAGTGGAGATGAACTTCGATGAAGCCTGGAGCTCGAATCGTCTGACTGAAGAGGGACGCAGAGATCTCGCAAAGCATGGACTTGCTCCGCCCCCGCGTTTTGAAGGCGCTCTGCAACTCGATCTCCTGAACGATGTCCCTTGTCCCAACTGCGGAAGTCGCAACACTGAACTGAAGTCTCCGTTCGGTCCCACACTGTGCCGATCACTCCATTACTGCAAGGATTGTGGTGAGGCATTCGAGCAGTTCAAGCCATTGTAGTATCCCCTCTTGCAAGGGATTAAAGGCGTGCGTGGTCGTGGGAGATGACTTTCCAGACCACTCTTCTCAAGAGAGCATAGTATAATGAGATTGCATTTATGGACTATACAGACTATCTCAACAAAACCGCTCTGATCGGTACAAGCTGGGTTAATGCAAACGATGAGGTTGTTGAGCGTAGACAGATGTACGGGACGATTAAGCGGATAGATAACAAGGGGATTGCAGTGGCATGAAAAATAGTTAGAAGTTAGAAGTGCGAAGTGGGAAAGGTTGTATTGAAGTCCCCACTGCGCAATATCAATTCTTGCTTCTGACTTCAAACTTCCCGTTCGACACTTCACAATGCTTCCCATCACGATCATAACTGGCTGGCTCGGCTCTGGCAAGACGACGCTGTTGAACCATATTCTCTCCGAAGAACATGGTCTCAGGATCGCCGTTATCCAGAACGAATTCGGTGAGATTGGTATCGATGGTGAACTGGTGATCGGCGCTGAGTTCGGACTTTACGAGTTGAGTAACGGCTGCCTCTGCTGTGCGGTCAACCACGATTTTCTCGCTGCACTCGAAGAGATAGCTTCAATGGAGAATCCGCCCGATCATCTTCTGATTGAGACGACCGGGATTGCCGATCCCTCTGCAGCCGTTCTCTCTATCCTGAATCATCCCGATCATGCAGAAGCCTTCGCTGTCGATGGCGTCGTGACGCTTGTTGACAGTTCGAACGTGCTTAAAGACTTGGAAGAAGCCGAGGAAGTGGCTGCACAAATTGCGTTTGCTGATAAGATAGTCCTGAACAAAATTGATCTGGTGGAGAAAGATCAGCTTTTGTTAGCCAAGAAAAGTTTGAGGAGAATCAATCAGGAAGTCGTAATCCTGCCAACAACAGAGGCCAAGGTTAACGCATTTGATCTCCTTGACATCGGTGGCTTTGACCTGACACGTATTTCACTTACTGCATCGTCCGAATCTAATCCTGAAACATGGAGAGATTATCGAGCGATCTCCTCGCTTTCGTTGAAGCTCGACTGCCAACTCGATTTCAATCTCTTTGAGGAATGGTTCAGTCAGCTTTTGCTGGAACAGGGAGAACAACTTTATCGGATCAAAGGAATTCTTGCCATTGTGGATCAGCAAAGGCGTTTGATTATTCAGGCTGTTCGCTCACTCTACAATTGGCGATATGGTGAGAAGTGGGGAGATGAAAACCCAATGACCCGTATCGTTTTCATTGGCAAAGACCTGGAGAGGTTGAACCTTGAAAAAGGGTTGAAACGATGTGTCGCCACGTATACTCTTCCGGTCGGTAAGAGCTAATTTCAATCTTCGTGATTCTTCGTGTAGGTTATGCCTTCGTGGTGAGGTTTACCATCCGCCACGGCGGAACACAAAGAAGAGAAAGAGACAAAGAACGAGAGCAGAGAGATATTCAGATGGATCTTAGTACTGATGGCATCGGCATTGTTATCGGAACGGCAGTCTTTATGATATTCGGTCTTTTAATTGCTTTCGGGTTGCCGAAAGTCTTCATGAAGGACGAGACCGAGTTATCCAAAGAGAATCTCCTGGTGATAAAATGGATCAAATGGCTTGGGTTGACGCTTGTCTTCTTCGGAGCCATAATCATTATTGCACTGTTGTTTTTGCCGTAGGTCGAGCTTAGTACTTGGAGCTGGATAGTATTTAAGTGGTGACGGAAGAGGTGATAGATTCCCCACTCCATCATGTTACCAACCAAACAACCATTGAACTATTCGACCACTTTTACCCTTCAACTCGCGACCCCTGACTCTCGACCCTTGGCTCCCAACCCCTGAATCTTCGACATATTCTTTGATGCATCTCGTGATGATTTCGAGGTAGCTTTGCGCGATATAATCCTGCGAGTTGCCGAAGAGACGTCGCGATCAGGAGATCATGAGAGCACAGTTCTTGCGTTGGAAGGTGCCCTTCAACGAACGCCTGACGATGAAGAGATTGTTGGGTATCTAAGCGATGTGCTCTCCGCCCTTGGTTGTCGAAGCCATGCAGAACAGATTAAGCGGAAGTTGAGAAGGGAAGAGAGTTGGTAAGGGACGGGTGATGCGGAACGCAGGCATCTTGCCTGCAACGGGAATCCCGTCGTCACCGATCTCCGGGAAACTATGCCTCACTATATACTTCATACAGCCGAGATACTCTACTCGCCTGACTTCGATCGACCAAAAGTTGGTTACGGTCTCTTGATCGATGAGTCGGGAACAATTCTTGAAGCTGCTCCCATCAGGGAACTTCTCGATATCTGTGATGAACGGCACGACCACCAGGTGATTATGCCGGGCGTTGTCAACGCTCATATACATCTTACCGATGCTGGTCGTACAGAGACCGTTCCTGGGGGTGAAGGACTGGTAGCATGGATTCGGAAGTTGTTGGTGGATCGGGATGCCGGGCTGACCTCGAAAGAACGAGAGGAGGCCGTTACGAGAACTATCGATGAGATCAGAGCGTCGGGAACAGTTGCTCTTGGAGAGGTGGTGAACAACGAGGGGACCCTGAAGCCAATCATGAGGTCGGGAATGCGTTGCCGGTATATTCATGAGTTGATCGATTTCAGTCGGGAGGGTAGAGAGAAGATCATGGCAGAGGCGGAGCGACTTAAGGGAGCACATGGATGGGAGGGCAACGTAGTGCATGCGCTTGGCGCTCACGCTCCATACTCGATCTCACCCGAACTGATGAAGAGCATTGATGAATGGAGCCTTGCTAACGGAACATATCTTTATCAACATCTGGCTGAAGGCCCTGATGAGCGGAAGCTTTATGAGCAGGGTGAGGGACCCTGGGTAGAGTTTTTGAAGATGGCAGGGGCGTGGGATGAGAGCTTTGTTCCACCCGGCGTCTCCCCAATCTTGTTTTACGATCAACTCGGTCTGCTCTCGGTTCGCTTTGTTGCCGTTCATCTTGCCGATGCGGCTGACAGCGAAATCCAGCTTCTTGCCAGAAGGGGTGTGAAGGCAGTCCTTTCCCCGACATCAAATCTCCATATTACCGGTCTGTTACCACACGTGCGGGAGATGGTACGGGTAGGGATGAGGCTGGCTCTTGGCACCGATGGTCGTGGATCGAACCCGAGCATGGATGTCTTCGACGAAGCCCGTCTGCTGCACGAGCGATTTCCCGACCTTCCTCCGGGCACTCTTCTTCGTGCAGTAACGGTGGGTGGTGCAGATGTTCTCGGTTTCCCTGATCTTGGAAGAATTCGTGTCGGGTCGAGCCCAGGGTTGGTCGCTATGGAGATAAATGAAGAAGTGAACGATCTGAAAGAACTGGAAAGGGCGATTCTTTCCAACGATGCAAAAAGAGAACGTATTGCCTGATCTTCACACACAGTTCAACGTTACCTCGGTAGTAATGGACGGTCTCAAACTACGACAAGCCGGCGCAAGCGACAGCCAGTTCTCGTAAGGCGTAAAGAAGGCGGCGTTCAAGGAGTATGTGGAAAAGGTCCGGGGCTGGAATTGAGGATAAGCAACTGCAGCTTCACAACGAACGATTCGATCCAGAGCATCTGAAATTAGCATCATGACTGCACGGTTTCAATCTGACTGCCTGAAACTCAACCAACTGTTTCTGGTGCCAGAATACCAGGGAATGGGAATCGGCAGAGAATGCATGATGATACTCATCGAGCAGGCCCGTCAGTGTAACTTGCCAATAGGTCTTCGAGTCTTGAAGGTCAATCCACGCGCTCTGACTTTTTACCAGAGGTTAGGATTTGTCTGCACAGGTGAGACCGAGGCTCATGTTCTGATGGAAAGGGAATTGTAAGACATGGATCCTACCGACCTGCTATCGTGCTCGGGACACATAAGAACGAAAACGATCTTCCTGGTGAACTATCTAACCATTAAACTAACATGACTATCAACTAACTATTTTTCTCCGCCATGCGTATACAAGACTACCGATCGCTCGTCCGTTTTTCTGACGAGAAGATGACCAAGGTGAATCTCTATGAATCAGCGAAGATGTTCGCTGATCTATACTGCCTGAAGCCGGGACAGGAGCAAAAGGTTCATTCGCACGAGAACGAGGACAAAGTATACTTCGTGCTCGAGGGGCGCCCGACAGCGACTGTCGGTGAAAGCACTTATCAGCTTGAAGCGGGAGAGAGCTGTGCAGCGCCAGCGGGAGAACCGCATGGTGTGCGGAACGATTCAGAGGAGAACGCCGCGTTGCTTGTGATGATGGCGCCACATCCCAGGCCACCCGGTTCCTAGTGGACCAAAGCGCGAAGATGTACGAATCGTTTTGGTAAACAGCTGTGAGCCGTTAGAGGTTTTCGGTTGTGCACCACACCTCGCCAAAGCAAGCCGACTGTTCGGGAGTCGGTACATGTCTCAAGCAACATGATGTAGATACCGTTCGGCTGCTGTGTGGCGGGATTCAATTCATGATTGTTCGTACCGTTCCTTATCCTTTTCCTCGGTCAATGAACCCTTTCCGTGGAATTTCCATCAACAATGTCAATTACATTCAACAGAAGTAATAAAAATGTGTTGAATGAATACAACAATATTCGCATGATGTGTAAACAGTTGAACCAGAGTAGCCATGCACGCTCTATAGTGAAAAGAAGGTGCTATATCAGGATTCACTGGATATGGAAAACGTTTACTCTCTGAACTTTGTAAGCATCGGTCCCTACTTATCAGAGGGTTCAGATGGTTGGGGTGAGTTAGAAGATGGCTTCGCAGGAGTTTCGGGTTTAGCCCCGGGGTCAGGTTTAGAGTCGGGATTGGGTCGAGGTGGTATCTGCACTTTTGGGGCTCCCCTCGTATGTGAAGGATTGGACGGAGTTTTCTTAGTTGTCATAATAGCATCTTATGTATTAAATTGAATGAATAAAGTCGTAAAAATAATGGCAAAGATATAGAATCCCATAGAAACATAGGACATATACTTCACTATCCGAAATAGTAAATCATCTTTTCCATTAATTGATGGTTTGTGATCCTCGTTACCTTCCAACTCGCTCCGAGATTGCGCCAATTGCTTTTCTATTCCGCACTGACTAATGAGAATTGATGGTTTGTGATCCTCGTTACCTTCCAACTCGCTCCGAGATTGCGCGAATTGCTTTTCTATTCCGCACTGACTAATGAGAAATGAACATAATGTAATTAGAATTACAAATATAAATGCCCACCAAGAATAATGTAGAAAACATACATTGACTGCATTATCCAGCGGAACTATGTTTCTTATGAATGCTAATGAGAATCCTAGACCTGCGCTTGATAGCCACAGAATCGATCTGTCAAAAAGTTGAGAGTTTGATAACTGGTACTTGTGTAACCAGTCCCATGCATCAGAGATATCTTTCCGGCGTTCTTCATCCATGCAAATTTTCCATTATACTACAAATTTATGTAATTTCAATTGATAAATTGTCCCTCCACAATCGCAGGTAGTGTATCAGTTTGAAATTCGTTTTTGTATTTCTTCGGGCGGTTGGGTTTCGCTTCGCGGGCATCGATCAGGCCGATGATCCACTCCACGTCCCGCAATTTGTCCGACACCCCGGCGGCCATCGCAGGCGTGACCTTCAACGTCTTGTGAATCTTCACAAAGTTGTAGTAGACGAAGTACAGACTGAGCATGTGTATATGGTTTTCGATCTTCTTACTGAACGCATTAGTCAACCGTGTAAACCTGCGCATACCCATCCGCATCGACAGGTTGTGACGTTCCACGTATGACGTGCTGAGTTCTTCCATATCAGGATTACCGAACACGCGCCGCTTGCGTGTCTCGATGCACTTCGGCGGGCTGTACCGCTTTTCCTTCGCATCGTCTGAATCACAGATTGTCGCGCCTGCCTGCGGTAGGCAGGGATTTTGGATTACGCAGATGTTTTATGAGTATGAGTATGAGTAACGGTCATTTGGGTGCGCGAACTGGAGACAGGACCAACCGCTTGAACATCAAACTTTTCGATCCGAAATTGAGCAACAAGCCGACTTCCAATCGATCAACTAGCCACAAAATGTGATGACCTCGGTATCAAAATAGATTGGAATTATGTAATTTATGGGGAACACGGTAGGGAAATGTCAAGAACAAAATTACGAACAGGGATATTAATCGATCGGATCAAGGAAGAGATCGGACTGGAAAAGGATACGGAATTAGCCGATCTTTTAGGGAAAGCACAAAATACGATCTCAACCTGGCGAATTCGAAACTCCCGACTTCCAATCGATCAACTAATCCCAAAATGTGATGACCTCGGTATCAAAATAGATTGGAATTATGTAATTTATGGGGAACACGGTAGGGTATCTGTTGGAATGCAACCGTATAACGAATACCGTTGTTCTTGGTTCCGGCTCCGGCCGGCGCGGCGCCACCGGCGGACGATCATGTCGAACAAGTGCTAACGGCAGAAGAACTGATAACGGACGGCACAACGCAAAAGGTGTTCGGGTGTCGCATCGTTGGGGATTCGATGGAAGGCGCGGGGATTGTGTCCGGCGATACCGTCATCGTGCGGCAACAGGAAACCGCGAAGGTCGGGGACGTGATTGTGGTAACGGTCGACGGGGAATTGACGATAAAGCGTTACGAGCGGATCGGCGAACGTGCGTACCTCTATCCGGACGATTCAGGTTATCAGCCGTTGGAGATTCGAGAAGGAATGTCGATTAAGATTTTGGGTGTCGTTGTCAAGTTAATTCGCAACATGTGAGCACAATATGAGTTCCGTAATGTGTTCACTTTAAGTGTTCCCAAAGTACTGTGTTTTCAAATTAAAGGTTCCGAAACGTGTTCACATCAAGGGTACCGAAAGTTCCGAAATGGGGTTCCGAAAGTTCCAAAATGAACCGCGATTATGTAACGTCTCGCCGCTTTCCCTTGGAAACAGTACCCGTTCCATCGTGTTAATTTGCACACGCGTCACCCTTAACCCCTTATATTTCGTCATTTTCAACCCTTCTCTTTTCAATAATTTGAACACGCACACTATGAACTCACGGCAAACTACACCGGAACTTTCCACGATTCAAGCTCTTGTTGCATTTCCATGAGATATACGTCGATTCCGAAAGCGTGAAAGGCTCTGTGGTTTTGTATCTTTGCGTTGAAATGAATATTCAGGCCCCTCTATAGTCGAAACATCCAACTGTTATCTATACGCTCTCTGTGATAAAAAAAAGGAGATTCTGCCTTCTTGTTCTGTTTCTCTTTCCGGTCTGCTTGCAGGGACAACCTCGAATTGACAGGGATCGCTCGCTACAGGAAGGAACGCGTGAAGCAGCGATATTGATAGAACTCGAAGAATATCTGCTCGCGATTGAAAAGTTGAATCAGTTGATCGACTCAGCTGCTCCGGCTGCCGATCTCCCAACTCCTCTGTTTCTGCTGACTGAGGCAAACCCTGAGGTTGACAGGAACTATCCGGCACTCGATGCTGCACGACGCTTCCTTCTCCTCTACCCAAACGATCCTCGCGCCGGCGAAGTGATGTACCGATGGGGCGTTACTGCATGGCGCGAATCAAATTGGGATGAAGCCCGAAATGCGTTTGAAGAGATTATCCGTCTGAAGGGTGACCATGAAGACGAAGCATACTACTGGCTTGCACGCATGGCTGCCGAAGAAGACAGCCTGGAGTTGGCCGAAGCGTTGGCTGATCGTTCGCTGGAGGATAATACACACGAGTTTACCGACGATGCCCTCTATCTCTCTGCCTGGATAAAGGAAGGAAAGGGCGAATATCAAGCCGCTGCTGAACTCTATCGGATTCTGATAGAGGACTATGCTGAGAGCAAACTTGCTCTTGATGCACAGTTGCGACTCGGCGTAAACCAGGCACGCGAAGGCTATCATAAGTCGGCGTTGACCCTATTCTCCAGCTTGACTCCACGTACTAATAGGCAGCAGGAAGAGTTGTTGTTTTACTCGGCAGAATCTAATGCAGCGCTTCGTCGCCATGATAAAGCAATTGATATCTATAAGGAGTTTCTCAGGTTATTCCCACACAGCCAGCGAATTCGTCCAGTACGCTATGGTCTCGGTTGGTCGGAACTTCAATTGCGGCGCTATGATCAGGCAATCACAACATTTCAGGCCTTGACCGATGCTGGTGATTCGCTCGCGGCAGCAGCCCTTTACCAGATTGGCGCGATCCACGTCGTTCGTCATGATACTGCTGCTGCGATGGCAGCGCTGCATGAACTGGTTTACCGCCTTCCATACGAATCATTCAGCGATAACGCCTATAATCTTCTTGGTAGAATTCACTACCGACGAGCTAACTACGACTCGGCACGTCGCTATCTGATGGTAACTGCGCGACAGTTCCCTGAAAGCGACGTTCGGGTTGAGGCCTTTCACTTGCTCGGAGAGGCGTACGCGGCGCTTCGCCAGTTTGACAATGCACAGTACTCATTCTCACGAGTTAGAAAGCTGGGGGATAGCACTGATCCTCTTGTCAGCCACGCGCTTTATCGTGAAGGCGTGATGCTCTACTATATTGGTCGGTTCAACAGTGCGATTAATCGTCTGCGTACCTATGTTGCCAGCTATCCGGACGGAGCCAACATTGATGAAGCAACCTTCTGGCTCGGAGAGGCACTCTATCAGGATGGCATGTATGATGAGGCAGAGCAGTTCTACAGTGAGGTGATCGAGAAGTGGCCAAACTCAGGATACAAAAAAGAAGCCATCTATGGTGTGGCTTGGGCAGAGTTCAGACAAAACAGAAAGGAGAAATTCCGCGAGGCTGTTAACTCGTTCCAGGCATTTATTGATACCTACCCGGAGAGTGACAAGGCTGTGGAGGCAATAATCCGAATGGCCGATTCCTATCGTTTCCTGAGAGAGTATGATAAGGCAATTGCTACGTATGAGTCGATAGGAGAACGTGCCGGTTCCGGTAAGCGTGCAGAGGAAGCAGATGTGCGCCTCGCCGAAGCATTTGTCGAGATGGGAGAGATAGAAAGGGCTGTGGGTACCTATAGTGATCTCGTACAGCGTCATCCGAAATCAGAACGGGTCGATGATTATACCTATGCAGTCGGTGCAACATGGTTCCGGGGTGGAAATGACTCTTCTGCAATCATAGAACTTGAACGCTTCCTTCGCGAATACTCTGAAAGCGAATATCGACCGAATGCGCTCTTCACTCTCGGAGATGCCTGGTATAATCTGGGTGAGTATGAGACGGCACTTGGATGGTATCGGATGGTGCTGGATAATCATCCAAGCAGCCCTGTTGTTCCCGATGCAATCGAAGGACTTCGCTTCGCGCTTGAGTCGATGGGGCGGGGCCCCGAAGCGATAGAGATCATCGATGATTTTATCGCAAAGAACCCCGATCGCCTGGCACCCGACTCGCTCCTCTTCAAGAAGGGGATGATCTGGTTCGACAACGCAGAGTATAAAAAGGCAGACACGCTTTTCCACAAACTCGTAACCGACTATCCCGAAAGTCCCTTGGTCCCCGGTGCCTGGTATCAGATTGGAAAGGGGCACGAGTATGGGGGTGGTCTTGCGGGTGCAATTGCGATCTATGAGCGCGTTGTCAACGATTATGCTTCAAACAATGCTGCATTGCTTGCCTTGATCGATATGGCCGAGCTACGCATGTTTGAGGAAGATTATTCCGGTGCACGTCGCGACTTTCTCCTTTTTGCTGAGCGATTTGCCGAGTCCGATCGACTGAATCAGGCACGATATGGTGCAGGGAAAGCAAGCCTTATGCTGGGTGATACTATGGCCGCTGTGGAGCAGTTCAAGTTTGTTGTCGATTCGGTCAGGATTGAAGATGCGAACGATCTCTTCATTGATCGAAGCAGAATCTCTCTTGCAGAAATATACTGGGCACAAGATAGTGCGGACACTGCTCTTGATCTTCTTGCTTCGGTTGCTTCTCGCCGTCGCGATTACACTGCAGCCGAAGCCTTGCTGTTGCGTGGCAAAATCTTCCGGAGCGTCAACGATCTCTCCGGTGCCTTGGCAGATCTGCGTCGATTGACCGAAGAGTTTACCGATTATCCCGAGTATACTGATCCTGGGTTACTCGAGCTCGGCGCTCTCTACGAAGAGCTGACAAATTACGATGAGGCAATAGTGACGTATCAGAGATTAGTTGATACAGCGTTGGACGAGGATTTGAAGAAGAATGCAGAAAGTCGGATTGAGCAATTGAAACGGAGAAGGTAGGGGTGAGTGTATAAAGTTCATAAGAGTTCATGAGTTCATACTCATAAAATCAATGTGTTGTTCTGGGAATTGTTGATCGATATCGTGAGTTATAGGAACATACTGTCCATTCTGGCTTGCCTGCTTTTGATAACTCTCTCTCTTGTTGCTCAGGAGAGTGAAGAAGAGGGAGGAGAGTTGGAGAGCTTTGAAGTCATTATCAACCTTGAGCCGCCACCTATTGTGTTGCCTCCTGCCCGAAAGGGCGAGGTGTTTGATGGGAAGATCTACCTACTTCCTCCTGGAGATACCCTGGTCTTTGGCGATCGCATCACAAACCTGCATGGCGATGGAGGAGCTTTGCCGGTCTATGGTGAGTTCGATGACCCTCTTATCCTTAACGCCGAAGCAAGCATTGGAACGTTTATTTCTCCACGCGGTCGCTTTGGTCTTGAGTATGCGGTCGATCACTGGAATGGACGTGCGCAGCTTGATCTTCGCTCAACATCTGGTCATGTCAATGGTGCGGAGGCAAGCAGCCTCTTCTTCGATGGCGATCTTGAGTATCAGATCCAGGGAGAGCTGCCATCTCCGGGCAAAGCGCGTGTCGGGCTGGGAATGAGCTTAGGTTCTGACAGCTATACTCTATACGGGAATCGAGCTTCCCCTTTTGATCGTTCCCGCTCGATCTTTGGTCTCGATCTTGGGCTCACCAGTGAAACCGATGTCTCCTTCGATTATGCGATTAATCTCATAATCGAATCTGTTGCTCTCAATGACGATACGCTTGGGTTTACTCGCGACATCTCTGCGGTTACGCCGATGTTCGGTGCCCGCTTCCGTCTCGGCAATGATTCTCTTAACATCGGTGCAGGAATCTACTATCAGAGTACTTCGCTCGATTATGACACGATTACCAAAAACCCTGACTTTGTAGAAGCTTCAGGAATGGTTGAGTGGAGTCCATCTCAGGGAATCTACGTGACTGCCGAAGGTATTCTCTCACATGGTGAGTTCTCGGATAGTGGTTCCTCAACCCTTGTCATGCCGCGTGGTGGGATTCGTTATGAAGCGGGCGAGAATCTGGCACTCTTTGCACAGGTTGCTCCGGAGTTGCGTGCTGCTTCGTACCGTTCACGCATCATGAAAGTACCCTATGTAGATCGAGAAATTGCGTTGCGACCTGAGAAAGTGCTGTTTAACGTAAGTGGAGGCATACGAGTCGGTCTCGGTTCGGTTAACCTTAATGGGGAGGTCTTCTTCGAGAAAGGGGAGAACACTCCGGTCGTAACGCTTGATGGTAGTGCGGGTAAGTTGCGCTGGGATCATGTTGATTCTCGCACTGTCGGTTTTCATGGTGGAATCAACGCGGAGATCGGGGAGAAGATTGATCTGCTCGGTAAGCTGACTTTCGCTAAGAGTGTCGATGAGGCAACAGATGAGCATTTACCAATGCGACCTTCAGTCGAAGTAAGAGGCCGCCTTGATTATGAACTGACCGATAAGCTTGGTCTCTTTGGAACACTGGCTTTGATCGGTGAGCAGAATGTCACATCAGATGTTGCAGTGCTTCCGGATAGTCTATTTCAGACAATCGACGCGCAGTTTTTTCTCGGCGTTGGTGGAACATATGATCTGCTGGAAAACGTGAGTCTCTTTGCAGAGATCACAAATCTTCTGGCACAGAAGTATGATCGGTGGCAGAATTATGAAGCTCCTGGACTTGAGTTGAGAGTGGGAGCACGAGCGAGGTTGTAGAATTCCAAATTAAAAAGTAAAAATTCAAAAAAGAGGGATAGGAATGCAAGATTGAGAGTGAAAGGATTTTGGGATTACCGGTCCACTCATTTTTAATTTTGCGTTTTGAATTAAATCCATGAATCTTTTCAGTCTCTTCACCAAGGGTGGAGCGGTCATGTACCTGATCCTCCTCTGTTCGATCATTGCTCTCTATATCATCGTTGAGCGAGTGATGGCTTTGCGTCGTGCCCGGGAAATTCCGGGGGGGTTTGCACGGCAGCTTCGAGACTTTATCAGACAAGGGGATGTGAAGAGCGCACTGCTTTATGCAGCGAGGTACGATATTCCAATGGCTCGTGTTATCAAGGCCGGACTGGCAAAGATTCATCGCGGATACCGTAGAGTGCAGCAGGCAATGGAGGATCAGGGACGCGCGGAAATAGGTGTGCTTGAGCGATACATGGGAGTGTTGGCAACGGTAGCTGGCGTAGCTCCTTTGCTCGGGTTTCTTGGGACAGTAATTGGTATTGCGATTGCTTTTGAGGAGATCGCTGCCCAAGGTGGACAGGTAAGCGCAGATGTTCTGGCCGATGGAATCTCGCAGGCGCTCTATACAACGGTTTTCGGATTGATCGTCGGTATTCCTGCCTTTGCAGCATACAATTATCTAAACGGTATGATCCGAGGCGTTGTCGGTAAACTCGAAAACCAGGCAAGGGAAATTTTTGATGTTATTGAAGAGGAACTCCCGGCCGAAAGCCGATCCAAGGCGTCAATCTCCGCAGCCGAGACTGAACTGCAGAATGAACGGGGCAAAACGTTATGAAGTTTTCCAGTTCGGAAGATTCAGGATATCTCTCAGCCTTTAACTTCTCTTCTCTGACAGATATCGTCATGCTGTTGCTCATCTTCTTTCTGCTGACGAGTTCATTCATCACAACAAAAGGACTTGACGTCGTTCTACCTGAGGCTACAAACACAGAACAGCATCAGGACTTGCGAGTCGATGTGAGCATGAAGGGTGATGGAACAATTGCCTTCAACGGTCAGGAAACAACTAAAGCGGAGTTGCCTGCTCGGATTGCTGCGACGATTGAGGCGGATACAACCAAAGTAACGGTGGTTGTCTTACGTGCGGATGAATCATTGGCCTACAGCAATGTTATTGAAATGCTTGACATTATCAAGGGTGCAGGGGCAACACGGTTTTTCCTGGCAACTGAACGGAAGAAGTTAGAAATGTGAAATCGATGGCATTAAGAATTTCTACTTCTCACTTCTGACGTTACGCTTCTAACTTTCGTTATTATGACCAAGCGCGATCTCGAAATACCGGAAGCAATTTTTGAGCGACGTAACAGGCAGAACTCCTGGATCATCTCGATTCTGTTTCACCTTGTTCTGCTTCTTCCTCTTTTCCTGATTACGTGCTCGCCGAGTACTGAACCGGAAGACCTGACGCTTATTGAATGGGGAGGGGGGGGTAATCCTGATGTGAATGCGCCTGTTGGTCCTGCTCCGAAAGGTGAACCGGACGGTGGAGAACAAAACTCTCAAGAGCAGAATGAGCAATCCGAAGACCAACCCGATGTGATACCCCCACAGACAAATGTGCCCGATAAGATCAGCCAACCGGACAAGCAGGACTCTAAGCCGAACAATCAGCAGACCGAGTCGTCCACAGAAAATTCGACAAGCAGCTCTGAGCAGGCTAACGCACCTGACAACCCCAAGGGGAATCCGGAGGCAGAAGGGAAAGATCCTGCGAGTGGGAGTGGAAGCATCACAGCATCAGGATTCGGACTGGGGGCCGGTCGTCATTGGATCAGACACCCGCGGTCAACAATCTCAAAGAGCAGTCTTTCAGGTGAGACTGGAACAGTTGTTGTAAGCTATGCAGTGAAGTGGGATGGACAGATCAGCAATATCCGGAAAGTGAGCGGCAACACACGCTTGTTTCTTAAAATTCGTGGTGCTTTAGCACAAGCGCGGGCAAACCGTGGTGATCCTGGAAGTCCTGATATTCGAGGGACTGGATCGTACACTGTCAATTAGATAAGACTCCTCGCTACCTTTAGTGATGTGCAGACCATTTGTTCAAGATTAGATCAAAGGATGCTTTCAACAACACTCTCAATCTCACTCCACTCTTCCATTATCCCATCAGCTTCTGTCTCTTCTTCGTTGTATTTGTGGAGATGCCGGGAGTTTCGATAGAGAATCGTTCGCATCCCGATTCCCTTTGCACCACGAATGTCAGTCCGTTCAATATCACCAATGTGGAGGGAGGTCTCAGGTTTCCCTCCGAGAGGTTCTATTGCCATCCTGAAGGCTTCCGGATGAGGTTTTGAGAGCCCAGTCTCGTTGCTGAAGACAAAGACTTCAAAGTGTCGAGCAATATCATCCCGTTCCATCACGCGGCGAAGAACAGAACCAGGAGAAAATGCCGTGTCCGAAATCAAAGCGAGTCGGGCACCTGAGGTAAGATATTCAAGTCCTTCACGAACTCCCGGAAGAAGATTAGGTGGATGTTCGAGAATTCCTTCCTCGAAGACCCTGACAATATCGTTCAATCGCTCGTCTGAAAGTGAGACGTCCAAATGTTGAAGAAGGAATCCCACCATCTCTTCTGACGTTGGCGTTCGTTGTCTGCCTAACCAATGGTGATCGAAGTAATCCCAGAGACTGGCATAAGCCTTTTCAACCTTGAGAAGGTCTGGAGCTGGATTCTCGGCCGAGATAGCTTCGGCCAAGGCTTTTTTTCGCTGCGCCTTTCGCTCCTTCCCATTTGCGTTATCATACAACGTCTGCCAGAAGTCGATGGTGATGACTGAGAACATTAGTGGCTCTGAGATTCTTGGTAGTTGTACACGTCTCGTTGTACATTCACGTCGTGAAAGGAGATTAGTTGTTTCGGGCTTTCACGGGGATATAACACCGGCAGTTCTTAACGGTCAGCCTGTTATCGATTGCTCTGTCCGGTCCGATTCCCTTGACATTGCCATTGCACAAGTGGTTCAAGAGCTTCAGCGATATGAGCTTCATGTAAAAAGAATAGAGATTGAGCCCTCAGGGCTTGCCAGAGCTGCATGAGACAATGCCTTTCCATGTGCAGTACGAGCTACAATCTATGTTGGTAGTGAGTAGCGGGTAGTGAGTAACGAGGGGAACTTATGCTCTGGTAGCCCCGGTTTTCCAACCTGACTCCTGACTCCTGACTCTTCGGCTCCCGACTCTCCGATTTAATCGATCAGTGTTTCAGAAAGAGTACGTAAGTCTTCCCAACACCAACCTCCCTATTGCTGGAGTCCCGACAAATTCTATATGTCGTTGATCGAAGACATTCTCTTTCCCATCTTCAACCCAGGTCAGTAGGTTTTGTGCGCTTACGTTGAAGGAGAGTCCCTCTACCCAGGGGAGATCATAACCTGCATTGAGCGACAGTGTTGAATAGCCCGGAACCTCGCCAGAATAAACCCCTGATCGTACTGGAAATCCATCAACGTGTCGGAAGAGAAGGCTGGCGTTCAGTCCAAGCAATGCATCGCGCCAGTCGGCTCCGAGATTGAACTTGAACTTCGGAGCGTTCAACGAGAGATCGGCAATATTGTCGAAGTTGGCGGAAAAATTCTTGTCAACATAGGAGAGGTTGCCGGTGAGCGAAAGGCCATCAAGTATACCGACTTGTAGGCCGATGTCGTATCCATAGAGCGTGATGTTTCCATAGTTACGGTAAGTCAGGAACACAGCAGTTGAATCCGCGGCTTCGACCGGAGAGATTGTTCCGAGAGGCAATCCAAAATTTTCCTTGTTACCGGCCTCACCTGCAAGCTGTGGAACATAGAGCGCAGCGTAGATTTCAGCATCTTCCATTAAAACGCCGTTCTGTACCAAGAAGTCGACAAGGTAATCCGAAAGAGATTCCGCGTTGAAGAAGACGGTTGGCGTAATGGTCTCCAAAGGGCCCCCAAAATCCTTGTACTGCGAGCGATAGAGATCAATGCTTAACTCGGCACGATCGAAGAGAATACCTTGCCAGCCAAATTCGATCGTGTTGTTAATGGTAGGTCGTACCAGATCACGTCCCAATACTCTACCCTCGAATGGGTCAAACGCTCCGGTGCTCAGGTTCAGCAAGCGCAGATCGGTCTGAAGGGTTCCCTGCGGCGGTGCCGGTATTGCATCTACGAATGATTGCATTGCCGAATCTGGCAGGAGGTTTTTGACAATTGCCTGAATGCCTGGCCATAGTGCTTCGATATCATCGGTTTCGATGTATTGACCCGAATTTGACGCAAGGAACGATCTCATCATCGGATCTCCTTGACTATCGAAACGGAAACTGAATCCGTCTTCCGGTACACCCGAAGCTCGCACATTGAAGCCGATCCCGAGCCTGGGATCGACCTGCACATAATCTCCTATAATATCGAGGAACATCTGGTTTGTGGTCGGTGCGTCGTAGGCACGGTTATAGGTCAGACGGAAGGCTCCAAGGTCTTCAGGTGTCCAGACAACGGCTGCGCGAGGAGAGATGACCGGATCCTCCAGCCGACTGTGTCTATCGAGTCGAAGTGCCCCTACAAGTTCAAGTCGATCTTCCAGAATTTCTGTCTCGGACTGAACGTAGAGTCCGATCTCCGTATGGTTGTCATCCTCTTCGTTCCGTCCGGTTACCGTCGAGTCGGTGACAGGGTTTGTCATGATGAAGTCTACTCCGTAGGTCAAACGTTCCCGTTCGCCAAACTGCGTGGCATGCTGTGCCTGGGCTACAAAAACGGTCGAGCGATCAACTATCGGTTGCCCGGTTCTCAGCAGATAGGTCTCGCCCGCATCACTACGGTTGAGAAATGTCTGTACGAACAGGTCTTGCCATCGAAAGCGCGCTTGATGATACCAATAGACCCAATTCTTTGCCTGTCCAGCTCCAACTCCGGTTGCATCAGTGTTGTTAAAGGCTTGCGTAAAGCCGGTTGAGAGGATAAGGGCCGCTTCATCGGTCACAAGCCAGTCCAGCCGGACTTCTCCTCCTGCCCGTTCCATCGCCGAGTCTCGGGCTCCAATTTTTAGAGTATCAGGATTTACTCCTGGGTTCTCTTCCAGGAAGAGCGAGCGAGCGGTCTGCTCGGCAGCATCAGTATACCCCCAATCGGTTCCCCGCATGTATTGACCCGAGACTTTGTACCCCAGACGATTACCAACTGTTCCGGCATGACGGAACATTCCTTGAAAGACATCTCGTTCGCCTCCGGCAACGGAGAGCCAGGTCCCACTTGATGCAAAAGGAGAACGGGTGATGATGTGCATCACACCGTTCGAAGCGTTCGGTCCGTACAGAGCCGAGCCTGGGCCTCGAACAACTTCAATCTGTTCAATATCTTCGTTGACAAGCGGGATAAAGTAGTAGCCGTTGTATCTGAGCGAAGGTATACTCGCAAAACGATTGTCCGTCAGCGATGTGAGTGCGCCACTGAAGACGTTGTTGAAGCCTCGGGTAACAACGGTGTTCTGAGCCAGCCCTCCTTGCGCGATATCGAGTCCTTTCAGACCACGAACGTAATCGACAGGAGAGACAGCGGTCTGCTCTTTCACCTGCTGTGCAGTGACGACTGATGTAGAGGCAGGTGCCTCTGTCGCTTTTTCGGGTGTGTGTGAGGCAGTTATAACAACCGCACTTGTTGTGATTGCTTCGGGGGAAAGTCGTACGTCAAGATCAGTCTGATTACCGGCTGTGATTTGCACGTTGATATCATCGGTACCATATCCGATTGAAGAGACAATGACATGATACTCGCTTGGAGGAATGCCCTTGATAAGGTATGTACCGTCGCTCCGCGTTACTCCTCCTCGCATTACCCCGCCTGCTTTGGCTTTCACTACTTTGACGGTTACTCCGGGCAAAGGCTCGTCGGTCTTGTCATCAACAACGATACCTGCAAGTGAGCCTGGCTGTGCCTGAAGAATTGAGTGGCTGATCAGAAACAATGAAGCAGAAAGAAACGATATGAATGCGAATCGGATTGATACAAAAGATACGGAGAACAAACCATGCATGATAGATTCAGTATGTTATTATGAGATAAGCTCGGGAGGGTCTTCAACCCTAAAAATAAAACTTACAGAAAAAGGACATGACAACAAAGAGACGAACAGAATCGAACTCCAGGGATTGTTTGTAGAAACTTCGGTCCCGTTTCTGCCCGTTTTTATCGTGAAGTAATCCATGCCATCAATTACTGCTGTCGGTGCTGCCGTGCCAGATCATGTTCTCGATCAGAACCGAGTGAAGGTTTGTATTTTTTGCAAAAATTCATGGTAGTAGTCTGTAAAAATCGTATAAGTTCCCACATTCCAGTCTGAAGTGCAACAGGTGGAGGAGCTTTACCACAATATACTTCCCAGGGTCTCTTCCACCCCAGACATTTCCTCGG
>JAGWAZ010000065.1 GCA_021296135.1 Chlorobiota bacterium | reverse complement strand
AATTTCACAGATGTTGAGATTGTTACATGAATGGATACTTAAAAATGATTGTACATAGAAAAAATATAAAAAGATGATCAACCTTCCCACTACTTTGTTAGGAAAAAGTTATTATTATGTGTATCAAGCATTGCTTTTATAGTGATGGTCATGCTTCGACAAGCTCAGGTTGTCCCAGCGGTAAACGGCTGGGCTATCTTTGCCCTCGGCGTCGGTGGTTTACGTCGGGGTTGAAGGGTCGAGGGGGAAGACAAGGAGACTGGCGTCGAGGGTCTTTAGATCATACATCGTAAATCTGAGATCGAACATCGTTAATCGACATTTTGACACCAGATACTGACATTTTAACATAATACATCGACATTCTGACATCATACGATCGTTAATCGAGGTTCTATCGTTAATCAAGGTTCCGAAATCGAAGTTGATGATGACTCATAGCAGTTCGCTCAATAAGATTTACGATGTCGTAGAGTCCATATAATAACTAACACATAACATTGCGTTTTGTTAGTGGATCCGGAGGGGAAAAATTTTTACCCTATACAGATTGAGGAAACCTGGTAGGTTGCTATAGCTACGATCTTTGATTGTCGATGTCTTCATCATAAACTCCTTATTGTTGAATTCTTATCTGTTTGGTTTCGGTTACTTCATCAGTGGTGAGAACACCGTAATAGATTCCGTTGGGAAGGTCCGAGGCATCCCAGAGATACCTCCCCCCGATGTAGTGGTACTTCCTCTGAAAAGACTCCCCGCCCGAGCAGATCGGTGATGCGAATTGTTGGTTGTTGCGAGGTCGCACCGCCGTGCGACCCTATGCCCCACTCTATGGTGACTTCTCCCGATGAAGGTCGACTCTCGACCCGTTGACTCTTCGACCCCTGAGGTCGGCTTCCCGGTCCCGTCCGGCACTCTGCGTAGCCGACGAACTACTGTGTACCAGTTTTGGACCTTTCAGCCGTGCTAAGAGTGAGAGACGGAAAGTACTGAACAGACTTTCCTTCACTCCACCCTCCCCTTCACAAATCTCTCAATTCCTTTGGCGTGAGCATCGGCAAGCTTGTTGATAAATTCCGGATCTTGCAAGGCATGTTCCTGTTGCGGATGCATCATGTATAACGACTCGGTTAGTACTGCTGGCATCCAGGTTGGACGAGTAAGTGCCAGACTTCGCGGCTTGTAGCCGAGTGATAGCACACCAGTTACCTCAAGGATTTCCTCGTGCAAGGTCCGTGCAAGATCGACAGCAAACGGATGATAATAATAGGTCTCCGTTCCATTCTTCTTCCACGGATTAACGCCATCGGCAAAGCCGTTGTTATGGATTGAGACAAGGATGTCGGCGTCGTTCAGGACAGCATACTCAACACGAGCAGTCAGTTCCATTACTGCGTTTGTGTCAGTCAGAAGTGGATTCTGATCTCGTCGTGTCATTACGACTCGTGCTCCCCTGGTTTTGAGTTGCTCTTCAAGAGCAAGCGCTATCGCGAGATTAGCATCAGCCTCAGTCAAGCCGGTAGGGCCTGTAGCCCCTCTCGGTGGATGTCCTGCATCAACCATGATTGTCAACCCCAGAAGCGGATTCTCCGCATCAATGGCATTCGGTCGACGAACCCGCAGCACCAACTTGCCAGACTCGTTATAGAACGTCTTGAATCCCCATAGTGACTTTCTAAGATCAATCCTAAGAGTGATCGTCGTCTCGTCAGCTTCTCCTTTCCACGCGTACCCTTCGACCAATGAGTTGGGAGTATTTGCAACTGAATAGATCGCTTGTGATTTCCCCTTCATTTCCTTCTCCAACTCATAAGAGAGGATATTATAGAACGTAAGAGTGATCGATTTCTCCTGCGGATCAATCCTGAAGGGAGCATAATCAACATCAATCGTCAAGTCTACCCAGCGATCCGCTTCTGTCATTCCAATATCCAAACGAGCCTCGCTCATCTCGTGTTCGGCACTGCTCGTCGTTACGTGTTTTCGTTCAACCCACGCAGTATCTCCTCCAAGATCAACCCGAAGATGATCTCCATTTCGTTCGTGAACAGGGAACCGCGCTCCAATCGGAAAGAACCATTGACGGTCTGCCCACTTTGTCGGTGCACCATAGACAATGCCTGAACCTGACGCAAGCGTATCAACTCCCTGTGTGACAATACCAAGCCTCGGCTTCTCGTGCAGATTGCGAACAATTGTTGGCTTCGGAGAGGGATCGGGGATGACAAACTCATACTGAAGCGTATCTCTCTCATCTCCCCTTGCGGCAATGAGTTCATACTTGCCATCTCGCGGCATCGAAACGAACCCAAGGAATGCGCCGTTGGGAGCAACCGGAACGCTATCACCGTTAATTGTCAGCATAGCGTCTCCTGTTCCGACTGAACCAAAGACAAAATTCTTTTGCACGTTCGGCTTGCTCATGTCGGCTTGGGGATAGACGAGTGTAATTTCTACTGACCCTTCCACGAAGGGTATAGATGGAAGCAATGAGTTCGACTCATACTGCGCTAAAAGAGGGCTTTCGCAAAAGAGTGAGAGAAGAAGTACAGTAATCAAATTTGTTTTCATGAACGGATCAATATGGTCTTATACTTTCTTATGAGTCGTTTTATCAAGGCAATTTCAGAGGCCTAAAGGTTGCCAGTTAGTCATTAGAACTAGAGTTTGGTTTCATATCGGCTGATAGAAAGTACCCCGTTGCGTACAAGGTTCGAATAACTTCCTAAGTTTTACTTTTATCTTCTACCTTACAGAGAACAACCTGATCTTCAAATGCTGACGGAACTTCAGATACATTACAAAGACCATGATTCCTTCAGCTACCGCAATGCTTGTCGCCGTCCCGATAATCCCGAATTGCCAGGTAAGCAAAAGGATCAATCCGATGGCAATTGGTGTGCTGACAAGGCTCGCCTGAAAGTATGCTTTCTCATATTTCGCAGCAACCAACGTATAGGAAAAGAACGTTGTAAGGATTGTTGCTGAAACAAACCAACTCATGATTGCAAGCGGAATTATGGCATCGGCATACTCTGAACCGTAAAGGAAGATGATAACAGGATCAGCAACCAGAATCATAACACCTCCTACAACCAAACTGGCCAGAATCAATGTGCGAAATGTTCGACGTAGTATTTCCGGTAGTCGTTCCGGGTTAGAAGCATTCACCGTTGAGATTCGTGGCAGGAAAAGCGTAAAGAACGTCCTGTCGATTACCATCAGAGCCAGCGTCAGTCGAAAGGCTGCGCCAAAGAGACCAACTTCCGCCTCATCATAAAGGGCGGCGATAACTATTGGTGGAAGCATCTGAACGACTTGAGCAAGTATACTCCCAAACCCGATCGGGGTAGATTTTCTCAACGTTTCTCGCCACGATTTCCACTCTCTTCGACTGAAAATAGAGGCTGACGGCAGAAGAGAATCCTCTTTTCGTTTCATCACTACCGCCGCTATTGCCGCACAGAGAATACCTACGGTATAAATCAACGGGACGTGTTGAAGATCATCCGAAGAGTGAATAAGCAACCAAACACCAAACAGATAACTTCCACTGAACAGGTAGCGAAGGAATGCGAGCCTTCCGTAGTATCGGTGACCATGGTAATACCAGTTCATCTGCCACAACGATGGAATCAGGGCCAGCAGAAAAAGGAAAGAGATGTGGCGTGTTGTTGGATCCTGAACAAATCCCTGCACACATACTCCAGCTACAATCATCCCACCAAGGCCAAGAACTGTCTGCAATGAGAGGATATCTCCGGCTTTAAGCTCTTGCTTCTCAGCTGGCTTTGCCATCTCACGTACACCAAGAGCATAAAGCCCGAGATCAGCCGGCCACATAGCATAACTCAGGACAGTCAATCCGAGGAAGGCAATTCCGTATGACTCAGGCCCCAATACGTTTGCAAGATGAACATTTGCGATGAACGTCAGAAGCCGAGTTCCCCCGTCACTCAGCAGCACTAAGGCTCCTTCTCGAGTCAACTTACGCCCCATTTTTGCCTATCATCTGGTTCATCAGCGTCATCAGCCTTTGTTCGCGCAGTTCTTTCGGGAATCGTTGAGCAATATGTTGATGTGCATTCTCTCTTGTCTCTTCCGGAAGAGAAAGCGAGGCAAGAATACCATTTCTGAGAGCATCGAAATCTTCTGGTGCAACGACAACGCCAAACTCTCCGACTGCAGTAGCGGTTCCGCCGACGTCAGTAGCCACAGGGATTGCACCACACAACATTGCTTCGCAGAGCACGTTTGAGAGTCCTTCATGGCGTGAAGGTTGGCAATAGATCTCTGCCCTTTGATAGTACTCCCGAAGCTGATCACGATCAATCGACGGCAACAATTTCACGTTAGGCGAAACGGTAAACGGCATTCTCTTTTGAAATGATTGCTCTACTCCGATCAGCGTAAAGCGCAGGTCCGGCAAATCATCTGCAACTTGAAGGAAAACATCTATTCCCTTTACTTGTGCTCTTTGAACGGAATCACAAGAGGCAACACAGAGTATACCGTCACGGACCGTATCAGACTCTGGCAATCTCCAAAACTCTATATCATAACCTGTTGGCAGGAGCGCGGCTTTCTCCAGAGATAATCGGCTATGATGTTCAAGACTCTCTCTCAGGCGATCATCCACAACAAAAATCCCATCGGCCCAGCGTAAAGCCTTTCTGAGGAACCAGCTTTTCCATGTGCTAAGCCAGATACCATAATCAAGTTCCGGGATCGCTGCTGCGTCTGCCCCACCAACGATGATGATCGACTTTTTCCCGAAGAGCTTTGCACTCAGAGTGACGACAAACGAATAGACGGAGGCAAACCAGCAAATAGAAACGTCGGCTCGAAGAGCACGAACAAACATGCGGACAGCATCAACAACACCACTACCAATGAAGAAATCGACATCGTAGTTTCGTTGCAAGAGAGAAACGTCGTCAAGAATGAATGAACGACGCATTGTTGATGTCAGGAAAATCCGGCTCATAACGAAAGAACAGCCGGGAGCGAAGATAGGAGATTCAGAGAAGCAATCGTAGGAACTTTCACGGCCAAAGAGACAATCATTCTATATCAACGTGGTATTTGATGTAGAGGCGTTCTCAAAGGCTTTATCAATCTTCAGATCACACCGAGTAGATGCTTCCACTGCCAGTTGGTCGCATCGCTCATTCTCCTGCACGTTTGCATGCCCCTTCAGCCAGTTGAAGGTCACTTGATGCTTTTCCAGCAATGGAAGAAGTCTCTTCCAGAGATCTACATTCTCTACCGGCTTCTTGTTGCTCTTGCGCCAGCCACGTTGTATCCATCTATCAAGCCATCCTTCATTGATAGCTTTGACAACGTACTGTGCATCACTGTAAAGTGTTACCTGGCACGGCCGCTTCAGGTTTTCGAGCGCAACGATGACAGCAAGAAGCTCCATGCGATTGTTTGTTGTGGTACGGTAGCCTTCGGAGAGTTCCAGTCGTCGATCACCATAAAGCATCACAACACCGTACCCTCCGGGACCGGGATTTCCAGAGCAAGCTCCGTCAGTATAAATGACAACTTGAGGATTCAAAAAGAAACTGGAAGACTTGAAATTTGAAGGCAGAAGTTTAAAGTTAGAAGAATACACTTTTATCACTTCTAACTCTCCATTTCCAACTTCTTAAATTATCAGCATAGCGTCGCCATAGCTAAAGAAACGATAACGATTCTTCAACGCATATTTATAAGCTTTCAGAATGGTCTCGCGATCAACAAAAGCGCTAACCATCATCAAGACAGTACTCTCCGGACGCTGAAAATTTGAGATAAGCCTGTCAACAATTCTGAAATCGTAAGGAGGGTAGATAAACTTGTCGGTCCATGCCTTGTTTGGCTTTACTGCCCCGGTCGTCAAGACCGAGCTTTCCAATGCTCGAACGACCGAAGCTCCGGCAGCATAGACTTTCTTCTTCGATTTGATTGTCTTATTAATTGTTTTAGCCGACCGGGCACTAATCTCAAAGTATTCCGAGTGCATCTTATGCTTGGTTAAGTCTTCGACCTCAACCGGATCAAAAGTCGAGCGGTTGATATGAAGCATCACCTTTGCAATCCGGACTCCCTTTCGTTCGAGACGAGCTATAAGTTTCTTTGTGAAGTGAAGTCCGGCAGTCGGTGCGGCAACCGAACCATTATCTTTGGCAAAAATGGTCTGGTAGTGGTCACGATCATCATCGCTCGTTTCACGAACAATGTATGGCGGTAGAGGCATCAGCCCGATTCGCTCAATGGTTTTGTAGATGTTTCCGGTATGGTTGAACCGAACAGTGCGACCACGTGAGGTGGTATTATCAATCACCTCACAGTAAAGATTCCTATCGTCGAAATAGATTTTGTTGCCGATACGGACCTTTCGTGCCGGATCGACAATAACATCCCATAATGCATCTTTTCGTGAAAGCTCGCGCAGCAGCATTACCTCGATCGTGGCATTTGTCTTTTCCTTCTTGCCAATCAGGCGTGCCGGAAAGACTCGCGACTCATTAACGACAAGGCAATCCCCCTTTTCAAAGTAGGAGGCAATGTTGGTAAATACTTTATCCTCCAACTTACCCGTTTTCCTATCGAGTATAAGAAGCTTTGCCTGGTCGCGTGGCTCAACTGGATACTGGGCAATGGCAGATTTTGGAATCGAATACTTAAAATCGGAAAGTTTCATACGTGCAGTTAGATCCTTGGAATTCCAACGGTATTTTTGTTTGTTCCTGTGGACAGAAAACAGTCGGAACTCTGTTATATAGGGGGATACTTCCCATGACTGAATCCATCACAGCTTACAAAGTTAGCTTCTCGTAAAGGCGAAATCAATTCGGTTAAGGTAAAGGCTGGGTAACAGTGCGTAAGAAATAGGTAGAGAAAACGGCTTTACCTAAAAGAAAAAGCCGATTCACTCCTTTTGACGCAATTCGTTAAATTCCCGATAATCTTACCAGGGGCAATATCATGCCGTGCTTCCGTCAAATCGGCATACTCAACTATCTCTTGGAAACGTTATGAAAGGCGTAATTATGGCTGGCGGATTCGGTACACGGCTCCGTCCCTTGACCTGCAATCTTCCAAAGCCAATGGCACCAATGGCCAATCGGCCAATGATGCACCATATCGTCAATCTTTTGAAGGGATTAGGAATCCGCGAGATCATGTCTCTTCTCTACTATCAACCGGAATCAATAAGCAGCTATTTCGGTAACGGTAGTGCGTTTGACATCGAGATGTTTTACACGAAGGCCGAAGCAGATTTTGGTACTGCCGGTTCGGTCCGCAACGCTTCAACCTTTTTGGATGAGCGCTTTATCGTGATTTCAGGCGATGTGTTAACTGATTTTGATCTGAAGAAAACAATTGCATTTCACGAAGCAAAAGGTGCCCCGGCTACCCTTGTCCTTACTCGCGTTCCAGATCCACTGGCCTTCGGTGTGGTTATGACAGATGAGGAGGGGAAGATCACCCGTTTTCTTGAGAAACCCCAATGGGGCGAAGTCTTTAGTGATACTATCAATACCGGCATCTATATCCTTGAGCCGGAAGTACTCGACTTGATCCCGTACAAACAGGATTTCGATTTCTCGAAAGATCTTTTCCCGATGATGCTTGAGCAGAACATGGGACTTTATGGCTTTATTGGAGAAGGTTATTGGCGTGATGTTGGCAACCTCGAAGAATACCAGCAAGCCCACTTTGATATTCTTACGGGAGAAGTACGCATAGAATTTCCTGGAACAGAGAAAGGTCCGATATGGATTGACGGAAGCCCTGATATTGGTGAAAACGTCGCGTTTGAAGAGAAGGTTATTCTTGGAAAGAATACAACCATAGAATCTGGAGCTACTATTATCAATAGTGTGATTGGCGATAAGTCGCATGTTGGAGCCGGAGCTATCATACGAGATTCAGTAATATGGCAGGGTACCCGGATTGGCCGCAATAGTCAGTTAACCAATGATGTTTTGTGTGAAGAAGTTAGCCTCGGAGATGATGTTGTCATTTCCGAGAAAGTCTATATTGCTGATCGCTGCATCATCGGCAACGAGGCTCGGCTTCTTGCAAACATCAAACTCTGGCCGGACAAAGAAGTAGAGTCCCGCTCTACTGTCTCCGCAAGCCTTGTCTGGGCAGACCGATGGACTCGGGAGCTTTTCACCAACGCGCGCATCACAGGCCTTTCCAACATTGAGATGACGCCTGAATTCGGAGCAAAGCTCGGCTCAGCAATGGGAGCTTTTGCCGGAAAGGGACGCTCGATCGCCATCAGCCGTGATGCCGACAACGTCTCGCGAATGATTCATCGAGCCATGACTACCGGACTGATGTCCGCTGGCGTCATTGTCAATGATCTACAGCAGACACCAATTCCTTTGACCCGTTCGGAACTCCGCAACGGGAAACAGGCGGCCGGAATGCATATCAGGAAATCACCACACGATCGTCGCAAGACGGACATCATCTTTTTCAGCGCTGACGGACGTGATATGCCTCCAAGCCTCACCAAGTCGATTGAACGCCTTTTCTTTGGTGAAGAATATCAACGGGCTTCTTACAACGAGGTGGGGAGCATCTTCTTTCCTGAGCGAACAAATGAAGCCTATATCACCAGCTTCCTTCAGGTTCTCGACGAAGATGCTATCCGGGCTGCACGTATGAACGTTGCGCTCGATTTCTCTTATGGTGTTGCTTCCACAATCCTGCCAAATATTCTCGGTGCGCTCGGTCCCGAAGTGGTTGCCGTCAACGGTTATCAGGACCCAACCCGAATGGCACGCGAACGAGAGGAAATTGAAGCCGCTCAGAAAAAACTCGGCGAAGTTGTCACCTCGCTTGGCTACGACATGGGCTTTATCATCGATCCAGGAGCTGAGAAAATCTACGCAGTCTGCGAAACAGGCGATTCGATCCACAACTATCGCCTTCTCTCAATTCTGACGAAACTCTATCTGGAAACACACCCGGCCGCGAAAAAGATTGCGGTCCCGGTCGTTGCATCAACAGAAGTAGAGCTGATAGCAGCCGACTACGAAGTAGAGGTAGTCTACACGAAGAACACACACCTCGCAATGATGGAGGCAACAAGCAATCCGGATATTGAGTTTGTCGGAGGGACCCGAGGTGGTTTCATTTTCCCCGAGTTCCTGTTTGCTATTGACGGAATGTATGCCGTTGCTAAGATCATGGAGATGACAGCGAAATCTGGATTGAGTCTTGGCCAGCTCGATCGCGATCTCCCACATCGTGCCGTCACCGAACGGACTATTGACTGCTTGTGGGAATTGAAGGGACGTACAATGCGTCGTGCAATGGAGCATAGCGAAGGAATGCGTCGTCAGTTGATCGATGGTGTCAAGATATGGTTGGACGACCATGATTGGGTGCTACTGATTCCCGACAAGGAACGTCCCTGTTTCCATGTTGTTGTAGAGACGGCCGAAGCTGAGAAGTCAGCTCAACTCGCATTGGAGTATGAAAAACTTGTTCGCGAGTGGAAGCAGGAGGAGGCGGTGGAGGTAGCATAGTCATGTGAGGAAGAACTGACTCCAGCCCATAACTATAATATCTTCGCAGGAGGGCAACAAGACGCTCGAGGTAAAGAGGATTGACTCTTCTTTACGTTGATACTCTCCGTCAATCTCAGTTTTATCGTTGAGGGCGATGCCTTTTTGCTAGTACCGGTTGTATTCAATTGACCTTTGTTCATTTACTAATAGCGTCGAAGAGCAGACTGACCTACGGTTAGATTACTCAGCAGGCTCGACCAAACGAAGGAATTCCGGATGTTTTCTCAGGCCATCAAAACTTTTGTCTTCCCTTGCAAAACCACGCAGGTCACTGTCACAATCAATGGCTACTTTCAGATCATCAATTGTCTCTTTCTCTCGGTCAAGGTGTGCAAGTGCACACGCCCTATTGTAATATGCAATGTCGAAAGTCGGATCGGATAACAACGCCTGTTCTGAAGCCGCAACCGCATCACTATAGCGCTCTAATGCTATCAAATAGGCGCTCTTGAGGTCCCAGGCTTGAGCGTCGTCCGAATGAATCTCGAGATGATTGGTGATCAGGCGAAGAGCTTCCACACTATTTCCAAGTCCCCCGATGGCCTGTGCGTACAACCTACCACCCTTCCGATCTTTGGGATTCTCCTGAAGCATTGCTTCGGCCTTTTCAAGGAGTGTCTTCCATTCCATACAAAGCCTCCAACTTTTATGTCAATTTTTTGTTTTCAGTGGCTTTTTCCTCAGTCGTGGACTCCACAAACAGCTTCTTAGGGCGAAGTCAGAAAACCGGAAACAGGCTCCTTCTTGCTGAGGTCGAACTTTACACTTCTAACTTTACCAACTTGTCTTGGGGTATAGCTAACAACCCTCTATTGCTCGTCAGCGGTCGGACCATATGTTTGTGGGACTGGTACGTCAAGAAGGCGAAGGTAGAGCGTAAGCTGCCCACGGTGGTGAACCATGTGACTGATACCAAAACGCCGCAAAACGTCGGCTTTCGGGCTTGTGAAGATCTTGTTCTCTCCATGCCATAGTGTCCAGGGTTCACCTAACCTCTCCTCTCCAGTGCCGGCAAGTGCTGCACGCAGTGCCACTGCTTTCGCGTCAAACATCTTCAACAAATCATCTTTTCCCGGCAGATTCCCACTCGTTTCGGGAGGAGGTGAATTGGCCAGATCAAATCCATCTTCAGTCAGCGAGACCTGCTGCCAGAGAAGAAGATTCGTGACGTGAAAAGCAAGCGTCCCAAGCGAGAACGATTTTTCATGGGGCTTCCAATCGAACTTATCTTCCGGAATGCTTTCCAATACCCGGCGTGTCGCTACCAGTTCCTCCTCAAGATCGCCGAAGGCAAGATGCTCTTTCGATAGTGTTACTCTCTCAGCCATAATCGTTTTCCTTTTAGTTTTCAACTTCTACATTTCGATGTTACCTTTCAAACTCCTAACGTCAAATGTACGGATTGTTCGATATCTTATTTGTTATTATCCACTCTGCTCTGGTGATCTTCAACCTCACCGGGTGGATATGGAGGAAGAGACGAAGAATTCATTTGATCACAATTCTGATGACCCTCGCCTCCTGGAGCCTGCTTGGAATATTCTATGGATTCGGATACTGTCCGTGCACTGATTGGCATTGGGATGTCAAGAGAAAGTTGGGCGAGACCGATCTTCCGGCCTCATACATCAAATACTACCTTGATCGCATTACTCCATTTGACTGGAATCCGGGAACAGTAGACGTCTTGGTTTTAACTTTTGCATTCGGGGCATTAGCCGCCTCGGTTCTAACGAATTGGAGGGACTGGAAAAGAGAGAAGAAATCACGGTCCGAGACCTTTGCACGATAAACCTTACCTTTCATAGCCTTGGGCGCCTGCCTCAGCCTGCTCGAGCAGGCAGGGAAGCCCGAGGGCATATCATCTTCAGGATGCCTTGGAATCTATGCCTGCTCTGTCACTTCCCCAATCACCACCGGGTTCTCCCCAATCTCACGCAACGTTGTTACCACGGCATCGGCCCCATTTTGTGTGACTCCAATCACCAGACCTACGCCAAGATTAAAGGTTCGACGCATATCCTCTTCAGGCACATTCCCTTCGCGCTGAATAAGATTAAAGATTACAGGTCGTTCCCACGCGCTCCAGTCTATACGCAGAGAGAGGGGATCGCGAATCACTCGGGAGGTGTTTCCAAGAAGGCCACCGCCGGTAATATGAGAGTAGGCATGAACTCCCTCTATTGACTTCGTCTCCTGAATCACCATTAGATACGAACGATGTGGAACCAGCAAAGCATCGCTGATTATACTCCCAAGCTCCTCTATTTGATCATTCGGATCATACTTCGGGAAGAGAACAGCACGAGCAAGAGAATAACCGTTTGTATGAAGGCCATTAGAAGGAAGTCCAATCAGAACGTCACCAACTGCTGAATCTGCTCCAGTCACCATCTGCTCATGCTCAACAACTCCGACAACGGTTCCGGACAGATCGAACTCCCCATCGGCATACATCGACGGCATCTCTGCGGTCTCTCCACCGATCAACGCACAATTGTTCTCGCGGCATCCACTTGCGAACCCGCTAATCACCTCAGCAATAACCGATGGCTCCAGCACCCCCGTTGCGAAGTAATCGAGAAAATAGATTGGGCGAGCACCACAGACTGCAATGTCGTTAACGCAGTGATTAACAAGATCGATCCCAACACCCTCGTACTTCCCGGTCATGAAGGCAACTTTCAGTTTTGTGCCCACGCCATCAACAGAGGAAACAAGGACGGGACGATCATATTCTTTAAGAAAAGAGACATCGTAGAGCCCGCCAAACCCGCCGATGTCAGCAAGGACATTCTCATTGAACGTCGAACGGATCATCGGCTTGACTCGCTCAACAGTCTCTTCACCAGCATCGATGTTGACACCAGCAGTCTTGTATGTTAATTGATCACTCATGTCACTTGACTATAATTGTTTAGAACGTTGTTCACTGATCACATCTATCTTCATCCTGGTTCTTCATCTCTGTTCTCTACCCCCATTAACCTGTGATCCTATCCCCATTCATCTGTGATCTCTATCCCCATTCATCTGTGTTCATCTGTGTTCACTATCTGTGTAACCGAATTGTGAAGGTTGTTCCTTCTGCGGAAGATTCCTTGATAAAGATCTTTCCTCCGTGATACTCTTCGACAATACGTTTTGCAAGGGAGAGACCGAGTCCCCAGCCGCGTTGCTTTGTGGAGAATCCAGGACGAAAGATATCCTTTCTGATCTTCGGGTCGATCCCCTTCCCGTTATCACTAATGTCTATAATCATCGATTCCCGACTTTCTTGAGCTTTCAGGCAGATGCGTCCTTCCTGTCGCTCGATTGCGTCGGCTGCATTACGAATAAGATTTTCAAGAACCCACTGGAAGAGTTCAACATTGATACGGGCGTGAATTGGTTCATGGGTTGGGGTAAACTCAAGGGAGATACGTTTGCCAAGATGGGGTAGTCTCCGTTCGAAATACCGTATCACCCCACCGATCACTTCATTCATGTCGACCTGTGTGGTCTGCGAAGCCGAGCCGATCTTGCTAAACCGCTGAGCAACTGTTGTGAGCCGATCGATATCACGAGTCATCTCATTAGCCGCCTCGAGGACCTGTTCCCTGTTTTCCGGTTCGAATCGCAGAAGTTCGATCCAACCCATAAGAGAACTGAGGGGTGTGCCAAGCTGATGTGCGGTCTCTTTCGCCATGCCGACCCAAATGTTCGACTGCTCGCTCCGCTTGATGTGGCTGAAGCTGATGTAGGCAATGAGAATGAACATCGTGATGATGATGATCTCGATCCAGGGAAGGAGTTGGAGTTGTTTGACCGCGTCCGAGTCGTCGAAGTATATATAGTTGGTGACGATTGTGTCAAAACGAGTCTGTGTGACAACCGAATCACCAGCCTGAACTATCTCATCATTTGGAATAACGGCATAGATTGGAAGCGGATCATACGACTGAGACATCTTTGTAGCCCGCTTCTTCAATTCGGCTCCCTGATCTTCAAGTGACATTGTTGTATCAACATCAATGTTCATCCTATCCATAACGTCTCCGTCAGGATGAGTTGTCACAATAACAGGGAAATAGAGCACTTCAGCAGCCTGAAATGCCAGATCGGATGCAACATCTGAAGTAGATTCTGTGTCCGGAGGTGCGTTCAAGAGCGCTTGCAACGTATTCGCATAAAACGTAATCGTCCTCCGTTCCGCATCCTTTAACTCATTAACAAGATTTTGCGTGAACCAGAGGGTCCCAGCCACAATGGCAAGGGCCAACAGCACAAGCATGAGCTTGAGATTGGCCGAGATGGGAAGTCGAATGGTCTGTAGTCGTGACATCAATTACAGTAAACGAACAAGCAGGATGAGTCGCAAAGGTAAAAAAAGCTCTCTTTCCCGGAGTTGTTGGCAAGGATGAGTATCGGAGGTCTCATCGGCTGCATCCCCGAAACATGTCGCCGATTTGGTGCGGCGCTTGATCGTAACGTTCTGGACGCCGTAAAGGAAGCCTTTGGCGATTTCCAAAGCCTGTTGTGCAACAAGTTTCTTTAGCCGGGTATTCTGCTCTTCAAGGACTCTTTAACTGCGCAGTCTCTG
>JAGWAZ010000064.1:14137-14608 GCA_021296135.1 Chlorobiota bacterium | reverse complement strand
GTCCTGTAGCAATCTGGAGGCACAAAACGCAGAAGGCCGGAATCAGCCATGGAACAAAGAGTCTCTTTTTCATGATGAAATCGTTTGTTGATGTTTCACAAATTTCCTGATTGACCGTTCAGATAGATCAATTTGGTGTTGAGTATAAACGATACAATATACAATAATAGGGGATGTTTTTTAACACTAATACCCCTACTGTTACAATTTTCTTGGATGCGTTAGGCAATAGGAAATGATACCTCTGATTTGTTAATGATAGGTTGGTAGTTAAACGATTCTGTCCCTTGCTCGGATCGACAAGAAGGCTCATCAGGCGACCTGAAAGATCGTAGACCTTCGGTTGCACAGAGCTTTCTACTGGAAGCCTATAGTTGATGGTTGTTGTTTGCGTAAATGGATTCGGAGCATTCCACAGCAGAGCGTTGTTCTCTGTGGGTCTCAGTCCAGCGACTGCGGTAGTCTTTCCTG
>JAGWAZ010000064.1:13599-14001 GCA_021296135.1 Chlorobiota bacterium | reverse complement strand
GTCCTGTAGCAATCTGGAGGCACAAAACGCAGAAGGCCGGAATCAGCCATGGAACAAAGAGTCTCTTTTTCATGATGAATCATGATGAAATCGTTTGTTGATGTTTCACAAATTCAGTGATTGACCGTTTACCTGATAGGCGATTGCGTTGAGAAAGAAGTTGTGGCCTATGATCAGGGGTATCTCTACATACAGCACGCAGCAACCACGATGATTTTTGAATAAACGTTCATAACAACTCCTTTAGCGGTTAAAAAGGATAAAATGAGACCTTCGCATGATCCCTGTTCAGTTGAATTCATCATTTTTTGGTTGTACCCGGTTAAAGCTGATAGCTGAAAGCAGTTTCCATGAATGGTTCAACTTCTAAGATCTTACATCGTTGATCGATGTTCTGAAATC
>JAGWAZ010000064.1:0-13551 GCA_021296135.1 Chlorobiota bacterium | reverse complement strand
AGCTGATAGCTGAAAGCAGTTTCCATGAATGGTTCAACTTCTAAGATCTTACATCGTTGATCGATGTTCTGAAATCAAAGAAATAGAAGCTGATATATTAAGTCGGGAAGTCAAAGAGTCGAGGGTCGAAGAGTTAAGGGTGTATGAGGATATCCATTCTCACTCCCCTCTACTCGCTACATGCTACTGATAAGTCGAAGAGAGTGTATAGAGTTGCGTACGTAAATCTGTGTTCATCAAATCTGAATCAATGTCCATCTGTGTTATCGCCTTCTACAAATTTGTCGCACTTCCCGATTACCGGGAGATGCGAGAACCTTTGCTCAGCCTCTGTCAGAAGAACGGCATCAATGGAACAATCCTATTGGCGCATGAAGGAATCAATGGCACGGTAGCCGGTTCGCCCGAGGGAATCGAGAATCTTCTCGCCTGGCTACGAAACAACGAACGACTGGCCGATCTTCAATACAAGGAATCATACGTCTCTGCTAACGACAAGACATTCTATCGGATGAAAGTTCGGTTGAAGAAAGAGATCGTGACGATGGGGGTTGATGAGATTGACCCGACAGAAGTTGTCGGAACGTATGTTGAGCCAGGGGAATGGAATGATCTTATCAACGATCCGGATGTTTTGCTGATCGATACACGAAACGATTACGAAGTCGAGATTGGCAGCTTCAAAGGAGCGGTCGATCCACACACAGAATCGTTCAGACAATTTCCCGAGTTCGTCAGAGAGAACCTCGATCCATCCATTCACAAAAAAGTAGCGATGTTCTGCACTGGTGGCATCCGTTGTGAGAAGGCGGCATCCTTTATGCTCAAGGAAGGGTTTGAAGAAGTCTATCACTTGAAGGGAGGCATTCTCAAGTATCTGGAGACCGTAGCGGAAGAGGAAAGCATCTGGGAAGGAGAGTGCTATGTTTTTGATCATCGTGTCTCGGTCGATCACAACCTTGCTCCGGGCTCCTATGATCTCTGCTATGCTTGCCGTCGCCCTCTCTCGGAGGAAGATAAGAAGTCATCACACTATGTGCCCGGAGTGAGTTGTCGTTGCTGTATCAACGAGTTTACCAATGAGGATCGTAAACGCTTTGCCGAGCGGGTAAAACAAATTGAATTGGCAAAGAGAAGAGATGAAGCTCATTTGAAGGATGGGAAATTATCAAGTTGATCGAGTGGGGGAGTCGAAGAGTCAAGGGTCAAGAGTCGGGGGTCGGGAGTCAAAGAGTCGGGAGTTGAGGGTCAAAGAGTCAAGGAGGTCCTTTACTGCGAACTCAATCTCCGCTTCCCCCTTCTTCGCTTCATAAAATTCGATTCGAATTTTTCGGTGGAATATTAGATATCTTTTCTTGATCTTTGGATCATGAACATGATTCTACCGCCACATGATGAAATGGTCAAGGCCTATCTTTCACGAGACATGGCCTATGATGGAGTCTTCTTCACAGGTGTCCGTACAACCGGAATCTTTTGTCGTCCAACCTGCCCAGGAAAGAAACCACATCCCGAGCATGTTGAGTTCTTCGCATCGGCTCGAGACGCACTCTTCTCCGGCTTCAGGCCCTGCAAAAGATGTCGTCCGATGGAACCTCCGGGAACTCCTCCTTCTTGGCTGGACCGGTTGCTTCGAGAAATTGAGGCTGATCCTGCTCGAGGATGGACAGAGAGTGATCTTCGAGCGCTCCAACTTCAGCCCGATCGTGTACGACGCTGGTTTCAGGAACATCATGGGATGACCTTCCATGCGTATAGCCGTGCCCGACGTCTGGGTCTGGCACTCGGGCAAATTAAGGGAGGAGCAAGTATAACCCACACCGCGTACGATCACCGATACGAATCGGTGAGTGGATTCAATGAAGACTTCCGGCAAATCCTTGGAGGGTCTCCTCGTGATGTCCGAAGTGCGCTATCGGTTACCGTAAGTCGCATTCCCACTTCACTCGGTCCAATGATTGTCTGTACAACTGAGGATAAGCTCTGCCTTCTGGAGTTTGCTGACCGGCGTGCCCTGGAAAAACAGCTTGAGGGACTTCGGCGGCGCCTCAACGCTGCCATCACTCCTGGGAGCAACAATATCATCAAGCATCTTGAAAAAGAATTGAAGGCATACTTCGACGGCGATTGTAAGGAATTTTCTGTCCCTATCACCACACCGGGCACTCCCTTCCAACAGACCGTCTGGGGAAGACTCCTTGCAATACCTTATGGAGAGACACGAAGCTATGGAGAGATTGCGAACGAGATTGGAAATCCCAAGTCAGTTCGTGCCGTCGCCCGTGCCAACGGAGAGAATCGGATTGCGATTATTGTCCCATGCCATCGCGTAATTGGCGCCGATGGTTCGCTCACCGGGTATGCTGGAGGACTCTGGCGGAAACAAAAGTTGCTTGAGTTAGAAGGTGGGACGGCATCGATGCTTGAGGGCCAGGAGAGGTTGTCGGCACAAGGCTACCGACAGGTTGCCACTCCCTGGCGGAGTAGAAGATAGCCCAGCGGTTTACGGCTGGGACGATACACTGATAAACACTGATGCTAAAATAGAACACTGATAAACACTGATGGAACAGACTCTCGACTCTTCGATTTCAGAACCTCGATTAACGATCGTATGATGTCAGAATGTCGATTAACGATCGTATGATTAACGATGTTCGATCTAAAGACCCTCGACTCTCGAGGGCAAGGCCATAAATGGCCTGATTGCATCGAGAGTACTCTGCTGAACCCGGCCTAAACGCCGGGGCTACAGGTAGACGAACGTTCGGGGTAGTCGCGCAGCGACGTTCGGTTGATAGCCTGGTATCGAAGGATGGGATAGAGATTGCCCATTGGTCAAATCAGGATAACGTCCGTGCATTTCGATTCATCGAGAGGGGTCCATGCCGGGAGGCTCTATATTAGGTATTGAAGGTCTGCTCCACTGTTTGCGACACAGTCTTCTCGCTGGAGCTCCCGGTATTACAGATGTTGATGCTATCACCCTCTCTGTATCCCGCATGAGTCTTGGTGGAATCTCCTTGAGTGTAGCGACTGCCGCAATACTTATAGCAGCTACGGTAAACAGTCTTGTCAAGATTTGGAATGGCATTCTCTATCGGTGGGAAGCAACTCGGTATAAAGGTTGGGGCTCCCCTTTTTGTTGCTTTTGCGTCTGGCTTCTTCTCTGAGTTCTCTCCGAGAACAGACAAAAAGGAAATGGCCTGTACAACTCGATCGTTATACAGGTCATTTCTCTTACTAAGCTTGTTTAACCTCTTACCGGAACAGCTCTTTAATCATTCCCCAAGAACGTTTGACGCTCGATACTACTTTATGCGACACTGTTACCGGGGGTGAGTATTGTTCCAGACTACTGGAACCGACAGCTTTCACTCTGTAGGTAAACTCTTTCTCTGCATTTGTGCGGAAGAAGGCTCCGTTGTCAACAAACGTGTAGCTCTCGCTTCCTCCCTTGGCTGCAACACTTCCAATACGTCGATACCGTGGAACTTCGTTGCTCCGTCGTTCTATCTCAAACGTGTGAAACCCGCTTTCGCTATTCGTCTTCCACTCGATCCTGATCTCTTTACCCTGCGACTCAGCCTTTACCGAGCGAAAAACATTCCCGACCCCAAAGAGAGTGCTCAGTCCTGCAGTCATTAATCCGGCAAGCGAGAATAGTAGTAAACGTTTCATGGTTCAAAGCATGACCCCAAAATTTCCCATTCTATACAATCATACAATTATAAGGTTTTCCACTGGCAAAGTCAAGTCAAAATTATTCCCTCGAACTCCTGGCATTAATAACTAACCCGTCATAGGCAAGATTGATACCGTGAGGTAGATCTTTTTCTACCAGCCTATGTTGCACATCATGAGCAATATGCGTTAGCCACGTCTGTTTTGCACCAATTTTCCTCGCCGTATCAATTGCCTTTTCAATTGTCATATGTGTTGGATGAGGTCGATATCGAAGTCCATCGAGAATGATGTATTCGATTCCTTCCAATCTCCTGTACCCTTCCTCTGTTATCTCATTGCAGTCTGTGCAGTAGGCAAAGCCACCGATTCTGTATCCATTCACTCTCATCGACCCATGGCGTAAGGGGATGGGTGTGCATTCGACGCCCCCTATGCTAAATGATTTATCGTCGATAAGTATAGGTTTTACAACCGGAGCGCTACTTTCTTTCCGTTTTTTGGGGTCGAAAGCATATTCAAAGATTCGGCTCAAGTGTGCAAACGTCTCATTCATCAGGTAAATCGGGACCGAGTTTTTTGAAACGAAGTTAAACGCTCGTAAATCATCAAATCCTGCTATGTGATCGAAATGATGATGTGTGTAGATGACCCCGTCGAGCCTGTCTATCCCAAAACGAAGACATTGTTCCCTGAAATCGCTCGACGTATCGATGATGATGCTTGTTTCGTTCGTTTCTACAAGCACAGATGGTCTCAACCTTCTATCCCTTGGATCTGAAGATCGACACGTCTCACACTCACATCCGATTGTAGGAACACCTGAAGATGTCCCACTTCCAAGTACCGTGACCCTCATTACACTTTCTTCGACTCCCCATGGTTTCAGCGAGTTTCTCGCTCTTCGGTAATGCGTTGCATTTGCAGCCCTTTTACAACACTCATAGGCTTGAATTCCAACAGCGATGCAGCTTTTGTTGTCACCAATCCCGAATTCAATGGACGTGTAGCAGCCCTTTTCAGATCTTTTGTCCCAATTTTACGCATTCTACCCTTTCCCCGTAATTCAAATTCCGAGCGAATTTTCTCAGCCCAATCCCAGCGTGAGATTCTATCAGGCCCTGCTATATTGAGAATTCCACCGATGTTCTTCTCGATAACTTTCACTGTTGCGTAGGCAACGTCTTCTGTAAACGTCGGGTTTCCGATCTCATCATCTACAACAGAAACTTCTTTGTCGCTCGATAAACTTTCTTTTACCCAATCAACAAACGTTCGTTTCTCCTTCACCCTCGTCCCATACAACCACATCGTCCGGATGATTGTTGTATCGACTCCACTGCTCAAACAGGCATTCTCAGCAGCTAGCTTTGTTTTACCGTAGTAGTTCACAGGCCTTGGTCGATCAGTTTCAGTGTACGGTCCAGTAGCCCCGTCAAAAACATAATCTGTCGATATCTGAATAAGCCTTGCATTGACCTTTCTTGCCATTTCAGCGACAATTTCGACCAGATCAACGTTGGTTTTCCACGCCTCTTCCCTCTCGACCTCGCACATATCTACATTTGTCATGGCAGCCGCGTTTACAATCACGTCTGGTTTCCATCTTTTGGTCAGGATTTTGTCCTTCCATTCCTGCCTTGAACCGGAATCCCAACGCTCATAGCCCGACTTATCGGCTAAGTATGTCCTTGTAGAGACAATCACATTCCAGTCTGTCTCCTGGCTAATGACGCTGACCATCGCAGAACCGAGGAGCCCGTTTCCCCCCACAACCATAATGCTGTTGCTATCTTCTCCTCTTCTCATGTAGTAAGAATCGAATATGTTTCACGTGAAACGACCACCCACTTCATTAGCGAAGTGAGTAAAAGGGTGTCAAAAAAAACAGAGTAGGGTATGAAATATGATTGCAATTAACGAAGGTAAAGCATCAGGATAGAAAGATCGGAACGACTCACTCCGCTGATCCGGGATGCCTGGCCAAGAGATCGCGGCCTGAACTTCGTCAATTTCTCCCTTCCTTCAGACGAAAGAGACTTTATTGACCAATAATTTAGCCCATTTGGTATCAGTTTTTCCTCTTGACGCTTAAATTGATCGATCTCCTTGATCTGTCGGTCAATATATCCTTCGTAGCGAGAACCAATTTCCAATTGCTCTATCACCTCGGAATTACTCCTCAAATACCCTGGAATAGAATCTTCACCCCGATACTCGAGGTCTTCAAGGGCAATTCCCGGTCGTTTGAGCAGATTCCATGCTTTATCCTCGGCTACATTTCCGTCTTTGCCTTTTGCTCGCGCGTTCAGTTTGCGCAGTAGGATTTCTCCCTCGCGCATCAGTTCTCGTTTTGTCCGCACGATACTGGCTTGTTCCGAACCCACAAGCCCAAGACGTTCGCCGAACTCCGTTAACCGCACATCGGCATTGTCCCGCCTCAGAAGGAGTCGATACTCGGCTCGCGATGTGAACATGCGATAGGGTTCTGTGGTGCTGAGCATCGCAAGATCGTCAATGAGAACGCCGATGTAGGCCTGGGATCGATCGAGAACGAACGGCTCCCCCCGGTTTATCGAGAGGACTGCGTTGATACCGGCCATCAATCCCTGGGCCGCCGCCTCTTCGTACCCGGAAGTCCCATTGATTTGTCCCGCCATAAATAGCCCCTTCACACGACGACTTTCAAGGGAGGGAAGAAGCTGATGTGGCGGGAAGTAATCGTACTCAACAGCATATCCTTGTCTGAGCATCTGGCAACGTTCTAACCCCGGAACAGTCCGCAATGCCCCCAACTGTATCTGCTCGGGAAGAGACGTAGAAAAACCATTGACATAGATAGAATCCGTACTCAAACCCTCTGGTTCAAGGAAAAGCATATGCCCTTCCTTGTCGGCAAACCGGAAGACTTTATCCTCAATAGATGGACAGTATCGAGGTCCAGTGCCACTGATGCGTCCAGAGAACATTGGCGAACGACCAAAGCCGGTCTGAAGGATTGCATGAGTTTCCGGATTTGTCCAGGTTGTAAAACAGTTGATCTTATTCTCAACTCTGTATGTTGATCGTGAAAAAGGGCGTGGCTCGGGATCACCTTCATCTACCGTACAGATTGTGAAGTCTATTGAGTCAGCATGGAGACGAGGTGGTGTTCCTGTCTTTAACCGACCAGTCTCGAAGCCGACATCACGCAACGAACCGCTCAACCCCTCGGCAGACTTCTCTGCAATTCTTCCCCCGACTGTTTGAACTTCTCCGGTATGCATTCTACCACAGAGAAACGTACCGGCACAGAGGACAACCGCATTACAGGTCAATTTCTTTCCATCAGCTAAAAGGACTCCCACGATTCTCCCTTCCTCTACGTAGACATCCTGCACAGTCGATTCGATAAGATCCAATCCTTTGATCTCTCTCAATCGCTCCTGAGCAAACTGCGGGTAGAGGTCTTTGTCGTTTTGCGATCGAGGCGACCACATGGCCGGCCCCTTTTTCGTTCCTAGGGTTTTGAATTGAATTCCGGACTTATCGGCTAATTTCGCCATTTCTCCACCGAGGGCATCTATCTCACAGACAAGCTGCCCTTTGGCGATTCCACCAATAGCCGGATTGCACGAGAGCCGGCCAATTGTTCCAATCTCAAGCGTTATGAGAGCCGTTTTGCACCCAATGCGGGCCGAAGCAGATGCAGCCTCAATACCTGCATGCCCTCCACCAACCACAATGACGTTGTAGTCTGCACTATGTGAAGCTATTGCGTTCATCGTTTCGATCTTCCGCTAAAATATCGTCTATTCCTTTGTTGTAGAAAACCACGTTCCACGTGAAACACAAGGTTGTTTAGCCGTAGATGTCCATCACTTCCCAATGCAAAATCCAGAAAAGAGGGCATCGAGAATGTCTTCGTTGGTGAGATCACCGGTCAATTCCGAAAGTGGTTGAAGAAGAGTACGAAGATCGGACGAAAGAAATTCCGTTGACAAATCCGAACATATGGTTATTGCATTGAGGCTCTCTTTCATCGAACGGAGAAGAGCCAATTGACGTTCCGACAACAAAGCAAGTTGGGAACTCAGCGAAACAGAGTATTCCTGAACGAGTTTATCGAGCACAGCAATGACAGAGTCACGATCATGAATCGAACAGGAAAACCTGTCGCCGACGCCCTTTGAGAGGTCGCTCTTCGAGAACAAAGGAATAAAAGAAACAGCAGGATATTCCGAACTCAAGGCCTGTACAGAAGATAACTCCGACTCTATGTGAGAGGAAGGAAGAGAACTATCGATTAGGTACAAGACTTTATCAACCAGGGGGACAAGCCGTTGAGCTAATCCGACCCCCTGGGCTTCCAACCTGTCTGTTGTTTCTCGCAAGCCGGCTGAATCAAGAAAATGAAGAATCACACCGTTGAAAAGGATCCGTTCTCCAAGGTAATCTCGGGTTGTACCCGGAGTATCGCTCACAAGAGCACGCGAATATCCAAGAAAAGCGTTGAAAAGGCTCGATTTCCCGGCATTTGCTTTTCCAAGCAAAAGAATGCGAGGACCACGACGCAAATGGTCCGCGGAACGATATGTATCAAGCAATGCGTCTGCTTCATCCGATAGCTGCTTCAGGGTTACTTGGAGGTCGTCAAGATCGAGCAATTGATATCCTTCCTGGACAAAATCGAGCTCGAGTTCGAGAAGAGCAAGAACATCAACGAGTTGCCGACGATAGTTGTTGAAACGACGGGAAAGCTCGCCTCCGAGTTGACGTTGGGCAAGATCCAACATCGACTCTGATTCTGCTCGGATAACTTCGGAAAGCCCCTCGGCTTGAGCAAGATCCATTTTACCATTGACAAACGCTCGACGGCTGAACTCACCTGGCTCGGCAAGACGGCAACCGTGACGAAGACAAGTGCGAGTTACGGCATCAACAATGAGAGGATTTCCATGAACATGGAACTCAACCATATCTTCACCAGAGAACGAAGCCGGAGCTATAAAGCGGACTGCAAGACATCTGTCGACGAGTCGATTATCGTCATAAAACTGACCGTAGATCAGTGTCCGCTCGGAGGAATCGGAGAAAAGGGATCCGTTTGCCGGCTTGAAGCAGGAATCTGCTATCGAAAAGAGATCCGATCCGCTCATACGAACGATCGCAATTGCCCCCTCTCCCGGTGGAGTAGCACGTGCAACAATTGGCTTACCGTCAAGCATTGATATGCAAAATAAAAATATAGATAGGACTTACGCACACTCCATGAAAATAGTGGGAGATTTCAATTTGTAGATGGCGCCTTCGCCAATCTCTGAGGCACTCAGCAGGGTTATGGGTAGCCCCGAGGTTTACCTCGGGGTTGAAGGGTCGATGCAATCACAATCCCCCCAGCCGTAAACGGCCGGGCTATACGTAAACGGCTGGCTATACGTAAACAGCTGGGTTATGGGTAGCCCCGGCGTTTACGCCGGGGTCACAAGATTACTCTCGATGCAATCAGGCCATTGATGGCCTTGGCCTCAATCTTCCATCGCCAGTTACACGCCTGTTGTGCAACTGAAGTGTCGTTTTCAGCGGCAAAGACGTTCGGTCTTTAACGCGATTGTTGAGAATCAAAATGGAGTCTTGGAGAGGAGTCAAGAAAACTCACAGAGGCTGCCAAAGCTTGGGCAAGGCGCTCCTGATAGGCTTCTCGCGAAATCACCGATGCTCCAAGGGACTCCATATGGGAGTTAATATATTGACAATCAAGAAGAAGGAATCCACGGGATTTTAGATGCTCAACCAGATAAACCAGAGCTGCTTTTGAAGCGTCACGACGGCAATGAAACATCGATTCTCCGAAGAAGGCGCCATTGATGGAGACTCCGTAGAGACCACCTACAAGTTCTTGGTCTTGCCAAACCTCAAGACTGTGAGCAAATCCGATATGATGCAACTCAGCGTAGGCTGCCTCAATCTCCGGTGATATCCATGTTTCATCACGGGTTGTGGCGCAATGATGCACCACACGAGAAAAAGCTCGATCAATCGTAAGGGCAAATTTGTCTGAGCCTACTACTTTTGCGAGGGAACGCGAGATTTTAAGATTGTCGAACTCAAGAATTGCTCGCTCAAAAGGTTCATACCAACCGATAGGTCCCTGTCTGCTTTCGGCCATCGGGAAGTAGCCATGGCAGTAAGCAGAGAGAAGAAAGTCAGATGTTAGCTGAGAGCTCATTGGAGAAGGCAAAAGACATGAAAAAGTATGGAGTATTTTTAATAATTCTGATGCTCGGTTTGGTAATGGCTACTCAGGCCAAGTCGCAGACGAAAGAGGAGAATCGCACCATCAACGATTCTCTTCAAACTCCCGAAGATTCTCTCAGCAGAACCTCTCCCCTCTCTCTGAGTTTCTACGAATACGAAGTTGTCGACACCGCAGAATATATCACGTTTAGGCTCTATGTCAGGAACACTTCGGATAGTCTTGTTGTTATCGATCGTGTAGAACCGAGTTGTGGATGTATTCTTGCCACGATACAGAAAAGTTTTGTCAGAACAGAGAAAGATGGAGAGATATACATCGGGCTATCAACAAAAAGAATGAGCGACTCTCAACCCTATACCCTCGATGTTTATACAACGATGAATCCAGAGAGTCCAATGCGACTATATATCCGCAGGAAAGAGAGGACAAAAAACGAAGATCCCACTACCATCGAGAACGAGCAATGAAAAACATACGCAACTTCATTCGCTTCTTATGCGCAGCCGGGTTTGCACGGCTCTTTATGGTTGATCTCTTTCAAACAAAAAAAGTATTTGTTGCAACAATTATCGCTTTCGTAGCCTTTCTGATTTCACTTTCAGGATGTAGTCAGCAACTATCCGAGAACGAACGCACAGAGCTGGCAAGGCTCTACGCTGAGATTCTGATTGCAGAACAGGAACAGAGGGATGATACAGGGGTTATGAACAACCTGCTCGATACCTTGTTCGACCGAACAGACTACAGCAGTGTTCATGACGTTGAACAGAGGATTAAAGAATTAGCGAAAGAAGATCCAGACGGACTCAGAGCGATGTTCGACAGCACACAGAGGGCCCTTGAAAGAATTCGGGATGGGAAGAGCAGGGATACGTCGACATCGGTCTCGGAACAGGGTAAGGGCGGAAGCGTTGAGCAGTGAGCCTTGAGAGATGAGCACTCGACAAACATCGGATTTCAGACCTCAGGACTGTTGCTGTTTCCACTCTCTACTCCTATCCTATGAACTAGAATGACAGCCGAGTCGATAGCAGAAAAACGACCCCCGACTCATATATCAGCTTCTATTTTTTTGATTTCAGAACATCGATCAACGATGTAAGATCTTAGAGTTGAACCATTCATGGAAACTGCTTTCAGCTATCAGCTTTAGCTGTGAACTCCTGACCCCTCGACTCCCCGACCCTCTGACTCTTCGACTCTCGACTTTTCACAAGGAAGGGGGACTGTTTCGTTATGTGATGAGGTAAGAACTCAGAGCGTGTCGAGTGTCTATAGACTATAATCCCATGTACTGTTATGAATGAACGAGAGATTTGCCGCGTTTGTGGCTACATAAGTGACATCCCTATCTGGGACGACTTTGGCGATGCGATTATCGACGAGGACTGCTCCTGTTGTGGCGTACAGTGGGGAGTACAGGACACATCGCTGGAGGAGATCAGAAGGCGACGCTCTATCTGGCTTGAGAATGGAGGTGGTTGGGTCTGGCCGGCAATTGAACCTGAGGATTGGGACCCAACGGAACAGTTGGTGAATATCCCGAAGAAGTTCCGGTAACCTTGTCTCCTGGCTCCTATATCTTCAAAAACAATCCCAGCGAAAATGCGGGGGCTGACAGTGCGTTCCTGCCGAAGAATGCGGAAGAAACTCCCACTGAAACACCAAAAGTCCCGGTTATCTGCCACGCACCCTCGAGACCATAGACCAAGTAGCTTTGATTATTTGCTGAGGATCCTTCCATTCCTCCAGTGACATCCGGATTGCCGTTCTTTAGCGAGTTAAGTCCTGTCAACCTGCCAATTACGTTTACCCTTTCGCCAAACGTATACCCAATCTCAAGGCCATACAGAAACTCTTCCGAGTAACCATTGCTCCGATTGTTCAGACCAACATAGGCAGAACTATATGCAGGAACAGGATAGAATGAATATCCAACCCCAGCAGTAATGATCTGGTTGAACTCGCCATCGCCAGTATAGAGACCGTACTCCTGATCATCACTTCCAAGCGGGAGCCCAAGTTTCAGTCCTGCGGTTACAACAGTCCCTCCTGTTTGCAACAGGCCAACGCGAACACCGACGTCAGCATCAGCAATTCCAGTTGCCTCATCTCCCTCGAAGAAGACAAATCCGCTCGGTTCACCAACCTGACGATTCAGAGTAATACGCTTGAGAAAAGGAAGGTAGAGGATACCTGTGATGCGATCAGTGATACCCTGTTCACCGTAGAGGCTCACTGTATAATTGCTCAGAGTTGGTATGGAAGTCCGTTGTCCATCACTTTCATAGAACATATCAGATCGGACAACGTTAAGGCCAAGCTTGTAATAACCACTCCCTTTTTCCTGTGGCCAGCCTTGAGCAGCGAGGTTCTGGCATTCAATAACGAGGGCACACAGAACAATAAGGCCAGAAGAGATAATGCGCATGATAGTCTGAATTATTTGGTAAGCTCAGCAAAGCCAAACGTAACATTGAATGGTACACAGTGAATGAGGATATACCTAAACTCATCGATAGCAATCCCGGAAGGGATATCATATGATTGAGCACCGGAAGTGCTCTGCAGAGGACCGAGGTCTCTGCTATTGCCGCCAATCCGATTGCTCTTCGAGAGATAAACGTGGAGTTTCGGCCCACGACTGCAGGAGAAATCGTCGCCAAATCGTAGTCTTATACCCCCACTTCCATTCTCTTCAAGCAGTGCACTCCCCTCAACCTGATATGACGTCCCCGGATTTTTCTGGAAGGTTCCCATCCGAGTTAATTGCTCCGGCTCTACCTGAATGGTTACAGGATTACTACTGACTCCATCGGCCTCCGCTACGATGTCAACGGTTCCGGCACTAATCGCGTGAACAAGGCCAAGTTGATCGACCGTCGCAACCCCTTCATCCGACGATAACCAGGTCAACCTTGTTGGCGTAACTACATCTCCACCTATCGAGGTTGCCACTGCCGAGAGAACGACCGAATCACCAGGACGCATAGTAACGGTCTCTGGAGTAATCGTGACCTGAGCAACTGAGTTCATATCCTCAACAACTGTCAGAAGAAATGGGTCGCTCGAAAGATCAAAGACCGAGGCATTGATCATAACCTGACCGGGTTGGTGAGCAGTTACCAGACCGGTCTCATCGAGCGAAGCGATCGCCGGATCTGAACTTATCCACGTAAAGATTGCGGAGGCCTCTTCACCCGATTCATCGTAGTAGCTTGCACGTAAACTGAGTGTTTCTCCTACGCGGAGGGCCTGTGCATCCCCTGTGATTTCAATACGTGGCTCAAAAGTTGAAGGGGGATCCTGAATGTAGTCGGTGCCAATACAGCCTTCCACAACAGTAAAAAGAGGCACGGCAAAAAGGGTTAACAAAATCGATTGTTGTTTCATCGCACTCTTTCTCTGGCATCGATACATAATAATGATTATGAAGAATGATGAGAGAACTTTTCCGATTTCATCACTTCTTCATTCTTGATACTCCTCTATTCCAAAAAGAATCGATCTTATTCCATGCGGCGATGATGGAACATTAAGAATGTTATCTAAACCCGAATTCAACTCTGAAGTGCAACGGTTGCTGGAGGAGTCATAAGGCAACGGAAAATCGGCCTGAAGGCGGAAGA
>JAGWAZ010000063.1 GCA_021296135.1 Chlorobiota bacterium | reverse complement strand
TTACGTTATCCCAAATTGCAATATTTCAATTCGTATTGAACAGATCAAAGAGTTTGGATGATATCCTCCCGCTGAACTCCTTTATGTTGCGCGACTGACCATACAACCGCATTGAGGGTTCCAGCACGGAGTTGCTTGTGAGCCGGGACTACACTACACTTGCGTTCCTAACGGGAAAAGTCGTCGATACAACACAGGCAACATGGTTTGAACCAATGTTGCCTTCTTTGAAATCAAGAATCCGGATTGTATCGACTCTATGCCGTTCAACGCTCCATCCTTCGACTGATATCCCTTGTTTGTGAGAGTCACCTGAGCATTCGATGCGTGTAGATTAAAGCGGAACTACCCCCTATCTGTTTTCTAAGCTCAGATTTTCCTGCCATAGTTGTCTGCCAGTACGGTGGTTAACGTTGAATATGAATGCGTTATGGAGCAAAAATGTGAGTTGCTGGCAAAAGAGCACAACTATCTATGGGGTTATCGATAAAACATCGGAAAACGCTTCGGGTCTGCTTCGTGCATGATGTCGTAGACCGCCTCGAAGACCTGTTCGGTAAAAGGTTTTGACCAGTAACTGCCATCGGAACCATATGCTGGCCGGTGTTCCTGTGCCGAGAGAGTCTTCGGATCGGAGTCGAGCCAACGCCATCCCCCCTGCTTTTCAATCACCTTCTGCATCATGTAGGCGGTTGTCCCTCCCGGGACGTCCTCATCAAGGAACAGGATCCGGTTGGTCTTCTTCAGCGACTCCAGAATACGCTCACGCCGGTCGAACGGAAGCAACGACTGGACATCAACAACTTCCACCTCAATGCCAAGATTATTGAGTCGATCAGCAGCCTCCAACGCAAATCGGCAACATGCTCCATACGTAACAACCGTCACGTCGTTCCCCTCACGGATAACTTCGGGAACCCCAAGGGGAACTGTCAGGGTATTGATGTTTCTCGGAAGTGGTTCCCGGAATCGATATCCACTTAAAACCTCAACGAGCAGCGCAGGCTCATCACTCTTGAAGAGCGTGTTATAGAATCCGGCCGCCTGCGTCATGTTCCGCGGAACAAGAACATGCATTCCACGGACCAGGTTGATAATTCCGGCCATTGGCGATCCCGAATGCCAGATGCCTTCGAGGCGATGTCCTCGTGTTCGAATAATAGCCGGGGCTTTCTGTCCACCCAGCGTACGATACTGGAGAGTCGCCAGATCATCCGACATGATCTGCAATGCATAGAGCAGATAATCGAGATACTGGATTTCTGCAATCGGTCTCAAACCCCGCATCGCCATGCCAATGGCTTGACCAAGAATTGTCAATTCGCGGATGCCTGTATCATTAACACGCAACTCACCATGTTTGGCCTGCAAACCGGCAAAGCCCTGATCAACGTCGCCAAGCTGACCGACATCCTCTCCGAAGGCAATAATACATGGATCATGCTTCAACGCTGCGTCGAAACAGTGGTTGAGAATCTCAAACCCCTTCAGACGTTCCGGTTTCTCATCGTATTCAGGCTTGATCTCCTCGACAAGCAATGCTGACTGACTTGACTGACTATAGAGATAACTACTGAAACGTTCCTGGTTTATTTTCTGGTAGTCATTCTTGAATTTGATCAGTGGTTGACGGACTGACTCAGCATCGTTGCGAGTTGCTATCAATGCCCGATGAATGGTCTTCATCGCATCAAGCCGGTAGATAGGGCCACGTGCGTTGCGAAGTTCATTTGCGATACGCTTTAACTCATCAGAAGCGGAAGAAGGCCCGGCCATTCGATCAACAATCGCAAGGACTTGATCGACCTCAGCCATGATTGGCTTGAGATACTCTTCCCATGCTGCCTCCTGCTCAGCCCGTGCATACTCAACGGCTTCGCCGTCAATTTTGTCAAGCTCCTCAGTGGTAGCAATCTTTTCTTCAATCATCCAGTTCCGCATCCGGGTTATCGGATCGAAATCTATCTCCCACTGCAACCGCTCTTCGCTCTTGTAACGCTCATGGCTGCCTGAGGTAGAATGTCCCTGAGGTTGTGTCACCTCAACCACATGAACCAACGCTGGCACATGCTCCTTCCGTGCTCTCTCAGTCGCCTTCCGGTATGTCTCGACAAGGGCTGGGTAGTCCCACCCTTTCACGACATATACATCATAGCCAGTATCGTCTCCCTTCTTTCGCTGAAAACCGGAAAGGACCTTTGAGACAGACCCTTTGATCACTTGGAATTCATTCGGGACGGAGATACCGTAACCGTCGTCCCAGACTGAAATGACTGCCGGGGACTTAAGCACGCCAATCGCATTGACTGCCTCAAAGAACATTCCCTCGGCAACGCTTGCATTGCCTATTGTACCGAAGGCTACCTCATTCCCATTATCAGAAAACTTTCCGTAATCCTCCCACTCTTTCAACTTGTCAAGCTCTCGATAGAGGCGAGAAGCATAGGCAAGACCGACCAGACGTGGCATCTGTGAACCTGTCGGAGAGACATCGGCGGAAGTGTTGTACGTATCGGTCTGACTTCGCCAGGAACCATCAGGGTTAAGCTGTCGATTGGCGAAGTGACTGTTCATCTGACGACCTGCAGAGGATGGATCGGCCTCGACGTTGGTGTCTGCATAAAGCTGTGCAAAGAATTCCCGAACGTTGGAGATTCCAAGAGCAAACATCAGGGTCTGATCACGATAATAGCCTGATCGTGTATCCCCCGGTTTGAAGGCGTGCGCCATAGCAACCTGTGCAACCTCTTTGCCATCACCAAAGATGCCAAACTTGGCCTTACCTGTAAGAACTTCCCTCCGTCCCAACAGACTTGCCTCACGGCTCTGGCATGCAACCGTATAGTCTTTCAGAACCCGTTCACGATCCCATGAACTTTTGGCCTTTCTTTTTGCAGACCGACCGGTCTTTTTGCCGGAACCATTCGAGCTTGCTCCTTTGGTTCTGGTTCCTCTCGGCAATGTCTTGCTTTTCTGTTGTGTAATATCTGAATCGGCCATGCAGCAAAACCGTTGACTTGTGTGGCGATGTGCTGAACATCCGCCTCTGGCGGATAACCTGTCAGAAAAGACAGACCCTGGGAGTGTGCCGGTAAAAACAGCGCGCGCCGCCCGATTTGGACAGCGCACCGGTATCGGGAGAAGAATATACGCACCCGAAGTAATTCACCCGAACTTTCGCCTGTGTGAAACCGTTGCATAGGTTGCAACAGGAAGTCACAAATCATTCGACGATCAACGGAATTGTGTGGAGGCTTTCACCCGAAACAACTCGACAGAAATAGGGTCCTGAAGGAATATCCGACACGTTGACTGCAACCGTATACTCGCTATTTCCTTCGATTTCTATCAACGAACTGAGATCACGAACTTCCCTTCCTTTCACGTCGTAAAGTCCGATACGCTCCGGTTCTGTCCCGTTGACTGTACGGATTTGTACCACCACTTCATCCTGTGTGGTGAAGGGATTTGGCCGGATAGAAAGAGAAAGGTTGTTGGCATGAGTTTCATTCATCGGGACGCTTATAGAGACTCCACGGATACAGGTGTCCATACCATTACCTGATGAGACAAAACAGGCCATCGACGAATCAGACAATTCTTCGCCTCCGTAATAAATAGCCCAGATCGGCTTGTCATCCGGGAAACCGGCAGTAGGAAGCTCATTAACGCCCCTGGGAAACCATACAAGAACAACGGTGTCGGGTATTGCATTATCGTAGTCATCGTGGTAATTGATAAACGTCGGGTTCGACCGTAATTGGTCAGCAAAGGCATTACTGCCGGAATGTGCGCCAGTGAGATCGAGTGAATCTGGCTCCTGAACGAACATGTCGATGTCGTCAAGCGGGGCCAAGGCCCGAGGACCGCCTATTAGAAACTCAACAACCGCGACGCCAATATTGTGATCCCCGGATGGAGTCATAAAAAGATAGGCCCAAACCGTTGATGTACCATCGTCTCTGCTAAAACCTGGAACCGTGTCGTTAAAACCGATCTCGTTCAAGTCGATTTCACCCAACGTCGCAATACCGACAAGGAACGCATCAGGGCCAATAGAATCTTTTGCTTCTTGTGTGGCGAAATCCACGTGATCTTGTGAGCGATAACTCTTAAAAAGACCTTGTGCGGAAAGGGTGTAACCAGGCAATAGAAAACCGATGATAAGGAGTACGGAAGCAAGAAGTCTGTGTCGTTTCATTGAAGTTCGATTATTTGAAATGGACGCGATACATTATATTATGAATATCAATATAACAATTCAGAGAAAGATACGGATACAAGCTTACACTATCACTATGCAAACAAGGGAACACAAAAGAAGGGGTAAAAGAGGGTCGAGGGTCAATAAGGCGGGAATCTAAGGGTGGGGGTCGATGAGGCGGGAGTCTAAGGGTGGGGGTCGAGGAGGCGGGAGTCGAGGGTCGAAGGGTTAAGAGCTGATAGCTCAAAATGGAGTTTGAACATCATAACGATCTTGTATATTACGTCCCTTGGAAGTGCGCCGAGATAACTCATTGGTGAGCACCAGAAGAATATAGCTGAGATCAACCCACCTGCAGAATACGTGAACGATATATCCGTTGGATTTTCAATGCCGGTCTGGCTGGCGGTAATCATTATCATCGCTGGCTTTTCTTTTGCGTGGTGGTCGTACAAAACGACAATTCCACCCGTCTCCTCCTCCCGACGTTGGGGACTTATTCTGCTTCGTACTTCTGGAATTACGCTCCTTCTCCTCACATTATTTGAGTTGCTGATCTCATCGACCGCCATCAAGACAGAAGATCCGGTTATCGTTGCAGGACTGGATAATTCGGAGAGTATGGGACTGAGTGGTACCGACACTTCACGAATTGCCGAAGGGAAAGAGGGCATGACATTGCTCTTCAATTCTGGCTTTCGGAACCAACTTCTCCTGCTCGAATTCTCAGACTCAGCGCGATCGTTTCTTCCTTCAGCTCTCGATTCTGTGGCCAGGGCAAAGGGAATCGAGACGAATCTTTCACCTCCTTTTGATCTTCTCTCCGATTCAATTCGCCGACGAAACATTGGAGGGATCGTTCTTTTTACCGATGGTCGCTACAACTCCGGACCAAATCCCAGTTTCGATGCTGAGCGTCTCGGAGTTCCGGTCTTCGCTGTTGGTCTCGGCGATTCGGTTGAGCCACGCGACCTTAGTCTCGACCAGTTGTTCACAAACGAAATTGCCTACATCAATACGGAACAGCCGGTGCAGGTTCGAGTTCGTTCCTTTGGCTACGATCAGCGCCCTGCAGAACTTGTGCTACGCGATGATAACGGAGTGGTGGCTCGAGAACAGATTATTCTTTTACCGGGAAACAACGAGTATTCCACAACGTTTACCTGGACACCACAAACCGAAGGGACAGTTCGATTGATTGCGAACATAGAAGCCTTTAGTGATGAGTTAACCCAACGGAACAATGCGCAGTCATCTTTTGTCAAGGTTCGATCTAACAAACGTCGTTATGTCATGATCTCAGGATCACCCAACCCGGATTTTTCCTTTCTGAAACGACGCCTGACACGGAATCCCGAGATCGAACTTGCCACGTACGTACAGAGAGATGGAAAGAGTTTCCTGGAAGGGGGTCTCTCCCGGGCTTCATTCAAAGATGCCGAAACGGTTGTCCTGGTTGACTACCCCACAAAAGAGAGTAGCATAGAAACGGTCGACATGATTGCGACGACAACACGAAATCGTAATCTGCCGTTGCTGACAGTTCTGGGAGCAAACGTTGACTATGAAAAGTTGGCCCGTCTTGAATCCCTACTCCCGGTAAAGATTGGACGAGCGCGAGCAAATGAAAGCCAGGTGTTTACCGACATCACACCAACCGGGCGTGAACATCCGGCAACACGCCTGAGCGATTCTACTGCATGGTCGGCAATGCCACCTATCTTCAGAAGCGAAACAACCTTTACTCCCCGACCTGAATCTGACGTTCTCGCAACAGCTCGTATCGGCTCTTCACGTCTCGATGAGCCACTTATCGTCTCACGCAGGCTCGGCAAAGCACGCTCTTTAATGGTGACAGGCTATGGTATATGGCGCTGGGATCTCATAGGGGAAGGGAAAGCAGAAGCGCTTGGAAGAGAGCAGATAGATGTGCTCGATAATTTCACGCAAGCCACCATGCGCTGGCTCGGTGTACGTGAGGAAGAACAACAGGTTAAAATTCAGTCGAGCAAGAAAATCTATAGCCTCGGTGAATCGGTCCGTTTTCTCGCACAGGTATATGATGAAAGCTATCAACCTGTAAACAACGCAGAGGTCACCGTAAGAATTGAAGGTTCCACCGAACCTTTGGAGTTAACTCTTTCCTTAGCAGGCTCTGGTCGCTATGAAGGAATTCTAAGCAATCTTCCAAGGGGAGACTATCGATTCTCAGGGAATGCCAAGGTTGGTGAGAAGGAGATTGGAAGTGATGCCGGACGCTTTGTGGTTGAGGAGATCGGAATAGAGTATATTCAGAGTTCTATGAACGTTGCATTTCTGCGGTCACTTGCTGAGCGGACTGGAGGCAAGTTCTACACATTCGATCAAATCGGATCGCTTCTTGATGATATCAAGAACCATAAGAGCTTTGCTCCCCGTTCAATGGAAGTAGATGATGAATGGGCAATGCGGGAATCGTTATGGATACTTCTTGCTGCCTTGGCAGCCTTCGCCATTGAATGGTTTATCAGAAAACGAAGCGGAATGCTCTGAACAATTCAGAATGAATGTTCCCCTTGCTTTAATGAAGCTTGTTCTCAATCTTGTATTTTTAATTTTTCCTTTTTCGTTGAGAACCAATGTTAACGAACAAACCGAAAGAACTTCCCGAAAGCAATCAGTACGGAACTGCCAAGCTTCCTCCCGGACAGCTTTACACGGAAAAGTTCCCAGTGATGACCTATGGACCGACCCCGATCGTTGAAAAAGAGCATTGGGGACTGCATATCCACGGACTGGTCTCTGAAGAGAAGAAATGGAACTGGGAAGAGTTTATGGCCCTGCCACAAACAACCCTAAAGGCAGACTTTCATTGCGTTACTCACTGGTCACGGTTTGATGATGACTGGACCGGCGTTCTCTTCAAAGATTTCTGGACAGAGATACAAGGATTGGTCAGTCCTGATGCAACACACGTTATGCAACACGCCTATGGAGGCTATAGAACAAACCTCCCGCTTACATGGATGCTTGAAGAAGATGTAATGTTCGCCCACTCGCTCAATAGAGAGCCGCTTCCCACCGAACATGGAGGTCCTTTGCGCATCTTCACACCCAAACGGTATGGCTGGAAAGGGGCAAAGTGGATAGAGTCCCTCGAGTTCATGCCCAAGGACAAGCCAGGCTTCTGGGAGCAGAATGGCTACAGTAACTCGGCAAATCCATGGAATGAAGAACGATATTGGGAGTAAAATAGCCTCTCAAGAAAAATTTGGGAATTACGATTTTAGTTGACAAACCTTCTTTTTTGTAGTACAACTATAGATAGTTAAGGAGGTTAGTTCAATGGCACAGAAACCTAAATCCAAGAGACAAAGAATCAGTTTCAAAGCCTTCATGAAACGGTTTGATACTGAGAAAAAGGGCAATAGAACATTTCGAGAAACTAAGATGGCATAATTGCAGGTATTCTCCTCGTTGCGATTCAGTAGAAACACGAGAAGCAAGCCATAAGACCATGCCTTATTAGTGTAAAGACTGCCGTAGTTATTTCAGTGTTAAAACTTAGCCTTTATATTTTGTATCTTACCTTTATTAAGTGAAAGAAAAGTTGCGTTTTTACGTGAGAAACCATATAGTCACATAGCAGAGAAGAATTATGTCGTATCTCAAACTGACTACATCTTGGTTGGTGTTACTCCTATTGATTGGATTCATGGCTGGCTGTTATGATTCACCGGTATCAGTCGACGGGGATAGTATAGAATTCCCAAGTGAAAGGCAGAATATTGATGACTCTGCATACCTTTCTGAGATTGCTGCCGAAGCAACTGCTTTGGGAATAGAGGGCTATGAAGAATCTGGATTAGTAACTGACCGCAAGACTGACAAAAAAAGGAAGGATCAAGCTCAACGCTCGAATCCTGTAGCACGGGCAAATGTAGTAGCACGCAGGTATCTGGCAATACTTCGTACTCTTAATCTGACAGATGGTCAATGGATAAGAGTTCGACGTTATTTTGCTGCATACAAAGAATGTGTTGAGAACACCACCAAGCGTTATAAATCCGCACGTCGTGAGCTACATGCCGAATTCAAAGCAAAAGTAGTGCGCATCAAGAGAGCAGTTATCAGTCGTGATATTACGCCAGAGAGAGCACGTGCCCTCTACGGAGAATGTGTAGCTGAATATCGTGCAAAGGTCGCACGATTGACCATTGCTTACCGTGAAGGAATTCGCGATTGTCTGCAAAATCTTCAACGCTACATCGCATCCGTCTTAAACGATCGACAACTTGTCAGATGGAATGTGCTGACCAGTAACAATGGTGATCGTGACCGCGAAGGTGATCGTGGCCGTGACCGCGAAGGTGATCGTGACCGCGAAGGTGATCGTGGCCGTGATAGAGAGGACGATGGAAGAAGGGGTTTACGAATCGGGCTTCGGCGTTAATCACTTGCATTATTCTGATGCTGAGCACAATCGAGAGAGATAGGTCAATGATGTATCTCTCTCTTTTTATTCGGGCAATTGCAGAAGATCGTGCTCCACAAGTTCTCCCTCCTTTATCATTCCTTTAACTTCAATCAAACCGTCGTTCCGAAGACTTGAAAGAATCGTCAGGAGATGAAAGCGCTCTTTTTCTCTGAACGGCTGGCTCCCAACTTCCAGTTTGTCGATGATATCGCGTGCCCTCATACCATCGGTTGCATCACGCAAGAGTTCAATGATCTTACCCCGCCATATTCGTCGTGGTCTGTCCCGGAAGTACGGCTCTGATTTTCGCGTTGCCCCGGGATCAAAGAGAGAGGCGTTAACCGGGAATCGAGCTGAAAGGCAGACCGTGTTGAGAGGACAATGAGTACAAGAGGGAGATCGAGCCCTGCAGATTGCCGCCCCAAAATCCATTATGCCCTGATGCCAACAATAGCCATCTCCCGGTGGTAAGAGATACTCATCCAGATCATAAAGATCATCCTCGCGCAATCGTTGTTCAGTACTATAGCACTTGAAGAAAATTCGTGAAAGGACACGGGAGACGTTCACGTCGACAACCGGCACATCCTGACCAAACGCAAAACAGAGAATTGCGCTGGCTGTATATCGTCCTATTCCCGGCAACGAACGCAAGCTTTTCAGATCATCGGGGAACTCCCCTCCATAGTCTCTCACAACAATTTCGGCAGCAGTCTTCAACCGAAGCACCCGATTATTATACCCCATCCCCTGCCACGCTCGTAAAAGATCAGCTTTGCTCCCCTTTGCTAACCCCTCTACGGTTGGAAATCGCTCAAGAAATTCCGGCAGCTTTTCAACCACACGTGAAGTCTGGGTTTGCTGTAGCATGACTTCAGAAACCAGAATCAGATAGGGATCGTGGATGACCTTTCCCTTTTCAATAACTTGGTGCCGCCTCGCAGACCTTCTCCATGGAAAGGAACGGCCTTCAGTCTCAAACCAATCCAAGAGTATAGCCCTGACTTTATCGCCGAATAGCTGTGCTGTCTTGGGAATCATGGAACACTGATAAACACAGATGCTGGAATACTGATGGCACAGATGCTAGAACACTGATGACACAGACCCTGGAACTCTGATGACACAGATGATATGCATTGATATTTATCCATCACTATCTGCATATGACGTTGTACGTATTATACAGATAGCCTTGGTGAAGAACATTCTCTCTGTATTTCTCCGATCGTTATCTGTACCATCTGTGTTCCACAAAATCACTACTTTTCTGCCGTTTGACAAGAGATCACTTTTCACGACACAGAATTTCATGCAGTACGTTGAATCTGTAACCGATCTGATCGGGAATACACCGCTTATCAAATTAAACCGGGTTATCGGAGAGACGAAAGGGCTTGTCCTGGCAAAGCTTGAATCGCAGAATCCGGGGGGATCGGTTAAGGATCGCATCGGAATCCGAATGCTGGAAGCTGCCGAACGGGAAGGGAAGATAAGGCCGGGAGGACTGATCGTTGAACCTACGAGTGGTAATACAGGGATTGGCATCTGTCTTGCCACAATCAGAAAGGGCTATCGTTGTCTTTTTGTGATGACAGACAAAGCCTCGGTCGAACGTGTCCGTTACCTGAAAGCACTTGGAGCCGACATCCTGATTGTCTCCTCAGCCGCCAAACCGAGCTCTCCCGAATACTACTACAACACGGCCAAGCGACTCGCCTCGGAAATTCCGAACGCCATCATGTTCGATCAATACGATAATCCTGCAAACCCGGATGCCCATTACTATGGCACTGCTCCGGAAATGTGGGAGCAGACTGATGGAAAGATCACTCACTTCATCTGTGGCCTCGGAACAGGAGGAACTGTCACCGGGAATGCACGGTATCTGAGGGAAAAGAATTCTGAAATCAAGGTTATTACGGCAGACCCAGTCGGTTCCTCGTTGAAGACATACAAGGATACCGGACGTCTGGTAGAAGCGCTCCCCTACCTTATTGAAGGTGTTGGACAGGAACGCATTCCAGGGAACTTACAGTTCAAATACGTTGATGAAGTAGTGAATGTCTCCGATGAAGAAGCATTCACCATGGCCCGACGTCTGGCTCGTGAAGAAGGGATTTTCTGTGGTGGATCGAGCGGCATGAACGTTGTGGTTGCCGCTCAGAAAGCTAAAGAACTGAAAGAGGGAGATGTAATGGTCGTGATTATCTGTGATACCGGTGAGCGTTATCTGACAAAACATCACTCCGATGAATGGCTTCAGGAAAAAGGATTCCTCGACACAGATAAAATCACATTGCAGGTCATCCTTGAGATGAAGGCTCATGCAAACGGCGAGGCATCCCCTATCATCGCGGCCTCTCCAGAAATGACTGTACGGGATAGCTTGATATTGATGAACAAAAAGGGCTTTAGTCAGTTACCAGTCATGGATGAGGAGAAATCGGTCGGCTCACTCCGTGACAATCGTTTGATGGCACGTGTGTTAGAGGATCGTGATTTACTTGAGAAACCGGTCAGCGAAGTTATGGAGAAGGGATTTCCGGTCGTATCACACAACACTGATGTCTCCGATGCAACCCAACTTCTTACCGATGCACGTGCAATCCTCGTTGAAGACTACGGCATCGTGACCGGCATTGTCACCCGCCATGATTTGGTTCGGGTGTTGTGATGCTCTTTGACCCTCGCCCTCTATCTACAACCCACTCCACACAACATCCCCTCTGTTGACAACTCCAATCGGTTTTCCCTTCAATTCCCAACCGTTGAATGGTGTGTTACGTGACTTCGTGAGGAACTTTGTTGTATCAACTCTCCAGGTTTCTTCGGGAGCAAAAATTGTCAGGTTGGTATCAGCCCCTTCTTCTATGAATGGAATGGGAAGGGAAAGAATCTTGCGAGGATTGATTGCCATCAATTCAATCAGGCGTTCAAGGGAAACAACACCTGCATCGACAAGATACGTATAGGAGAGTCCGAGAGAAGTTTCCAAGCCGATAATCCCGTTTGGTGCGTTCGGAAACTCAATTTCCTTTTCAGACAAAGCGTGTGGCGCGTGGTCTGTTGCAATAGCATCAATTGTGCCGTCACGGAAGCCATCGAGCAATGCGTGGCGATGCTCTTCTGTTCTGAGAGGCGGATTCATCTTAGCGTTTGACCAGTACTTCTCGATAGCTTCATCAGTCAGGAGAAAGTGATGAGGAGTGACCTCGCAGGTAATGTTTGTTTTGCCCCTCGCCTTGGCACTTCGGACTGATTCAACTCCTCCGGCAGTGCTCATGTGCGAAACGTGATAGGGACGATCACCACAGAATTCTGCAAGCCTGATGTCCCGCTCTATAATCAGTTCTTCAGCTATGTCAGGATAGCCCGGCATTCCCAGCCGAGTGGCAACGGCCCCCTCGTTCATAGCAAAACCGACCGTCATTGTATGCTCTTCACAATGCTGACTCAGAACTGCCTCCTCGAACTGCGACGCATACTCAAAAGCGCGTCGCATCATCTCCGGTGAACGAACGCAATCACCGTCATCGCTGAACATCCGAACCCCCGCCTCATACAACTCACCCATTGGCGCAAGGGTCTCCCCCTTCCTGCCGACCGTTGTTGCTCCCACAACGTTCACATCGACCGGGAGATTTTGAGACTTCCAGAGGATTGAATGAACAACTTCTGCAGAGTCAATAGCCGGACTTGTGTTTGGCATACAGGCAAGGCCGGTAAAGCCGCCATTTGCAGCCGAGGCACAGCCGGTTTCAATCGTCTCCTTGTGCGTTGCTCCCGGCTCACGAAGATGGATGTGCATATCATAGAATCCGGGAGCAGCAACCCAGGAGGAACCATCACGAGTATCAACCCCTTCAGGAGCATCAAGATTCTCGCCAATACCAGCAATCTTCCCCCCAACAATCAACACATCTGCACGACGATCAAGTTTCTGCTCCGGATTCAAGAGCCTGATGTTCTGTAGAAGGATAGATGTCATGAATTTGGATTTGTATAGATTTTTATAATTGTATTTGATAGTTACCAGCGAGGTCGCGTGGCCATGCGACCCTACGCCCCACTCTATGGTGACTTCGCCCGATGAAGGGTTTGGCACAACTTCAACCCCTAATGTCTTCGACCCCCGACCCCTCGACTCCTCGACCCTCGACTCTTGACCCTTGACTCTCGACTCTCAACTCCTCGACCCTTCGACTCTTTGACTCTTTTTCACCATTTCAAGAACTCTTTCTACTTGCTCCTCAATCGATAACCCTGAAGTATCAATCTCAACTGCATCGGCCGCCTTTCGAAGCGGACTGACACCCCGATTCGAATCAAACTGATCCCGGCGTTCAAGATCCTGGGCAACTCTCTCGACTGACTGCTTTGTTCCCAATTCGACCAGATCGTTCTTGCGTCGTTTAGCGCGTGTAGCAATATCGGCCACCATGAAGATTTTCAGATCGGCATCGGGAAAAACCACGGTCCCGATATCCCTACCATCCATCACAACTCCTCCCTTCCTGCTCATCTCGCGCTGCAGCTTGAACATCGCCTCTCGAACACCACTCCAGGAACTGACCATTGAGACCGATGCGGTTACATCAGGATCACGAATTGCGATGGAGACATCTTCATCGTCAACGAAAGTCCTGAGCGAACCATCATCGGCTCGACGAAAGGAAATTGAGAGATGAGAGGCTACTTCTTCTACACCCTTCTGATCTGAAGGATCAATGCCGGCACCCAAGGCAACTAATGTGACGGCCCGATACATCGCACCCGTATCGATATAGGTATACCCAAGACGACTGGCTACGAGCTTCGCTGTAGTGCTTTTACCCGATGCAGCAGGTCCGTCGATAGCAATAACAAGTTCGTTTTGCTTCATTGCGGACAAACTTCTGAAAAGCTGGGACTTCGGGCAAAGAATTTCGGTATGTGGGTGTAAATCGGGTACGAGTTGAACGGTTCAGCAACTACCCCATGCTCCCCTATGGCTATCAACCGAACGGCGTTATGCGACTACTCCCGAACGTTCGTCTACCTGTAGCCCCGACGTTTACGTCGGGGTCACGAGATTACTCTCGATGCAATTAGGCCATACTTCAGGGAAAGATCCAACGTAAAGAAAGAGGAGGAAGAGATGTACGGTCGCTTCTGATCGACTATCATTCAAAGTTCTCCTTTCCCTTCGCCGCTTTCA
>JAGWAZ010000122.1 GCA_021296135.1 Chlorobiota bacterium | reverse complement strand
GTCGCACATTACCGGTCTCACCGGTCTCTGCTCTTTTACTCTTTACTTTCAGGGTAAACGTGTGAGATCCATCAACAGGAATCGTGTAGTTGACGGTTGTTGCATCGTTACAGTCATTGGTACCTGTGCAAATCTCGCTCGACCATCCGGGTGGAAGATCATTTTCCTCACGTGTAATCTTGATGTTAGCCGGCTCACTCCGGGTGTTGGTAACCATGAAGTTGTACTCAGCAGTATCGCCAGAAAGGAATTCCTTCGCGGTAGTTCCCCAGTCGATTGAAAGCGACGGGCCAGGAGTTGTCTGCCCTTCGAGTTCGCGCTCGTATCCTTGAAGAATCTCACCATAGTTGCTGCCATCATTGCGATGAACAAAGAAAACGATCTGACTGTTAGCAGGATCGATTTCAATGTTGTCGTAACCGCTGCTGGCCGGTACCGTAAACTCAACTTTCTGAGTCAGCGTTGTGCCAGGAGGTATATGCCCCTCTGTATCAGACCTAAACCGACGTCCGATGGCGTCCGGCCAGACCTGACGGACTGTGTGTGGCTGCTCATAGGAAGAATGAGGTCCATTTACGTCAGCCTGCCATGTGTAAATACCTTGCTCTTTGATGACAGCATTCAGTCTCAGTCTCTCAGAAGATGTCCAGACAGCAGTTGTGACGTTGACCGTTGCGGTAACTTTACGTGAGTTAGGATCGAAGTTGTAATCCTCAACTTCGATCGAGGCCTGTGCAGTCGGCTGTGTTGTCAGGACTTTCCTAACGTATTCTGCCCACCGCCCTCGGCCAACCATTGGTCCCGACTCGCCTGGGAAGGTAATGCGATTGATAGAGCCATTCGGCCAACCCGACAACTGAAGAGCATTTAAGATCTGCGTTCCTTCGCTGATCATCAAAGGCTCATCACGGCTACCACCGTGATAGCTCAGTACAATGACCTTCTCGCCGAACTGCTCCTCGACCTCCTTCATTACCTCATGCCCAGCCGGGCACCAAGGGCACCAGTCGCCGCTTCCTTCCTCAAAGACAACACGTGTCTCCTGATCCACAGCAGGATCACCGACATAGAGGAAGACGTTAACATCATGCGTTGAATTGCCCATATCGTTCGTGGTCAACGTTGCCGTGGCATTGTACGTGCTGTCGGCAGGCAACGATGACGCATCAATAGAGAAATCGAAGTCGCTTGTTGAACCTGGTGCGATATCCTGCGGCGACGCGGAGAGCCAGTCTTTAGCTTCCGGTGGAATGCTAACGCTAACCGACAGAGGAACAACACCTCCATTAGTGATTGAAACGCCCTCGGTTGTCATTCCATCCGTCAATACCGAGGCAAAGATGTTGTCCTGATTATAGATCGCAACAGGAGCCGGCTCACCCTCTGTTGCCTTCCAGACCATGTTATTGTTACTGCCACCAATCAGGTAGGGTGTGTCTCCGTCGCCGGTCATAATTGGAGATGCTAAATCAGTGACTGGTGTCAGGTAGTACGGTTCCCACTTATCGTTATCATAATCATAGAGGTAGGCACTCCGAATATCCTGGGACTGTGAGATACCACCTGCAACGATCAACTTCCCGTTTAGTGATCCCGCAACACCAAGAGCCATAGCCGATGGAAGGTCTGCCATTCGAGTCCAGTTAATGCTGTTGCCGTCAGTACTTACTCTACCCATGTAGGCAAGGTTAAGTGCACCCCTAGCATCTTGGCCGCCGACTACATAAATCGTGCTGTCGATAACGGTTGCTGCCTGATCATATCCGGAATAAGGAGCACCAGTCGTAATCTCGGTAACGTTGTCGGTAGTAGCATCGAAGACGAGCATCGATTGTGTTATGATAGACTGGTTGTTCCTAAGGGTTACACCACCAATAATGTAGGCTTTGGAGCCAATACCGACAGTTACTGCCCGCCAGGAAGGACGTGGAAGTTCTGTGGGCTGGCTAAAAGAGGTCGTTGAGGGATCAAATGCCTGGACAGCAGTACTGAACGTGTTATCGTTGACAAGCCCTCCAAAGATATAAATCTTGTCATCGAGGACAGCTGACGAACTAAAGTAGTTCGTTTCCGACATTCGTGTTCCCTGCATCCATGAAGTAGCACCGCCAGCAACATTCAATGTCCATGAGGCAGTGGTGAATTGTCCACCACTAACACCACCGAAAACGTAAATTTTGCCGTCGTAATATTCGCCAGAAGCGCCCAATAAGCCCGGCGGATTCGAGGGGGGCAAAGAGGGCGCGTCAACCCATTGTGCCTGTGATATGCTGGCACAGAGCAACAACAAAATTGCCCCCACGCCAACAGTACGGGAAAGTAACCTGTGGAAAAGTCTCATTGAAGAACTCCAAATGTTTATGGTTAAGGAAAAGAAGTAGAGATATTTATACCTGTTTGTACCATGTTAAATTGTACGTTAAACACCACGCAAAAACAAGGGATAAACCCCGTTTTATTCAGGATAAATGCCGGCAACAAACGGAAAAGAAACGTTCCGGCGGCTATAGGGTGTGTCATTTCAAACTATACTAACACCTGAACAAGCAGAATGTTACCACTATTTTGAGAAGAATGCAAGAAAAATATACCCTTTGGGCGATTTTGGACAATTTCGGCAATGAGGCCCACATTCAAGTCTGAAGTGCAACAGGTGGAGGAGCTTTACCACAATATACTTCCCAGGGTGTCTTCCACCCCA
>JAGWAZ010000062.1 GCA_021296135.1 Chlorobiota bacterium | reverse complement strand
ACCACAAACGGGTGCACCGGGTATACAAACAGATGGGTTTGCCGATGCGAAGAAAAGCTAAGAAAAGGCTACCGGGACGCCCTAAGGTGCAGTTGGAAGTAGCTTTGCAACTCGATCATACCTGGTCGGTCGAATTTCAGGGAAACTCTGCTGGCTTTTCTGCTTCGGCTTAGTTCTATGTCTGAAAAGCTTAATTGACTCGATATCGGTTTTTCCGCTAAATTTATAGAATATTCATACACCCCTTTTGCAAAGGATTCTATATATTTTAGAGATTGTATGGAAAATGTAAGGAGGGGAATCGCGACCGACTCGGTGAATAGCAATGCCAGGCACGCCTTCCCATCGACAGAACATCCAATCGCAGACGTTCTGAATTCTATCGACAATATCAATATCATGTTTAACAACCAACAATCGATCATGAAGCTCTTCCAGAGATGCATAGCTCCATTACTCTTTTCGTTGCTTCTCATCCCCTTGAATGCTGATGCTCAGCAGAGAGAGATGCAGCAGATATACAACTATGAGGCTGAAAGCAAATTCCTGATGCCTAAGGGTCGCGAACTCTATTTCTATGGCATGAGATCATGGCCGTTTGGTAAGATCCCGCAAGGAGCACGACTGAAGGCAATCGGTCAGATGGAGAAGATGCCTCGCTATGGCGACAGGGTCTCCACACAGGCCGACAACGCGTGGACACAGCTTGGACCGATGCAGGTTGGCGGACGTGTCAGGTCGATCGCAATGCATCCGACCGACGGGCAGACGCTCTGGATCGGCGCAGCCGACGGTGGCGTCTGGAAATCGACCGACCGCGGAGCGACATGGCGGGCAACGATGCAGAACACAAACGCCATTGCAATGGGATCAGTCGCCGTAGCCGCATCGAATCCCAATGTTCTCTATGCAGGAACAGGCGAGATGAGTTCAAACGTGGATGCCTATACCGGTGCAGGCATTTTCAAAAGCACGGATGGAGGAGAGACCTGGAACGTTTCCGGGTTGACAAGGGTCGGCGCTTTCTCTCGACTTGTTGTCCATCCGACCAACGATCAGATCGTCTGGGCCGGAGCGACCAAGAATAACAACGGTCTCTACAAAACAGAAAACGGCGGTAAAACCTGGCGATCGGTTCTGGATGATCCGGTCAGTGACGTGACCGTTAACCCGGTCAACCCGAACGAAATCTGGGTGGCGTTGATGTCGAACGGCATCCGTTACTCGAACGACGGAGGAGAGATCTTCCACACACGAAACGAAGGCATCTCTGAACCCGGCTATACTCTCAACAGGATGTCGATTCAGGTCGCCCCTTCAAATCCTTCGATTCTCTATGCTCTTGCATTCGAGACAATAGGGACGGGTGATGAACGTGAGGAACGGGCACGTCTTTACAAGACAACAAACGGTGGTGAAGGCTGGGAACGTGTCTTTGATGGTGTGAATGAGGATGACTTTCTGAGCTCGCAGGGATGGTACAACAACGTTATCTGCGTCAAGCTGGATAATCCTGACGTTGTGATCGCCGGTGGTGTGCGAATGGTTCGCACGACAAACGGCGGGGATAGCTGGTCACAAATTGCTAACCGTGTTCATGTTGACCATCATGCAATGGCCTTCGATCCGGTTAACCCCAACATCTTTTACAGCGGGAACGACGGTGGAATGTATCGCAGCAACAATGCCGGCACATCGTTTATCAATATCAACAACAATCTCCCGATCTCCCAGTTCTACGCAATGGAGATAGATCAGCGCGAGAGCGATCTGACGTATGGCGGCACACAAGATAACGGCACGTTGACAACCACCTCGACCTCTGCGAGCGATATTTTGGGCGGAGACGGCTTCTACGTTGCGGTTGACCATACCGAATCGAACCTCATCTATGTCGAACGAGAATATGGGCAGATGTATCGCATCGATCAGTTCGGTGTAACTCCGATGTTCTTCACCGGGGACTTCAGCGTACACCCTGACGTAGTAAACTGGTCGGCGCCGCTCGAACTCGATCCGCACAATCCATCCCGACTCTACAGCGGTCGTGATTCGCTCTATCTCTGTCTGAATCCACGAGCAAACGGGAACTCGCTTAATTGGGTTGCCGTCTCTCCTTACATGCCGGGGAACATCTCGGCTCTGGTGATATCGCCACACACAAGCGAGGTGGTCTTTATAGGCTCGAGTCGTGGCACGATGCAACGGACGACCAATGGGTTCGCAGACTGGACGAACCTGACATTTGGTCGGGGTCTGCCAAACAGGGCTGTCACTGACATCATCTTCTCTCGTAGTGATCCGAATACCCTCTATGCAAGCTATTCAGGTTTTTTTACCGATCATATCTTCAAGTCGACAGATCTTGGCGATACATGGACGAGCATCAGCCAGGATCTGCCCGATATTCCGATCAATGCTCTTGAGCTTCACCCGGATGATGAGAACATTATCTTTGCCGGCTCCGATCTCGGAATGTTTATCACACTCGATGGCGGAGCAACCTGGACTGTCTATAATGAGGGACTCCCTCGCGTGGCCGTTGTAGATCTTCAAGTCCACCTTGCCTCGAAAACTCTTCGAGCTGCAACGCATGGTCGTTCGATGTTCGAACGGGGTATCGGTGGAGATCCGATCACGCTTACCCCTTCGATCACGTCTCCGCATGGTGGAGAAAACTGGATTGGCGGCACACAGAACGTTATTGCCTGGGGAGGCTTTGATGATCCCCAAGGAGTTCGGCTTGAGTTCTCTCTCGATGATGGGCAGAACTGGCGAGTGCTTGGAAAGAATATAGCGGGATCATCCTTCCTCTGGAACACCGTTAACGTTGAGGATGAGACAATGGTTGCACGGGTCCGGGTAACCGGGATGAGCACCGAGCAGACAGACACCAGCAACACGTTTACAATTCTTCCCTTTGCCAAGGGAACGGTGCTGACTATAGATACGAAGCTGACAATCCCATACGGCATTGCATCTGACGGAACACATCTCTGGACAACCGACTTCAACGGCAATACGCTTCTCAAGCTCGATCCAAACACACTCAACCTTCTTGAAGAAGTTACGCTTGACAGAGAAGCCGGAGACAGCCTCTTTACCGACATCACGTACTATCCTCCGCGTAATTCATTCTTTGTCCATCGGCTTAACAGCACAGGGGTTGCAAGCGCGGGCGGAGAATTGATCGAGGTGACAAGAAACGGAGAGGTGCTTGGCAAATGGACTTCACCGTGCGCATACCCGATTGGTCTGGCGTGGCTCGGACAGAAAAATCCCATTGAATTCCTTATGGTCTCTGATCGGGATAGTAATCAGACGATTTACTTCTTCAGACCGAGTTCATTCGACCCTGCCGCCTCGACTATCTCTCCGGTGCTTACATATGAAAGGGCGACCAAGGTCGAGAGCGGACCACGTGGTATGACGGCCGACAGTGGAACCTACTGGCACGTGATCACAGATTTCACCGGAGGTGTGCTTCAAAGCTCAACTGTATTCAGTGCCGAAATCGCCGATGACGACGATCAGACACCGATCTGTTCAGTTACGCTTTCAAACCCTCTGGCCGATTTCATCAATGCTCGAGGGGTTGAGATAGACGATAAGGATAAAGGACTCTGGATTACGGACTTCGGGGGTAACCTCTACAAGATCACCAGTTGCTCCACGCAGCCCGGTCCATCTGACTCTGGCACCTCCGCTTCCGTTGGAGCTGGCCCGGCAATTGTTGATGGCACCCTGCTTCATCAGAGCCTACCGAATCCGTTCAGTACAGGTGCAGAGATCTCCTTCACGCTACCGAAACCTATGCAGGCCAAACTTCTTGTGCACGATATGAGCGGTCGCCTTATCGAGGTACTGGCCGATCGTTCCTTTGAAGCCGGAGATCATTCAGTGCAGTTTGAACCGCAAGGTATTCCTGCCGGCCTCTATCGATATTCACTGATTCTTGGGAACGGAGCCACGATCTCAAAAACAATGGTCTACGTGAAGTAGTCGCCGATTGTCAAGGATGATTAAACGATGAACGGGTCGATCAGAAATCTGATCGACCCGTTTCTTGTGGGGTCGAGATTATACACTTTTCCACGGCGAGTTGAATTTGGACGCAGCCGTCGTTTTTATCTTGGGCCGACACCGAGCGTGCGATACAGCCCGTTCAGTATCCTGCGCGTGCGATCATCTCCAGCCTGCACTAAATCAGCAATTGTATTTACCGAGTGCATCACCGTCGTGTGATCCCTTCCCCCATAATGGTTTCCAATTGTCTTGAGCGACGCACCCGTCAGTTCTCGCATCAGATACATGGCAATCTGTCGAGCAAAGACGATCTCCTGTTTTCGGGATTTCCCTGTAAGAAGAGAGAGCGGAATCTGCATCTGTTCGCAGACCTCTTGCTGAATCGTTTCAGCGTTAACTGTCCGTTCTTCCACGATGGCAATATCACCGATCACATCCCGTGTTAGATCAACTGAGAGAGGGATGTTGCGAAGTGAAGATTCAGCCAACAAAGAGATCAGACACCCTTCAAGCTCGCGTACCGAACTGGTGATGTTCCGGGCAATATATTCGATCACATCACCTGGAAGCTGATATCCCTCATCAGCACTCATCTTCTGAAGAATCGCGATACGGGTCTCGAGATCCGGTGGTTGTAGATCCGTTGTCAATCCCCACTGAAAACGACTGATGAGCCGCTCGTTTACCTTCTGCAACTGCCTCGGTGGCACATCACTCGTCAGAATAATCTGCTTCCCTTCCTGATTCAACGAATTGAACGTATGGAAGAAATTGTCCTGCGTTGCCTCCTTGTTGGCAAAGAACTGAATGTCGTCGACAATCAGGACAGTTGTCGAACGGTAGAAGTTATTGAACTCGCTTGTCTTCTGATTCTGAATTGAATCGACAAAATCGAGACTAAACCGCTCGGACGTTGTGTAGATGATTCGCTCTCCTCTATTGCGTTGAAGAATCTCGTGGCCGATTGCCTGAGCAAGATGTGTCTTCCCCAGACCGGTTCCACCATAGATTACCATTGGGTTAAAACGCGTTTTCCCCGGATTTTCTGTAACCGCTTTTGCCGCCGCATGGGCAAACTGATTACACTCACCCTTGACGAAATTTTCAAACGTGAAGCGAGGATTCAGCTCTACGCCTGAATAATCAGAGGTTAAATGAACAGGTTTCGTAAAGGTAATCTGCGGCCCCTTATGACCTGACCGTAATGTGTTGTTCTCGACTCTGTCAGTTCCAAGAAAGGGAAGCTTTACCGCACGTGTCTCGGGATTCTCCTGTACATCCTCCTCAACAGTGTGGTAGACGAGCTTTGCATTATCACCAAGCACTTTAACTATCGTCTTGCGAACAACCGAGTAGTACTTTTCGTCAATCCACTCGTAAAAAAAGCGATTGGGAACCTGAATCTTGATCGTTGATTCTTCCAGACTCAATGGTTTGGTCGGCTCGAACCAGGTCTTGAATGCCTGGGAAGAGACTTTCCCCTTTATAATGTCAAGACACTCGTTCCAGACGACCTCAACCTCCCTGAAGACCTGCTCTGGCATAGATAATGTTGCGACGGTTTACGAACAGTTAATGGATTGTTATTCAAAAATGACCTGCTAATGACCCGCTTTATAGCTGGATGAGTTGCACGGAAGTTAATACACAGAAGATGAGGATTGCAACGTTTCACTGTTCCACACCGAAGAAAATTTGTGGTGTGCCAATCGTTACAGGGTGCCGAGCGAAACTGTTCGGCTTTTCGGGTTGGAGTTTGTATTTTTGGTGTTCTATTTTTTGATATAGTGCTGAACACTTTTACGAGAAGACTTCCTTACGGTGTGTTATGAAACGGACTTATCAACCAAGCAGACGAAAGCGACGGAACAAACATGGCTTCCGCTCGCGTATGTCAAGCCACAACGGGCGTAAGGTTCTTGCTCGCCGACGCACTAAGGGTCGCAAGCGTCTAAGCGTAAGCAACGGCATGCATCGATAGGCTCTGAAGTTTTTCGGGGCCAGGCATTAACCATAGAGACCCGACAGGCTTGCCTACCTGAGAATGCATCTTTGAGCTATAGCACCCGCAGTTGTTTGCGAATCAGAGTGATTCGGGCTGCTGCGGGTCATTACTTTCTTGGAGGCACGAAGCTGAATGCAGGAGAAGACCCGATACAGGCTAACCAAGCAGATGATTCTGCGAGGCCGAACAAATTTTCAGCGACTGTTCGATGAAGGACATGGCTTCCGCTCGCGCAATCTTGTCCTGAGGTATCGGGTTGCCGACGCAAACGCCCCATCGAAAGCAATCGTAGCTTTTCTTGTCCCGAAGAAACATGGCAGGGCGGTTGACCGTAACCGGGTACGTCGTCTGATGCGGGAAGCCTGGCGTCTTGAATACCCGAACATTGCAGCACGATTGCCGGATAAAGGTCTGCTGCATATCGGCATGATCTGGTCGGGCAAGCCGGAAAACATCGAGACTCCAGCATTACAGGAAGTTCAGAGCGATCTTCACAACGGAATAGATCGTCTGCTCTCAAGGGCGAGCAGTTCTGAACCTGATTAAAGAATGCCGAGATGCTATCACCATAACGCTTTGAGTTCATCCTCCGGGAAATCGGAGGCTGACTACCAGGGTGGAGAGAACGTTGGCATGCTGCGAAAGGGCATCGCGGGAATCATCGGTTCTTACCAGCGATTTATCTCCCCTGCCCTCCCATCAAGCTGCCGCTTTACCCCGACCTGTTCGGAATATGCCCGACAGGCAGTCATCAAACATGGAGTACTGAAAGGGATTTGGCTCGGGACAAAACGTATCCTGAAATGCCATCCTTTCAATCCGGGCGGATCCGATCCGATTCCGTGAGTGAAGAACAGTCATCGCAATACTATTTGGCAACTATACCTACGACATAATGGATAAACGTACGTTCTCAGCCTTCATTCTTATCGGACTCGTCTTTCTGGTTTGGTCACTTCTCTTTTCGCCAAGGCAGGAGCCACCCAGGCAGGGAGAAAAGGTCGATACCAATCGACCAGTTCAGACTACCCCTGATTCGAACACCACGCCATCACCAGCTCCGGGTGATTCGATTCCACAAATGACCGTGGTCGATACAACTGATCCGTACTACACCTGGAAGCAGGGAGAGCAACGCTTTGTCACGATAGAGACCCCACTTTATACGGCAGTCCTAACTACCAGGGGTGGTTTGCTCTATCGTTTTTCGTTGAAAAAGTACAACTCATGGTATGGATCACCGGTTCAGCTTATCAACGACTCAGCCGGATATGGGGGCGAACTCGACATTGCGTTGAGGACTCCGGATGGCGGAGAACTTCACACCCGTGATTTCTTCTTTGACATTCCTGAAGAAGGAACAATTACGCTTGACGAAGGTGACTCGGTTGTCATCACAGCGCGATTGCACTCTCCGGCTACCAGGGAGAAAGGACTCGACTCAACAACCGATGCCAACCCCGTGTCCACGCTTGAGAAGCAGTTTGTTTTCCATGGAAGCAAGTATGACTTAGACGTCAACATCAAAACTCCTGATAACAACGGCTACACTGTTAACTGGCACAAGGGTCTCATGTTTCAGGAGTGGAACTCGGTCGATGAGTCATCACAAGCACAAGCCTATGTGATGATTAACGATGAACTCAAGGACTTTAATGCCGATGTTGGCGAACCGAATGAGTCTGAATCGTTTAGCGGCCCAATTGACTGGGTTGGCACAAAGACCAAATACTTTGCGGCAGCTCTGATTCCGAGCACTCCCTTAAACTCGCAAGCAACCTTGTCCGGACAAGCAATAAAGCTTGATACGAATAACGGTATGATTGAGCAGTACAACTTCAGTCTCGCTGTCCCGGCCGGAAACCAGACAACCGACTTCACCCTCTTCCTTGGTCCACTTGATTTTGACATAGCGAAAGAACATGATCTCACCGGCATGGTCAGCTATGGCTTCCTGGAGTTCATTATTCGACCAATTTCAGAGTATTTGTTGCTTCCGATTTTCCGGTTTCTCCACAGCTTCATCTCGAACTGGGGTATAGTTATTATCGTTTTCTCACTGTTGCTTCGTGCCGCCCTCTGGCCGCTTTCGATCCCACAAATCAAATCCTCCGAAAAGATGCGTCTTGTGCAACCGGTCATCGCCGATGCGCGTGAGAAATTTAAAGACGATCCGCAGAAGATGCAGATGGAGACAATGAAAGTCTACCGTGAGTATGGCGTCAACCCGATCGGGGGCTGTTTTCCACTTCTGCTGCAGTTGCCTATTCTCTATGCTCTCTGGACAACGCTGGCGAACGCGATCGACCTACGACAAGCAGGCTTTGCCTTATGGATACAGGATCTTTCTGTTCCTGACACACTTCTCTCTCTCCCGGATCTGCCACTTCTTGGTAATCAGTTGAGTGGGCTGGCTCTTATTATGGGAGCCACTCTCTTCATCCAGCAAAAGCTGATGATAACGGACCCGAAGCAGAAGGCGTTGGTCTATATCATGCCGATCTTTCTGACTATTATCTTCAACAATTTTCCGTCAGGTCTGAACCTCTACTACTTCATATACAACCTTCTCTCGATAGCTCAGCACTACTATATGCGGAGCATGGCCGACAAGAGTGGCTTGACGCTCGACGATCTGAAGAAGCAAACCAAGAACAAGAAGAAGGGATGGTTAGCAACTAAAATGGAGCAGGCACAGAAGATGGCCGAGATGCAGGGACGAGTCCCCCCGGGATCGAAGAAACGCTGAGAAAGATCTCAGATAGATAAATAATATGCCTTCCTGTCAAGCTCTGAAACCTATCCTTATACCCCTTTTCACTTCTCACCCACCCTCAATACAAGGCTGATCCCATTCTGCTCACATACCATAGCCACGCCTTCAAGGAAACGTTGTATCCGATCATCTTTCGGATCATCAACGCAGTCGATCTGAATCCGAACCGGTAATCCCTCATACTGAGGATACTGCCTTTCCAGAAACCCATCAAGGACGTAGGCCAGATAGCGGTTTAACTTTTCGTCGAACTGTTCCAGTTGCTTCGGGTCGCTCCCCCAGGGACGATTCTCAAGAACAAGAAGAACGACTTCTCCTTCCTGGGAATCGAGAGTAATCAGATCAATGATCTCTGGGTTCTCCACGCCCCGCTGCATGTCATGTATATCTTCCACTTCTAATAATCCTGATAATAAAAAAGGCGCTCAGGTTTCCCCAAGCGCCAGTGAGATATTGTTTTGTTCTTCTTGATATCACTTCAACTGCCCATTGACATATCTCCACTCGGCAACGGGCTCTCCTGTCTCGCTAAACCCTTTAACAACGCCATCAACTTTTCCGTTCTGGAAGGGCCATTCATTTTTCACCTGTCCGTTTTCATAGTATTCCCTCGTCCAGCCATTCTTTGCTCCCTGTCGATAGTCCATCTCGTACTTCTTTTGTCCGCTTGGATAAAAGATTATGCTCGTTCCTTCCAACTCTCCATCAGCATAACTCCACTCAGCCTTCACCTTCCCATCGGTATAATACTCTTTCGTTATCCCTTGAAGAACTCCCTCGCTATAATTCCACTCAAATCTCACCTTTCCATCACGGAAGTATTCTTTGGTTACTCCCTGAAGTACTGCACGTTCGAGACCATACTCATAATGAAGCTGGCCTGACTCATAATAGACCTTGTTGCCATCTGAACGCTGAGCATACGCCATAACCGTTCCCGCAACAAGAATCAGAAGGTTGACTCCAAAAAAGCGAAGGAGATGAGAGCGTCTGATATTCATAGTCTCAATTAAAATGAAAGTGAAAAACTCAAATTCCTGTTACCACCGACGTTTGAACCTGACAAAAAACGGACAGCTCAAAGATACGAAACCGGAGATACATCGGGAGAAGCTATGGGTCTAAGAGTCTAAGAGTCTAAGGGTCAGGGGTCTATAAGGCAAGAGTCCAGGAGGCAAGGAGGATCGGGTCAATAAAATTTCTGATGACTCTCAACCCTCGACTCTCAACCGAGTAATCAGATGAATCCCACGCTGCTGTTCGGGAAGCCGTATCTCCCGTTGAAACCACTTCATTCTTTGTGGTTAATCTCTACCCGACAAGATATGCCACTACATCACAAAGAGCACAAAGAAATCACTAAGGAGAGAATTGTATATTCGCGGAAGAAGCAATCAATAAGGTTCTATGCACTTACCTGGAGAGGGAGAGTATGAAAGATAGCAAAGTTGTCATTGCTCTGCTGGGGATCATTGCCACGTTTGTCCTCGGAGTGATTCTGTATCTCCTCAAATCTGTTCTCCTTCCTCTCGTCATCGCAATCTTTCTCTCCTATCTCTTCAAGCCTATAGTAATTGCTTTGAAGAAGCGGAAGATTCCAACAGTGATTTCTCTTCTGTCCGTCTTCATTACCATCGCTGCTCTTCTGCTTGGGGTATCCTTTGTTGTCTATGCCAGTATCGACTCGTTTGTAGCTGAGGCACCGAAGTATCAGACCCGGATAAACACAATCGCTGCCGAGGCAGACACCCTGATACGGGGACTGGCTACAGAGTTTGATATACCGATTACCGATCTCGACTGGAGAACGATGTTTGATATCTCCTCGGTCACATCAATTCTGGGTACGGGCCTTGGAACAACATTCTCCTTTCTCGGCAACGTTATTCTGGTTATGCTCTACATGTTCTTTATCCTTGCCGCCAGTGGAGACATGGAAGCGAAGTTGCGGATCGGATTCAAAGAGGAATATTCGGAGAAGATCGCAGGGATTATCGAACGGATCGATGAACAGGTCCGGCAGTATATCCTGACAAAAACTTTAATAAGCCTTGCAACCGGAGGATTGACAACCTTGGTGCTTTGGATATTCGGTGTTGACTTCGCTCTCTTCTGGGGATTTCTTGCCTTTCTCTTGAATTACATACCGAATATCGGCTCGTTGTTAGCAGAGGTCTTCCCGGTGCTCCTCGCCTTTCTTCAGTTCGATTCATTTGTGACACCCCTGATTATTTTTGTTTTGCTTATCGGCATACAGTCGGTGATGGGGAATGTAGTAGAGCCGAAGATGATGGCCTTCAATCTGAACCTGAGTCCACTCGTGATTCTTGTCGCGTTGATTTTCTGGGGGTGGCTCTGGGGAATCACCGGCATGATTATTGCCGTTCCGATGACAGTGATCCTGAAAATTGTTTTCGAGAACATCGATGAGTTGGCCCCTCTGACACGCCTGATGGGTGGTAGCACCAAGCCAAAAGCTGCAACGGCACAATCATAGTGCAGGAAGTCTGGGAATAGATCACCAGGGTATCAGCCGGAACGAAAACACAAAGAAAGGTTCAGGAGATTATTCCTCTCTGTAAACTTAGCCTCCATCGTGGCGGATCGCGTCTTTGCGTGTAGACCTTTGCTGAAGTCTCTTTTGCAACACCGAGGACTACCTTCGCATTGCAATCAACAAAGAAGTCAACTCCGATCAGTGCATAGCGACTGAAGTCGATATCAGGCATCGCAAACTCCTTGCACTGAAGGCCTCTTTACTCGATGACTTGCGCAAGCGTTGCGGAGTCCTGATAAAGTCCGAACCTATCATACGGCAGGAAAAAATGACTGCATTCGCCCATTGAGATAAAAGTCGTCTCAATAGTCTGGAGAGAATCAGGAAGTGGAGAAAAATCTTCTTTAGAAAGCAACATCTGACCGGGGAGAAGGGAGAGACTGGGTCGATACGTAAAAGAGGATTAGCAGCAAAATATATTGGCTCATGGAAGGCACATCTGGATTATCGATGTCAACCAGGAAGATGACAAAGAAGAGGACTAGCTGTAACATCGATGTAGACGACGCAGACCGTCTGCGACGGTCAGATGCCCCAATAGATAATCGCTACCGAAACGAGACCCCATGCAATGGCTGTGAGAATCAATGAAGGATCGCGAGCTACAACTACAACCGGATTCTCAGCAGTCTGCTTCTTCTCATCAAGGTAGAGGTAGCGAAACATACCGAACATCACAATTGGAACAGTATAGATCAGCTTGTCAGTACCGAACATCTCGATAACCCGATCGCTCAACGTGTAAAGAGTGTAGCTCATGATAGAACCGGCCACAGAGACAATCATGATTGTTCGGACAAGCTCCGGCGTATAGTCGTCGAGAACTTTGCGCGATTCTCCTCGGTCCAGATTGTTGATTTCGCTTCTCCGTTTTGCAACAGCAAGAAAGAGGGAAAGAAAAAGCGTACAGATAACAAGCCAACTGGAGATAGGAACATCAATTGCGTAGCCACCGGTCAAGACGCGAAGCATGAAACCGGCAGCGATAATAAAGATGTCCACAAGGACAACATGTTTCAGCCCGAGCGAATAGGCCGCATTGATAAGAAGGTAAATTCCGATAAGCAGTCCTGCTCGCCAGGGAAGATCGAGCAAAAGAAGTGCGACCCCTATTACAACCAAGGCGAGTTGAAACCATGCCGAGGAGAGACTAACTGCCCCGGAGGGAATTGGTCGGTATCGCTTCCTTGGATGTTCGGCATCCGCCTTGCGGTCGGCAATATCGTTAAAGATGTAGACAGCAGAGCTAACCAGGCAGAAGGCGGCAAAGGCCTCAAGAGCATGGAGCAAATGGTCGGCCTTAAGGAGAGTTCTACTGTATACAAGCGGAGCGAAGACAAAGACATTCTTCAGCCAATGACTCGGCCTCATCAACTGGACTCTTGCCAGCCGATTGTTCCGGGCATCTGTCGAAGTCATACTATCAGAGTTGCCGGAAATACCCTGCACTGTTAATTCGAGATCATCTGGAACGTAACACTGACGGTGACTCTCAGAGAGATCATATAGAGTGTTAGTGGCGAACGGGTCCCTTCAGACCCAGAATACGAATTCCCATATCGACTGTTATGGGATGAGTAGGAATACTCCGAAGTATCATACCAGTCGGGCTCACCGATGCGAATCGGATCAACCACTTTCATTCCGACCTCACTCGCAAGTCGTTCTGCGTTAACTCGTGCATCGCGGATAGCCTGAAGGGTCAGCATCTGACGTATTTCATCCGCGTTCGACACACGATAGAGCGGGTCCTTTTGCAGATCAATATCGAGCGACAGGATTCCTGCAAGGAAATCGGTGTACTTTGAATGGTCGCGAAGGGTTATTGTGATGCTCCGCGTAACGTGATATTCTTGTAGCTCCGGTTCATCAGAATTTGAACTGAAGGCTCTCGGATTAAAGTCAGTACCTTCGGTACCACGCATCAAGTAATCGGGTTCGATATCGAGAAGGTCCATGCGAATATCGGAACTCGAGATCTTCATCTTCTTCGTCAAATCTGTCAGCTTCTCCATCTTCTTCTTGTGCTCCATCCGAGCTGAGTCAATGTCAAGATGACTCGCATCAACATGAAGGAAAAAGACAATTTCATCCGGCTCGACAAGCGTATCTGCATCCCCATCGGAGAAGATAATGCGCCAGTAGTCGGAGCTTTCGGAATCCTGGGCAAAAAGAGAAGTTGCTACAATAAGGGCAGCAAGAAGTGCCAGTGCAAATTTGTGGGGCATAATGCAAACGTTTGGTTAGTGTGAAGTGTTAAACGGTCAACAGCGCCATGCCTGACCAGGTTACAATGCAATCATCAATTCCACAATAAGACTAAAGATAGGGATATTCCCTGACGCCGGGATGAGAAAAAAGGCGGTGCCTGTAGTGATTCCCTGCCTGGTTGATAATTGAAACTGGGAAGATTGTGATTGCATCGACCCTTCAACACCGGCGTAAAGGGACAATCAGAAGGGAGACAAGGAGACAGGGAGAGTGGGGGCGAAGATTGCACAGCCGTTTACGGCTGGGACGATGGTTCTCTTCCCCGACTCAATCCCATCTGCTACCATCAATGTCTGGATCTCCGCGACAAACCTTTTCAGTCGATGATGCCCCTCATAACTCCGACGTTTACGGTGGTTGTCCGGGGAATATTTCCGGAAAGGACTGAAATCTTCCCCTAATTCCTATCCCGAATTCAACTCTGAAGTGCAACGGTTGCTGGAGGAGTCATAAGGCAACGGAAAATCGGCCTGAAGGCTGAAGA
>JAGWAZ010000061.1 GCA_021296135.1 Chlorobiota bacterium | reverse complement strand
AAAAATCGTTTCCCAACTCTCACCACCATCGGTTGTCCGAAGTATCACCCCGCTATCGTTGGGGCCAAGCTCACCATATCTATTACCGCCTCCACCACAATATCCGGTATCCTCATCAATAAAAACTATATCATGTAAGTGTTCCGTCGTGCCTGAAGTCACCGGATACCACTGGGCTTGGGCAGAATTTCCAACCAAAGCAATAAACGCTATCAATAGAATGCTTCTCATGTTCCTTTCTCCTATTGTTTAATATCTATTATCTATAATCCCTGCCCCAACAAAAGCGGGGCAGGGATCGGCTACACAACTTACTGAACAACAAAACTCGACGCATCGACCCCTTCTCCATTGCAGACCAAGATCACACTATACGTCCCGACTCCATAATCGGAGACATCGATCGTGATCTCATCCTCACCGACATCTAAAACGTAATCGTGTGAAGCCCCACTGTATGGTATTGTGACCATCAGATGCGCAGAGGTAGCTGCATCGGCTCGGTACCCGATCGTGACCTCATCGGTTGTGGGGTTCGGCGATATACTGAGTATCTCGAACTCCTTCACCCGTACGGTTACCTCGTCGTAACCTTTCAGGCCATCGGCCTCTGCAATCACTTCCAGTCTGTACTTACCGGTCACCGAAGGCGAAACCGTCACCTCTCTGCCGGTATGAAGAAGCTCGCCTGCCGGATCGTACCACTTGTAGATGGCACCTTCACCGATCTCTGAGGCGCTCAGCAGGCTACTATCTCCCGGCGAAACCGCCACGTCTGCCCCGGCATCGGCGTAAAACCTTTTGAAGTCTTCCGGTATCTTGATACGGTAGGTCTCCCCTCCCACAACCTGATTGTCCGAACTCTTTCGCTGCACCACGTGATAGTCAAACAGCGATTTCCCGCTTAATTCTTCGACCATGAAATTAAAGCCTACATGAAGTAAATTCCGTTCATGAGCTGCAAACGTGAGGTTTTTCAACCGGGCAGGACTTCCGGTTACAACTACCCGATGCTCCTCTGCGCTGATTATCTCGATGTTTTCTGCCAGATAACCCCCATCTTCCCATTTACCCCAGAGGCCCGTGCTTAAGGTGATCGTCACGTCGGCTTCAGCAGTTACCGGATTGCCGTGATAGAATCGAGGATCGGTAAACTCCAGATCGAACGTGCCTCCGGTTCCTAAGGCATTCCCGACAAAAATCATGGCGCCCGGCGATAATACCCCGTCCACAGCAACATTATCCCCTTGCAAATCTACAACGGAGAAATTCTTCCATATTACGTTGTTGTTTCGCTGGACATACCTGCCTATCTCGCTGCCGTCGGTGTAGGAGATCGGATCATGAAGGGAGGTCCCCATCGAATCAGCTGCCCAAACGATGCGGGCCAACAAACAAAAATGATGCGGCTCGGGTGCTGCTATCCTCCAGAATAACGAATCGGTGCTATCATAGAGATTCGCATAATTGGCCGGATCAACCGGTTGCCAGGGTATCTTCACAATATGGGAAGCTCCCGGTTGAATAAGAGGGGTAAGGACTACATTGATGGTATCTCCCACAGGTTGTCCGTTGGATGTCGTTAACGAACCATTCTAATGCGATGGATAAGAGAGGCCTGTGCCGGCTTTTGCCCAATGCACGACTAATTCTCCCCTCGCAGCGACACACCCCCGGTTGCGCACCCGAACATAGACGTAATTGAACGTATTTGAATCAGAAGAGTATTCCGGGTCCTGATGTTCATGATTGGTGAGCCCGTCGTCCTGTCTTCGTACCCAAATATCTTCGCTATGCCACATAAAACCTGTGTCAATATTCGGTTCTTCGCCCCTATCCCTTTCGCTTCGCATCACTTTAGGCGTATCTTTCATATAGAGATCGACGGGAGAGGTCGTATTGCTGGATTGATCGGTGCAATTACATTCCCAGGTTTTCCATACATCATCTACATACGCATGCCAAACCCAAAAGATCGCAGCAGCAGGAGAAGTAAAGTATCCCATTACACCTCCCATTAGACCATGAAGCCGATTGTGCCAAGTACTACGTACTGGGTTTAGTGTTGGCCGATTTTGCCCTTCTATTACACGACTTAAACCATTAGGACAACAAGCTTCTGAACTTGGTACAACGGGGTCCATATCCCAATCGCAAAGATCGTTATCATCCGCAGTTGTATCAATGGGTAAGCGAAGGTACCTAGGCAATTGATGATTAGGCGTCCAATTACCTATATCAGCACAATTGATTGATGGAATTTGGTTATCAGTTATTGAATCTAGTTCAACACCATTATTACACGTTGTAATTGCACAATCGGGATCAATACCATTGCTATCGGGACCGGCTGTTCGGAACTCCATTGGGGCTGGGGTTAAAGGGTTTTAATAAGGTAATGGGACGAATTCCGGTCTGCCCCACCTGATGAGAGAATCTTCCAACCCTTCAAGATAGACCCGGTGAAATGGAAGAAAATCAAAATCGGAGTGAATTTCTAATGTCGAATCACCCGTTTGGTTTTGGTAGTTACAATGGTATTGCAATATCGTAGGGGTTACATAATCAAGTATCAAATTGGCTAAATCGGCTTTTTGAGTCGAGGTAAAACTGTTGATGTCCGGTCTTACCTGTGCGTTTAGTAGTGTTGGGATTATTAAGCTTGCCAACAAAGCTATTCTAGCGATATTATATCTTTTCATTGTATGTTATGATTATAAGATTAATAAAAAAATTAAAGAACTTGGTTTTCCTGTTTTGAGCAGATATGCATATACGCCTTTGGTTGACGGTTTTTCCTGGTTCTGGTTGAGAAGTGCGTGGGTGGGTCTCTGCATCTTTAATAAATTGTTAAGGAGGGCCTAAAGTGGAGTATACTTGGGTAGAGGGCCACGAAGCCCCACGGCGTGGCACTTTTTGTGCTCCGTTGGTCCGTGGCTTCCTACTCCGTGGTCCGTAATACCTATTACCCATAAGGACTAAAGATGTTTCTATCGCTTTCCAGGTTCTCAGTCTTTATCGTACCCGTATCGAACTTAGCGAGAAACCACGAAGGAGCGGTAGGACAGATGTCCATTTTTGTAGGACTTTTCCGAACTGTTACAAAAATTGGTTGTTGGTTGTCAGAGGCCTGAAAAAGGAGACTCCGAGGAAGCGACACGGTATCTCCCTTGTCAGCACCGCACACTTGAATCACTACCAGAACCTGCGTCTCCGAATCGACCGTATGCTCTACGTATGGCGACTTCTCCCGATGAAGGATTGGGCCAACCCCATAATATCTTCGACTCCCGACCCTTCGACTCTCGACCCTTCTAACTCTGCAAAGCTTCTTTTACCTTGTTAAGATTCGGCATCTCACCAGCGTTCTCAAGCACTTCCGAATGGACGAGCTTGCCGTTGCTATTGAACACAAAGGCTGACCGCTTAGCAACACCATGCATATCGAAGGTACCCGGAAGCCATATATCATACTTTGCGTCAAATGCGTTGATTGCCTCTTTGTTGAAATCCGAGAGGAGTGGGAGAGTGATGTTGTTGGCTTTTGCCCATACTTCCTGAGCAAACGGACTGTCAACCGAGACGCCGTAGACCACCGCATTCAGATCATTGTATGCATTCCAATCCTTGCTTACAAGGCACATCTCTTCAGTACATACACCCGTTCCGGCAGCAGGAATGAAAAGAAGGAGGAGATTCTTGCCACTATTCTTAGCAATATTTACTTTTTCGACTCCCTCTTCAGTCTTTTGAAGCAGTGTAATCTCTGGAATTTGATCCCCGATCTGCAATGCCATAATGTGATTCCTTTTGATTTGGTTTACGATTGCACAATAGAATGAACTAGGTCCCGCTAGGGTAAAACGTATGCGAGCAACAGATGATTCCCGTTAATAAAAGGTAGGCGCAACCCTTTAGGTTACTCTACGGCACCAATATAGCAAAGGCTAAAGACCTATGTCACTCTCTAATGCCGAAAATGCCTCATCTCGGTAAAGACCATCGCAATACCATGTTTGTCAGCAGCCTCAATAACCTCCTGGTCACGAATTGAGCCACCTGGTTGAATTGCTGCAGTTGCCCCTGCCGCCACCGCCTCCATCAGACCGTCGGCGAATGGAAAGAAAGCATCGGATGCTACTGCGCATCCACTGAGATCGAGCTCTGCAATTTCAGCTTTTCTGGCAGCTATCATCGCTGAGTCAACGCGGGACATCTGCCCAGCGCCGATACCGAGGGTGCGATCTGATTTTGCATAGACTATCGCATTCGATTTGACATGCTTTGCGATACGCCAGGCAAACTTCATAGCGTTCATCTCTTCATCGGTCGGCTCACGTTTGGTCACTACCTTGATCCCTTTATCGCTGTAGAGATCGTTATCAAAGTCTTGCAGCAGAAGTCCACCGGCTACGGATCGCAGTTGTGAGGTCTTTAATGATGATCTTAGGAGATTGTAGTCAAGGGTCAGAAGACGACGGTTCTTCTTTTTCCGGAGCAGTTCAAAAGTCTCATCGAGGAACTCGGGAGCGATGAGCACTTCAGTGAAAATGTCGTTGATTGCTGTGGCCGTCTGAAGGTCAAGAGGGCGATTTACGGCGATAATACCACCGAAGGGAGATTGTCTGTCGGTAGCGAACGCTTTTTCCCAGGCTTCATGAAGCGAGCTCCCACTCCCAACTCCACAGGGATTGCTGTGTTTGACAATCACAAGGGTTGGCTCATTAAACTCATTCGCAATTTTTGCTGCTGCGTCAATATCAAGGATATTGTTGAAACTCAGTTCTTTGCCATGAAGCTGCCGAAATATTCCTGTAAAGTTACCGTAAAGCGTTGCCTCCTGGTGAGGATTCTCACCATATCTCAGGCTTTGATCGACTCGATAATGGATTGAAAGTGGTGGCGCAGCTTTTTCTTTGGATGCAAAATAGCGAGCGATGTGCGTATCATAAGCTGCGGTTCGAGCATAGGCCTCACCCGTTAATTCTCGTCGTGTTGTATCCGACAAAGAGAGATTGTTGGTCTCAAGCTCAGTCAGGATAGCATCGTATCGGTCCGGGTTAACGACAACAGCCGTATGCTTCCAGTTCTTGGCCGCTGAACGTATCATTGCCGGACCACCGATATCTATCTGTTCAATAATTTCATCCTCTGTTGAGGATGGGTTGGCGAGTGTCTGTTCAAAGGGGTAAAGATTAACAACAACGAAGTCGATTGACTCGATCCCATGTTCGCTCATCGTAGCTACATGTTCTTCATTGTCGGGCAAGGCAAGCAGTCCCCCATGAATTTTCGGATGAAGGGTCTTGACTCGTCCATCCATCATTTCAGGAAACTGGGTGATCTCGCTGATATCGGTAACCGATACTCCTGCTTCTCGCAGAGTGCGTGCAGTCCCTCCTGTTGAAATGATTTCTACGTTGTGTTGTTCAAGACCTTGGGCAAGCTCAACAATGCCTCTCTTGTCGTAAACACTGAGAAGTGCTTTGCGGACGGTAAACATGAGACGTGGTAATTTGGAATTCTGATCGGTCGCTGTTTGAGGTCGCAAATATAGAAAACGAAACGACTCAGTCTTTTCTATGAGATCGGTTGAAACGAAAAATCCGTTCTCAGCATGGCTGGAATGGATGTTGATAGTAGCAGTGGAGTAACGAACGGATAATCAGTTGAACTCAGAACGTCAGATAATAATCTGAAAGCCTCTTCAATTCTTCAATCCTTTCACGCCGATAGACCAGAAAGACCTCCGGGTTCATATGCTGATCGTTCACTCTGACTTCGTAGTGGAGATGGGGCCCGGTTGAGCGACCGGTTGAACCAACCAGAGCAATCATATCTCCTCTGGAAACTTTTACACCCTCTTCCACCAAAAGTTGAGAACAATGAGCATAAAGGGTTGTGTATCCGTTGTCGTGATCGACAATGATGCTATTGCCATAACCATTCTTCCGTCCCGAAAACTTTACTGTTCCGCCGCCGGTTGTATAGATCGGGGTTCCTCTGGGAGCTGCCATATCCAGTCCCTTGTGCATTCTGCGGCCTCGAAGAACGGGATGATTGCGTATACCAAATTTTGAAGTGATAGTTGCCCCCTCGATCGGCACAGTCAATGGAAGAGATTGTATCAACATTCCCCGACGAACTCTTTCCATCTCATCCATAAAAAGAGTTTGATAAACGGGAAATGTGGTGCTGTGCAATTCCAATGAGAGAATAGAAAGAGATTGAACGGACTCGGAGATAAGAGTTGACTTCATTTCGGTAGCAAGCAGTGTCTCCCTCAAAGCCCGATCCAGATATCCACCAAGGATCGTTGTTTCACTTTCAGAATCCTCTTCAAGTTGCTCAACCAATGTATTGTATGAGAGGTATCTGTCAAGGACAGCATTAACCTCTGTAGCAAAGATCCCGAATGCATTGAGCCTTTCCTGAGCCGTAGGAAGTGGGAGTTCTGTTGGGGTGACTGTTGGTATAATCGGTCTGAAGCCGAATGATACCAGCATTATCATGATTGAAACTGCAATTGTAGTAAGGAACTGCTGTACCTTTGGCGTCATACCTATGCTAAAATTATGATTGTATATCTTTTTTTCTGGAGATTCAGCAGACTCACGTATTTAGTCTGACCACGGCATTGCAGCGCGATAAGACTTTCCGGCTCATCAACTCTTCAGTGTTGGCATGTCCTCTTCATCGTAGCAGGCGCAATGATACTACGGGAAAAGCGATGTTGGGATGAATTCTTTGTAATTTGGCGAAAATGAAGGCATTGTAATTGAAAACTGAGTAAAATCAGCGATTTTAATAAAGGATGAACGAGAACCAAAACAAGAGTTATAGGGTTGCTGTGGCCCAGTTTGCACCGAAAAGAGGAGATCTTGAAGTAAATCTTCAACGGATGAAGGGTGTAGTCGATAAAGTAGAGTGTGATTTGCTGGTTTTACCTGAACTTACTTCTACAGGCTATTTCTTTCTCGATCGAGACGAGTTAAGAGAGCTTTCCGAAGAGCCTGAGACGGGTAAGTTTTGTCAATGGGTCAGGGCGTTATCGAGTTCATCCTCGTCCGTTGTTGTTGCTGGGTTCTCAGAACGCTCAGGGGATAATCTGTATAACTCCGCTTTGATTGCTCTTCCTAATGAGACATATCACATCTATCGAAAGACCCATCTGTTTTATAAGGAGCATCTCCTCTTCGAGCCAGGGGATACCGGATTTTTTGTTGTTGAATGGGAGGGAGCACGAATCGGGACGATGATCTGTTATGACTGGCGATTTCCCGAATCAGCTCGAACCCTTGCTTTGCTCGGAGCAGATATTATAGCACATCCATCGAACCTCATTGCAGAAAAAAGATTGTGGGGCCCCACAATGCAGACGCGGGCCTTTGAGAACAAGGTTATTGCTGCGACTGCCAATCGATTCGGGATGGAAGAGCGAAACGGAGAAGAACTGATCTTTAGTGGTGAGAGCCAGATTGTCGATATGAACGGAAGCCTGCTTTCGGAAGCCGGTGCTACTGAGAATAGAGTCCTGATCGTATCGGTCGATCCTATCAGAACTCGTGACAAGTCATTTAACTCTTACAATGATCTTTTCGACGATAGAAGATCTGAATTCTATCTACCCTGATACCTTTATCTTTGCTGTTTCAATAAGTTCTATCAGGTCCTATGCAGCGCAGATACGTTCCATGGTTCTGTTGAAGGAGACGACATTTGCCGTTACTGACATCGAGACAACAGGTCGGTCACCATCACATCATCGGATAACAGAGGTAGCGGTTCTCTGCGTGGAAGATGGCGAGATCGTTGATGAGCGAAGTACTCTGATCAATCCCGAGCAGTATATCCCCCGGGGAATTCAGGATATGACCGGTATTACGAACTCGATGGTACTGACCGCCCCTAAAGGCGGAGAAGTGTTCCAGGAAATTCGTCGATGGTATACCTCAGACTCTCTTTTTACAGCCCACAATGCTCGCTTCGACTTCGACTTTTTACAGCAATCCTTTGCTCGGCACAAGGTAACCGATCTCAAAGGGAAAACCCTTTGTACTCTCCGCCTTGCAAAACGACTTTTGCCCGGAAAGCGAGGCTTTGGGTTGGGGCAACTTGCTTCGTACCTGGGAATCAAAATCAAAGATCGACATCGTGCATTGGGTGATGCCTTTGCAACTGCCAGAATCTTGACGATGTTACTGGAGATAGCTGAAGAGGAGTATGGCTGTGAAACGATCTCCGATTTGCTTCGATTCCAGTATCGTCCAAAAACAGCGTTCACTAAATCGCAAAGGAACTCCTCTCAACCTGATCGCTCGGCAATGAATTCGGGTCTGCCGACGAGACCCGGCATTTACAAGATGATGGGCCGTGGAGGAGAGCTTCTCTATGTCGGCAAGGCAAAGAATCTTAGAGATCGAGTCGGGAGCTATTTCCGCCTTGGGGCCGATCACACCCCAAAAATTCGTGAGATGGTAAGAAGGGTCAAACGAGTTGAAGTTGAAGAGACTGGTTCCGAGCTTGCTGCACTTTTGCGAGAGTCCAAGCTCATCAAAGAGGTACAGCCAAAGTATAACACGGCCGGCAAGCCTCTTCGACGATATGGGTTTCTCCGGCTGGATCTGAGCGCTCCCTTTCCAAAGATTGAATATGCTCCTGAGATTGTAGCGGATGGAGCCGAATATTATGGCCCGTTCAGAAATCGTGGCGCAGCTGAGATGTTGGTAGAGACTATCGATCATCTCTTTAAACTTCGCGAATGCAGGGATTCACTTACGCCGGACATCGGCTATTCTCCCTGTATCTATTATCAGATCAAGCGATGTGGTGCCCCATGTGCCATGCTTCAAACTCGAGACCATTATCTCAAGGAAGTTGAGATAGTACGTGCGGCGTTAAGTGGAGGAGATGCAAGCGTCATTACGACGTTAGAAGAGCGAATGCAGGAGCATGCTGAAAAACTCGAGTTTGAGGAAGCGGCATCTTTACGCGACAGGATTACTGAGCTTCAGCGCGTCTTTGTCTGGAAGCGTCGATTTGCCGAGTCGATCAACTCAAACAACCTGATCATTATGCTTCCGGCAACTCCGCCCGAACGAAACGAGCTATTTCTGATTCGCTACGGACGTCTTGCCCGACAGGTTACTATTGGAAAACGGTTTCCCGAAGAGACTCTACGCAAGCATATCACAAACACGTACTTCAAAAAGAGAGATGAACAACCGGAATTTGATCGGCTCGAAGTTGAAGAAGTTCGACTAATTGCCGGTTACCTTCGTCGTAGAACCGAGAAGGGAAGCCTCCTGTACGTTGATATGAACCAGAATGCTGATGCTTTGGTAAAAAGGGTGAAGGATGAAGTTCATCGGATCAGGCAATGAACGATAGAGACTATCTGGAACAGGCAGTTGATCTCGCTGTAGAGAATGTTCGTAGCGGCAATGGTGGCCCGTTCGGTGCGATTCTACTACGGGATAGGGCTATCCTCTCGAGAGGAACCGACCTTGTTACTGAGACAAACGATCCGAAGGCTCATGCCGAAATTATTGCTATTCGGAAAGCCTGCCAAGAGCTTGAAACGTTTGAACTTGATAGGTCCGTTCTGTACACAAGCTGTGAACCATGTCCAATATGTCTGGGCGCAATACTTTGGAGTCGCATCGGTCGTGTTGTTTTTGTGGCCGACAGAAGAGATGCGGCAGGAGCAGGTTCTAATGATGAAGAACACTATCGACAATATCTGCCTGATATTAAAGCAAAGATGGTCCAGATGGATCAGATCTTGTTAGAATCGGCAAACAGAGCGTTTAAGGTCTGGACTGAAGCAAGGCATTTGCCCAGATACTAAAAGAACCAGGGAGAGTTGGATCGCGTACGACTTTCCCTGTCTCTCTTAACTGTTCCGGTACAAATCATATCTCAAAAATCGATCCGAACAATATCTCAAAATCAGAGCCACTCTCCAGAGTTAGTTCAAACTGAGCAAGTCAACGAAGGCCAGCATTGAATTTTATGCCTCCGAGAAGGTTCATACCAATATCTGTAGTTGACGCGCTGTTACATAATGTGTAGAGGATGCCAGTTCTCCTACGGCTGAAAGACAGGTTTTTTCTTCTCTTTGCCAAACTGATACTGGGCATCGCTGTTCAGGCCGATGCTTGTGAGGTTCTCTCGCAGGTAAAAGTCAATTCGCGGATTCAGGACGACAGGACTAATTGGGGAATGTCCGTTGCCCCCGATAGAAAGTCATCTGAATCTATGTTAACGCCCGGATGCGGTCCTAATTGATTGTTATTGAGCAGAGGCTTCTGTTAAAGAGATGCTCATCAGAAGCAGGGAAGCAATTGCAGATAGGGGAAGGGATACTGATCTTGTCGTCAATGGCTACTCCTGAAAATGATATTTTGTCCACTGTAGATAGTCGTTTATCTGAACGGGAAAGAAACTCTATAAGGTAGTAGATTTCTTTGCGGATTGCAGGGAACAAAGTGTGGTCTTTGTCGTCACACAGAAATATCTGGATAAACTCATCTAACTTTTGAAGCATAACAAACGGAATTTTACTATGAAAAAGCATTTTTCTTGGCTACTTGTTGCTACGCTGTTCTGTGGGGAACCACTGTTGGTGGCACAGGAGACGTCTGAATCTGATGAAACTGTTGAGTTAGAGACAACGGAAGAAAGCCCTCAGGTAAACGTTTCCACTTGTAAGAATGGTGAGGCTCGCAGCCTTACTATCGGAAAGGGTCTCTTTGATGATGAATGCAATAGCAATAGTTGGGGTTGGGCTAATGGAGACGGAACCGCAAGTGCATACCAAGCATACAATTCTGCTCTTTTTTGTGGGGGAAGCTTCCTCGGAATTCATGGTGATGAGGTCAATGAAGAGACAGTGGAACGGTTGAACCTTCCTGGCGAGTATGGCGCTCATGTTGTCAAAGTGGTTGAGGAGAGCGCAGCGGAAAAGGCCGGCCTACAGGAAGATGATGTGATTGTCGGATACAATGGTAGGCGTGTTGAAAGCATGGCTCAACTGCGAAGATTGATCACCGAAACGCCTGTCGGGCGTACCGTAGCGCTCACAATTGTTCGTAATGGAGTAAAGCAGGAAGTTAACACCGAACTTGGCACACGACCGGGAGTGACGTTGCATTCAGCAGCCCCATTTGATTCCGTTCCTCAGCTGCTCTCTCGTATTTATCCAAAAGATTTTGATGGTTCTGTTCCTGAGAATGTTTGTAAGAAGCGCGAAATGCTTGAGCTCCATTTAAACGAGCTGGACGAGAATCTTGAAGACCTTGATGGTTCTGTTCCTGAGAATGTTCGTAAGAAGCGCGAAATGCTTGAGCTCCATTTAAACGAGCTGGACGAGAATCTTGAAGACCTTGATGTGTTGTTGTTTGGTCCTGATAATGACGAGACTTCACACCTGGCTTGCCCAAAAGTATTCACGAGAATGCGCCCAAAAGTATTCACAAGAATGCGCCCAAAAGTATTCACGAGAATGCGTCCAAAAGTATTCACGAGAATGTTAGTGAACGATGGTGTTCGTCTGGGAGTCACGGTGCAGTCGTTGTCTCCGCAGCTTGGGCGCTATTTCAAGCTGGATGAAGGGCAGAAAGGGGTTTTGGTAAGCAAGGTTCATGATGGATTCCCTGCAAAAGAGGCAGACATTCGTGCAGGTGATGTGATTGTCACGATAGATGGAGAAAAGATTGCCAATCCATTCGATGTTCGCAAAGAGATTTCTGACAAAGAAGGGACAATTGAAGTGCACATCATTCGGGAAGGCAAATCAAAGACAATGTACGTTGATCTCAAAGAGCGCGATCATAACGGGAATATGGGTGAGGATCTCTTTATGATGCCAGAGAATGACAGCGATCCATTTCTGAACAGCAAGTAAACTATTAGATGTAGATGCTATATCTCGACGCGCCAAAATAGGGCTCTCCTCCTTGTGGCGAATATTCGGGAACAACGGCGCACGATTGCAGATTGTTGGGATCGCGCGTTGTATTTCTACTCTTCAATTGGGGTCTCATTCTGTTTTCCCCTCCGCGTAACGCTGAGCCTGCTCAATCGTTCACGGTACAAACTCTTTTCCGTAAACTTACGGCTCTATGGATAAATTCATTGTCCGTGGCGGGAACAGATTGCGTGGTAGCATTCAAATTTCCGGTGCTAAGAATGCTACGCTTGAACTGATGCCTGCTGCGTTGCTTGCTCCCGGTACGTATTCACTCAGAAATACTCCCAACATCAGAGATGTCTGGACGATGTCGCGACTTCTTGGTTCTATGGGCATTCATGCCGAATTGAACGATGGTGAACTCTTTCTTGACACGCGTAATCTGACAAGTCAGGAAGCTCCATATGAGCATGTGAAGAAGATGCGAGCATCAATACATGTCCTTGGTCCTTTGGTTGCTCGTTATGGTTATGCAAAAGTCTCCCTTCCTGGTGGATGTGCCTGGGGACCACGCCCTATTGATCTTCATTTGAAAGGACTTGAGCGCCTTGGGGCGGAGATAGAGCTTGATTCGGGCTATATCATTGCTCGTGCTGAGAGGCTGAAAGGGACTACTATCACCCTCGATGTGTCGTCGGTGGGAGCCACGTTTAATTTGATGGCCGCAGCCACATTAGCTGAAGGCAAGACAATTATTGTAAACGCTGCAATGGAGCCCGAAGTGACCGCCGCTGGCAGATTTCTTCAAAAGATGGGGGCGGAAATTGAAGGGTTGGGGACTTCAGGAATCACAATTTGTGGGGTCACCGATTTGATGCCGAGCGATGAGACAACTATTCCCGACCGGATTGAAACTGCGACGTTGCTTGCAGGTGTCGCCATGACGGGGGGGGAGGTCACTCTTCAAGGGACAAATCCCTACCACCTGTCATTTATTATCGAGCGACTTGAAGAGGCCGGGTGCGAACTCGATGTGAATACCAACGAAATCGTTCTTCGTGCTCCCGATCAACTCAAGCCAGTAAGCATTACCACCGCTATTTATCCTGGTTTCCCGACCGATATGCAGGCTCAATGGACCGCCATGATGGCCTGCGCTAAGGGAGTCTCGACTATAACAGAGAAGATTTATACAGATCGCTTCTCTCATGTTCCTGAGTTAGCACGACTTGGCTGCGATGTTGAAGTCCACGAAAACAGAGTAATCATTAAGGGGGGCAAATCCTTGAAGGGTGCAACCGTGATGAGTACGGACTTACGCGGTTCAGTTGCCATGGTACTGGCCGGCTTGATCGCTGAAGGGGAAACCGATGTCTTGCGTATCTACCATCTGGATCGTGGCTATGAACGACTTGAAGACAAACTCAGGTCATTAGGGGCGGATATAGTTAGGGAAAAGACCGAAGAATTTTAAAACAGGAGATCGATGACTGATCACCGAAACCCCAGAGCAAAACGAAGTTCATACTTTGGATTACGGTTTCTGTTTGCACTGCTATGTCTTTCAAGCGGTATTGCTCTTGTTGCACAGGAGTCGAGACCGAGCCAGTCCAGGCTCGACAAACTTCGTCAGGAGATTCAACGCTCAGAGTATCGTTTAGAGGTACTTCAAAAACAATCTGCTCGATCTGAAGTTGCTGCCAAAGAGGTCGAACGCCAAGCATCTGCTCTCGATTCACTTATCTACCAGTTAGAAGTACGAGAGGGAACCTTAGCGACCGAGATGATAACTCTTCGAAAAGTTCGTGACTCGTTGAGCGAAGTACGGCAGAACAGGCAGGCCGAGTACGTTAGAGTGGCTCGTGCCCTCTTCAAACGTTTCCTTTTGACTCCATCGATATCGATGTTACTTCTTCCTGATGAGCAACGAAAGCTGGCCCTCGCCGAAGTCCTCTTCCGACGATATACAAAACGCCAGAAAGAGTTGGGAGATGAGATTATCGCCCTCACTGATTCTTTGGATGGTCGCGACGCTGAGTTACGTCAGCGCAGAGATCTGCAATTGAGCCTGTTGAGAGAACGAAAACATGAGGCGGGAAGACTCAGAGACCTTGAGAAAAAATATACTGCCGAGTTGCAGAAAACAGAGCGGGAGCGGACCTCACTTGAAAGCTACCTGAATCAGAAAGCACAAGAGGCAAAACTTCTTGAACAAAAGATTCTTGCCCTTGCGAAAGAACGCGAGAATACATCGCGCAAAGAAGGGGCCACATCCACAAGTACTTTGTCTGCAAGGAACTCTAAAACAAACTCTCCACAGCAAAAAGCAAATCCTGATCAGTCCGCATCTCGCCGTAAGTCTTCAAAGGCCTCCTCATTTAGGTTGCGATGGCCAGTCGGTGAAAGAAAAATTCTACAAGGATATGGTGAACGCAAAAACTCTCGAACAAATACGGTAACGTTTAACCCCGGGATCAACATCGCTGCAAGTCAGGGTTCCAACGTTGCCGCTGCCGAATCAGGAACCGTCTCACTTGTTTCATGGATGGCCGGATATGGTACAATAGTCATCATTGAACATGTTGATGGGTGGCGAACTGTCTACGCAAATCTGGCGGTAGCTTCGGTCTCCGAAGGACGTTCAGTTAGCAAAGGAGAGAGTATTGGAACGGTTGGCTCCTCGATAGATGGTGACTACCTTCACTTTGAAGTCTGGCATGGACAGAATCGTGAGAATCCACTACAACACCTACCGAAGTAATCACTCTGCTACAGAAGTCGTCGAGCGAAAAGGAAACGCTTGCGGTAATACTCCTCTTCAAGGCTGCTGATTATAACTCCTTTGGATGTGGAAGCGTGAATGAACTTGTCATTCCCGATTGCAATGCCAACATGTGAGACTCCATCTCCGGTTGTGTTGAAGAAGACAAGGTCGCCCGGCTGAATTCTTTCATCGTTTATCATAGCTCCGACCGTCGATTGGTCACGTGATGTACGTGGAAGCTGCACATCGGCTACTGCAAAGACATTGTAGACAAACCCTGAGCAATCAGTCCCTTTTTTAGAGATGCCGCCATAGAGGTAAGGTGTACCAAGCCAATCTTCTGCAACAATCAGGATCTTCCTTTGAGATGGAGAAAGATTATCTGCTGACTTTGCCTCCTCAATTAATGCTCCATCCTTCCCCGATTTGGTGGCTGCGTTTTGTACTCGGGAGGCGGGGAGGCAGCCAACCCAGCAACTTGCTGTTATCAGAAACAACCATTTGGCGGCGAATGTCCGCTTCTTTCCCCTTGTCATTGCTCTTTCAGACATAGAGAACAGGTTTTCTGATCGCAATTTTACATGAACATGACGCCTTGTGAAGAAGGGTATTTTCTCCATTTTACGTTGTATTTCGATTTACATCTGCCGTATATTTACAAATTACGTTCAAACGTACATCGAATGATAATCCATCGCCATCGGAGTATCAAGCCAGGAACCAGGGCATTCATTCCTGTTGATAGCTCGGATGTGTGTGCATTAATAACCAACATCTACGAGTGCCCGTTCTGAGGAACAATTGTATGTCTGATACGAATCAACAAGACCTTCAACAAGAAAAGAGAGCCGCTGTCAACTCTGGAATTCTTCAGCAAAAGGATGAATTTGGTGGTGCCGACTATACAACTGAAGAATTTACTGAATTAGTCAGCATGTACGAAGGAACGCTTAACGATATCTCTGAGAATGAGATCATCACAGGGCGTGTTGTACAAATCAACAATGGAGATGTCTCAATTGATATTGGCTTCAAGTCTGAAGGGATTGTCTCACTAAACGAATTTTCAAATCACGATGAATTGAAGCCTGGGAATGAAATTGAAGTTTTCCTGGAGAAAGTGGAAGACAAAGAAGGAAAGCTTGTCTTAAGTCGTCGTCGGGCTGACTTCATACGTGTCTGGGAGAAGATTCTCAAGTCGTATGAAAATCAGGAAGTGCTGAAATGTACTATCCTTCGTCGCATCAAGGGAGGTTTTGTTGTTGATCTTCTTGGAGTTGAATCCTTCCTGCCAGGCTCACAGGTAGATGTCCGACCGGTTCGCGATTTTGATACGTTGATTTCAAAGGAGCTTGATGTTCGTGTCGTAAAGATCAGCCATACCAATGAAAACGTTGTGGTATCCCACAAGGTTCTTCTCGAAGAGAGTCTTGCTAAGCAACGCGAAGAGATACTTGTCAAGCTTGAGAAAGGCCTTGTTCTTCAAGGCCTCGTCAAGGCTATTACGGATTTCGGTGTCTTCGTTGATCTTGGTGGCGTCGATGGTCTTGTACACATCACCGATTTGGCATGGGGAAGAGTTAATCATCCGTCGGAAGTTGTAGATCTTGACCAGGAGATTGAGGTTGTAGTTCTTGAATATGATGAAGAGCGGAAGCGGATTTCGCTCGGGCTGAAGCAGTTGACATCGCATCCGTGGGATGATATTGATGTGAAGATTGAGGTTGGGCAGGTCATCACCGGAAAAGTGGTTTCACTGACCGACTATGGTGCTTTTGTTGAGATTGCATATGGTATCGAGGGATTGATTCATATCTCTGAAATGTCCTGGACACAGCACATCAAACATCCATCCCAGATCGTTGCTCTTGGGCAGATGGTTGAATGCAAGGTGCTGAACATAGATAAGGATGAAAAGAAGATTTCGCTCGGCCTCAAGCAGCTTGAGCCTGACCCATGGAATTCGTTGTTAGAGAAGTATCCTATCGGGACGATAAGCAAAGGCATTGTTCGCAACATCGCGAACTTTGGAGTCTTTGTTGAACTTGAGCCTGGTATTGATGGGTTGGTGCACATCAGTGACCTGAGTTGGACAAAGAAACTCCGTCACCCGAGTGTAATGTTGAAGCAGGGGGATGAAATTGATGTTCTGGTTATGGGCATTGAACCTGAGCAGCGTCGAATTTCACTTGGCCATAAACAGGTGCTCGAGAACCCTTGGGAGCAGTTTGGATCCGATTACGATGTCGGTTCATTTACGAAGGGCAACATTGTTCGGATCATAGAGAAAGGTGTTATCGTGGAACTTCCGCTCGGAGTCGACGGCTTTGTTCCGACATCGCAACTCGCTTTTGCACCGGTCAAAGAAATTTCCGAATACTTTAAGGTTGGAGATGAGCTCCCCTTGCACGTTATAGAGTTCGACTCGGAGTCGAAAAAGATCATGCTCTCGGTAGTCGAGGCGCTGAAGGGAATGGATGCTGCTTCGCAAGAGGAATATTTCAATGCACATCCGGTGCCAAAGTCAGAGCCGGATTCCATTGCTGAGGCACAGCAGCAAGAAGAAACTTCAGATAGCAGTAAGGAAAGTACCGATAGTATACATGAGGA
>JAGWAZ010000060.1 GCA_021296135.1 Chlorobiota bacterium | reverse complement strand
CTTCCAGATGTCGTTGGGCCTCTGCAAAAAGTTCGGCTAATTCATCGCGATGCTCTTTGTGATTCTTCTTGTTTTTCTGCTCCATTTGCTGTGTCATAGTTTAATGAAGATGAACAATTATCTATGACACAGTTTTTTGAACACCCTCTTGGCTACCGTTTTCTTATTTATCCCGTACCTTTCGGAGAAGGTCTTCAGACTCTCTTGACTATGTTGTATTGCTCTACGCACCGTCTGTGTCGTTGTGGCGCAGCCATGTAATATCTGTCCCATAATGCCTCCTTTGATGGAATCTCTATAAAATTTAACCCCCGGCACTGTGAGACCCAACAACTAACCATTCAACTGTACAATAACCGATACAAACATAACCTATGAAACGACTATTTGAAGGAACTGGAACTGCCCTTGCCACTCCGTTCAAGGAGGACGGTCGGATAGATTTTGACTCGTTCGACCGGCTGATAGAGTATCAGATAGATGGCGGAGTTGAAGCTCTTGTTGTCTGTGGTTCTACTGGGGAGAGTGCGACGATGACGTTTGATGAAAAGCTGGAACTGATGGCCAGAACGGTCAAACATGCTGCCAATGCAGGAGAAGGTCGTCCACAGGTCATTGCCGGGACAGGGTCGAACGTTACCTCTGATACGGTTCACCTAACGGTTGAGGCAGCTAACCTTGGGATTGACGGAGCACTGCTTGTCTCTCCCTATTATAGCAAGCCATCGCAACGCGGAATCTATGCTCACTATGCCGCCGTTGCTGAAGCCGTCCCGGAACTCCCGTTGATACTTTACAATGTTCCGGGACGTACAGGAAGCAATGTTGAAGCACGCACTACCCTGAAACTGGCGAACGAGTTTCCGAATATCCAGGCAACCAAAGAGGCATCGGCCGATCTGGAGCAATGCTGCGAGATCATTCTTCACGCTCCTGAAGGCTTTCTGTTGTACAGCGGCGAGGATGGCATTACACTACCGTTGCTTGCCTTGGGAGCACGTGGTGTGATCGCAGTTCTCAGCAATGAAGCACCACATAAGTTCAGCGAGATGGTTCGGTCAGGACTTGCCGGCGATTTTGCAAAGGGTCGTGAACTCCACATGCACCTCTTCAATCTGATGCGATTGAACTTCATTGAATCAAACCCGGTTCCGGTCAAAACTGCCCTCCATATGATGGAGATATTTGAGACTGCAGAGTATCGGGAACCGCTTGTCCCGCTCGCTGAAGAGAATGCGGATATCCTTTTTGCCGAACTACAACGCATTGGGCTTCTCCAGGATGTCGAGCCTCCAACAGAGGTGACCGGATGAAGAGAGAAGAGAGGACAAGGGGACGGGGAGAAGAGAGGACAAAGGGACGGGGAGAAGAGAGGACAAGAGGACGGGGAGAAGGGGGGAGGGGGAGAAGAAAGAAGGGAGAGAGAAAAAGAAACCACAGAGGTGAACGGAGTTCGCCGGAGGTAACCTCCAAGAGAAGGGAACTGCGAGAGAAGAAAGGAAAGAGTGGCGAAGGGATGATGGAACCGGTCGAGTTCTGGTCGATCTGTTCGGTCAATGGATTGCCCCTTTCAGATGAGCAGATGGATCTGCTCCTGAGGTATGGGGAAGACCTACTCTTCTGGAATGATCAGGTCAATCTGATTTCCCGACGTGACACAGAACATATCTGGTTGCGGCACATCCTGCACTCTATCACACCTCTTTTGATGAAGGTCATGCCGGATACTGGTCGAGTGCTGGATATTGGCTCAGGTGGTGGACTTCCGGGTATTCCGATGAAAATTGCTGCTCCAAAGCTTGATGTGACGCTTCTCGATTCGATTGCCAAGAAAGTTCGAACTACTGCCATGCTGGCTTCCCATATCACAAAACACGGGCTGCAAGCAATCCGCAATCGCTCTGAAGAGTTGGCAAACGATTCCGATCACTTCGGAGCATATGATGTCATCGTTGCCCGCGCCGTGGCGCCACTTGTTGATCTGATGAAATGGTCAGAGCCATTATTGAAGCCTGATGGGAAGATTATTGCGTTGAAAGGGGGAGCCTTAACTGATGAAATTGACCATGCCAGGGGAAAATTCCCTGATGCAGAGATCGAGATTCTTGATATTCAACTGCAAGGCACAGAGTGGTTTGTTAAGGAGAACAAGAGGATCGTGAGAGTTTCGGGGATGAGAGAAGGGAGAAGATAGGAGAGAGGATATAGTGTCAAGTCCTAAAATAGGTTTACATGAAAACAGCCGAACTCCTAGTGATTTGTGGACACATTTTGACGACCTTTCTGATAAACAGCCTCAAGGGTTTGATATCGCAAACTCAGATGAGGCCGCTCGGTGTTGTATATCGAGACGCTCTGTTTGACACCAACTGTGGCTTGTTGCATCGAGCGAAAGGTTTGATTTAATCGATTTTCACAATGCCGTTGACTCGTTCGGCGACGGCGTTTTGATAGACGTCACCGTATTGTGTCATGCTCATTTGCACGCCACGTGAATCGAGGAAGTCTGTGTATGCATGACAACAGTATTGGACGCCTCTGTCGGAATGATGAATCAGCGCATCTGACTGGCTTGATTGCCATCTTCAATGCTCTTAGAGCACCTTCGACCGACAGGGAACTCGACACATCGAATCCGACAATCTTTCGTGAAAACAGGTCAGTGATGAGAGCCAGATACACAAAGCCATCAAGAGTCGCCAGATAAGTGATGTCAGCAACAAAGACCTGGTGGATTAGGTGAACGGCTAGATTCGTTATCCGATTCGGATACTGATGAAATCGGTGGTTCGCAAAAGTGGTTCTCCGTCCACGCTTTGGGCGCTCAATGAGGAGTCCATGGTCTCTAAGCAAGTCGAACAGGGCATCTCTTCCCAGGTGGCAATCGAGTTTCTCAAGCCCCGGTTTGAGCAGTTGATACAACAAAAGGGTGTGATGGTTCTAAAGGTTTCGGATATTCCGGCAGGTCCGTATTTACTACAGATTAAAACCTCTGAAGGGGTATTCACGGAAAAGGTGGTCATTGAATAAAGGGGATGGAGTCAGATAGCGGTCTTTACTATACGGTAGTCATTTCTTGCTCAGGAGAGCTCCTTCTGTTCGTTCCTCTTCAGAATATCTTCGAAGACCTCATCAAAGCAGTATAACCCCGGCTCAGCTTGAACAATCCATCTTGCCGCGACCAGAGCGCCAAGCGCAAACCCTGAGCGATTTCGTGCGCGATGTGCCAGTTCGATTGTATCTGCTTCCGAATCAATAGTGATGATGTGCGTGCCGGGAGTTGCTCCTACCCGCCGACTGGTAACATGCAAAGCTGCCGGATCAATGCGATCATGCAAAGTTTCAACAAGAGTCTGTCTCTTGCGGTCGATTTGACTGAGGAGTATCTCAGCTAGAGATCGCGCCGTTCCGCTTGGTGAATCGGCCTTGCGAATGTGATGCTCTTCATGCAGTGCAACGTCATATCCGGGAATCTCGTTGATCAGTTCGGCCGCACGATGAACAATCCGAAAGAACGTTTGCACACCAACTGAAAAGTTCGAGGCCCAGATCAACCTTCCTCCGGTTGCTTCTATCAGTTGTTTAACATCCGGCAGAGCATCAAGCCAACCGGTTGTTCCAACCACCATCGGTACTCCCCAATCAAGAACCCTTTCAATGTTTCCGAGCACAACATCGGGGAGCGTGAAGTCGATTGCAACGTCTATCGATACATCAGTAAGCCTCCCCGGAGGGGGATTTTGCGCATCATAACGGAGGAGGATTTCAACCCCCTGCCCAGCTGCAAGACCTTCAATCTCCCGTCCCATCCTCCCCGAGGCACCAATCAGAGCAACCCGTAGTGGTTCTCTATGCTGAGTCCGATTCATAGAGGGTGAAGATACGGAAACAGAGAGAAGAGATTTCACCGGTCGAGAGGTAGATCGACAACTCACTCTTCGTAACTTTAGATTTATGCTTGGGCAAAAACCACTGGCTGATATCAAACGAATTATCATCTCCCGGACAGATGAGCTTGGAGATGTGATTCTCACACTACCACTCTCAGTAGCCATAAAAAAGGCGTTGCCTGAGGTGGAACTGACATTTCTTGTTCGGCCCTACATCTCACATCTTGTCCATCGAATACATGAGGTAAACCAGGCCATCACCCTCCCGGAATCGGGCAAAGCACTGAAGATATTCCGCGAATATCAGCCAGATGTAATCATCTTCGCAAAATCTTCGTTCCGTCTGGCATCCGAAGCAGTACGGGCAAAAATCAACGTCCGGATCGGCTCGGGATACCGTTGGTACTCTGGTCTGTTCACACGTTGGGTCTATGATCGTCGCAGTGATCAAGGGAGCCATGAGGCTGAGTTCGAGCTGAATATGCTCAGCCCACTTCTGCCTGGCCCATTTGATCTGGAAATGCCGGAATTACCGGTTATGGAAAAGGCTGCCGGTGAAGCGCATGCCCACCTGCAGGAAGCAGGAATCGAAGGCCCTTACCTTATCATCCATCCTATCGGGAAGCCTTCTATCCCTCCCTACCCGATTGAACGCTTCGCTGAAATTGGTCAGGGCATACTCGAACACCGTCCAGACCTTTCGGTTGTGATCACATCAGGTCATGGCGAGCACCCAGTTGCACAGGGCTTGAGGAAGTGTATAGGTATCGAGAAGAGGACCACAATCATCGACACACTCTCACCAAATGGAGTCAGCGAATTGGTACGCGGTTCAGCCTGTTTTCTGAGCAGCGCTTCGGACGGGGCCCATCTGGCAGCTTTGGTTCGAGCACCGGTCGTTGCTCTCTATCCCGGTGCGCCTCCCAATTGGCCACAGCGTCGTGCTCCTATCGGTCCATACGTCACAACGTTAACCCCAGATGAGAATGAATCAATACCTCCAGGCCTTCAACCGGCCTCCGACCCAATGAACATCATAGCACGAATCGGACCGGAACGGGTCGTTCAAGCATGTCTGAAGGCTATTGAGTCTCCATCATCACAACCTGAGAACTACCAACATCGCTGAATCTGTACCGTCACGAGTCTATTCTGGTGGTCCCGGTCAAACTCAATCCTGAATAATATGTCATAGCCACGTTTTTAGCAGATTCTTGAAATTTTCATACTTCTGATAATGAGCATGTATTCATTCCTGAAGACTCGAGCAGTACAGCAGATACGCAAAGGTATCACTATTGCTGTAGTTGTTTTTCTCGGCATCATTGGCTTGACAGCTTTGACTGATGAGGGAACCGGCGTGAACGAGGAAGCCCTTCGCACGATGCCCAACGATGCCTTTACCTATGGAGAGAAACTGACGTTTGCCGTCAAGTATAAATTTATTACGGCAGGCTATGCAGTGATGAGCGTCGGATCATCCTCTACGACAGTGAGCAACCGCCCCTGTTATGCTATCAAGTATACGATGCGTACCACCAACAGCTTCGACAAGATCTTCAAAGTACGAGATGTCTATCGCACCTGGGTCGATGTTGACGGGCTCTTCCCCTGGAAATTCCAGCAGAAAGTTCGGGAAGGAGACTACAAGAAGGACTTCTCGGCCAATATCGATCAGAAGGAGAACATTGCCCGGACAACCAAAGGGACGTTCAAAGTTCCGGAGTATGTGCAGGATGTCCTTAGTGCGTTCTACTACACACGGGCATACGATCTTGGAAGCAAGAGAGCTGGGCAGAGCTTTACGCTGAAGAACTTCTACGACAAAAAATCGCACAGGCTGAAAGTCAAAGTGCTGGGACGGGAAACCATTTCAGTAAAAGCAGGGAAATTTAAATGTATTAAGGTTCAACCTTTGTTTAGAGAAGGAGGGCTTTTCAAGAATGAGGGGACCATCACAATCTGGATGACCGATGATGCTCGAAAGATACCGGTCAAAGTCAGCACAAAGGTTGTTATCGGATCAATCGACAGTGAATTGATCAAGTATTCGGGAGTAAAAGGCTCAATTGACGCAAAGGTCGGATAATCAAAGATAAAAGGTAGAATGTATGGGACAGACATAGCGCCCTGCATTCTACCTCCTATCTTCAAATCCCTATTTCCGCACAGAGGTTCCGCCATTCTGTTCTGCAGGACTTCTCAACAAGTTCTCGTCCTGATCATCACCTAGACCGATTGTATGGATCCCGACATACTTGCTCGCATTCCACGAAGCCACGCCAATCAGAATATCACTTGACGATGCATTGGTCGGCTGACTATCACTGACAAAGAGCGCTACAACAACCCGGTGGATTTTCATTGATAGTATTCTCCTTTGAGTCATACCTTAACTTATGTGTTAAATTGATAATCGGGAAGTATACAGAATAGCTTCTCGGTCAATCAAAGAGTTCTCAGAGATTAACGGAATGATAAATGTCTTGTCAGATCAATTCCGCTTAGCATTGCATTCATGCATCGAGTGAACGCAAAAGAACGACACATGCCAATGATTCAGTCTATCTCAGAGGGTTTCGGGAAATTATTCCTGCCAGGGATGCTTTCTGTTCTGCTCCTATCTACAGGGAGTGTTTCGTGTGGTACAACAGATCCTCCCTCCACCTATAACACAATGAGCGCAATTATTGATAATGTTACATGGAATGCAATAAGCGTCAAGGCAAGCAGAGAAGGAAACAACGTTCTGATCGAAGGAGAATCGGCTACTGGAGCAACGCTTCTGTTGACTCTTCAAGGGGATACACTCGGAACATATTTGTTGGGAGAAGGAGTTCACCAGGGAGAACTTCGGGATGAGGGAGTAACATGGAGAGCACACGGCATGCGAAGCGGTAGCGCAACGTTGACCGAGATTACCGAAGAGCGGGTCGCAGGCTTTTTCGGATTTCGTGCGAAGGATCTAAGTGGGCTTGAACTCTCGAGAGATATTGTAACTGGACGATTTGATATTGATTTCATCCAGTAATCCTCTCGTATCGGTTCTTTTCACAACTCAATCTTTCTTTTCGGTCAAGGGTGACTTCTCTATTTTGGCACTGATGATTCTCTCAGCAGAGAAAAGAAGATAACCTGAACAGACACAATCGTATATGATCTACCGACTTCTTGTTCTTCCACTTCTATGGTTCTCACACGGACATCTTGCCGCACAGATATACCCGGTGCAAACAGACCTACAGAAGCACGAGATAAACGGTCCCGTGCAATCAGTCATTACCACAACCCGAACGTATTCCCCGGGAGCCAAACGATGGCAACCCCTGGTAGTAACGGTTGTCTCAACGTATAACGGTGAAGGTAATCTGATAAAGGAAAGGACATTCATCAGCCATAAGGAATCCGAGACTCGTTTGTTCACATATGACAAAGAGTCCGACTCACTCAGACCGATTATCGACGCAACTCCGGCCCTTTCATTAGATTCTTCAGATCCCTATCGACTGATTATGGAAAGAGTCTATTCCTATCTTGCTGACGATCGCATCGCCTCAGAGGTGGAACGGAATTATCAAACCAGAAGGACGCTTCAACGACAATACATTTATGTCGGGCCTTTGCTTCGATACAAAGTAGAGCAAGATTCATCTGTTGGATCAATCTCGTCGATCGAAGAGTTCTTTTACATGAAAGGATACAAGCCACGGGGTTCAACAATTCGTCGGTATAACCCGGCAACCGATCGGGTTACTTCGTTAGAGGATACGGCATCGGTGCCAGAGAATCGTGTTCAATACGATTACACATCGTATGTCTATGGCGACACCTCAACACCAGTCATCTTTTGGAAATGGGGGTATGGAGCTGACACAATCGTGGATCACCAGGAAGTAAAACGCTTTCTTGAAAATGGGAAGCTCGTTGCCATAACAACTCAGCAGTTTGCCGATGGGAAGATCACCCGCTCACGTTCGCAAATCTTCAACAAGTATGGCGACCCTCTTTCGACAGCCGATTCACATGGGAACGATACTGTCTATCAAAGGGCGTTCGTTTACATCTACGACAAACCTGACAGGTGTGGAAACTGGCGCGAGAAACGGCAATATGTTGTGCCCGATCCAAACGATCTGACAAATACCGAACAGCGATTGCTCCTTTCACGCGTGGACAGGGTGATTCGGTATTTCGAGGAATAGGAGTATGAGATTTATAAAGCCCGATGAAGAGAGTCGCCGAGCTATCCCGGCGACTCTCTTGTAACGAACGCTGGTTGGGTAGAACCGACCCGCGTAGTGTAGTATCGGTAGCGATGCCGAGCAAAAGGTCGAGGATCGCACTGAGGTGAGCCTCCACATTCTCGGTTGGTTTTGCGTTCCGTATACCCTGTCCCGGATTGTCCGAACACCTCGGCTTTCACCTCCCAGTCAACGCTCAACTTCGGCGTACCGAAACCAGTGACCGAAACAGTAAGGAGGGCTTCCGCAGTCGTAGGATCACGTAAAGCATATGCGCTTACGTAACTGTGTGCGTTGATGAACATCGTATCCCCTCTCTTGTTCCATGAAATTCGCGTGTTATCCGAAGTCTCACCTTATCACGGCCTTTCTCGGGTGCGTATCCCTTTACCTCCGCTTCTGCGATCCGTCTCGATGTCACTCCCCGCACAAAAGCGGTGTCGACGTCCCAAACATAGAGCTGCGCACTTGCCTGCTACGCAAAGAAGCTGAAAGTACACAGAATCAGTCCGAAGCAAAGAAGAAACTTAGCTCCGTTCCGGCGAAAGGAATAGGTAGAAAAACCGTTCATAACGTACCTCGTTGGTTAAGTGTGTTGATAAAAGCATACCCTGTTCGACATGCCTTGTACGTTATGTTCGGACTCTAAAAAGGGCTTAAAGGGAGGGGACACAGTCTTGATTTATCTTATGTCTGGTGGAGAATCATTTTTGGATCCTCGTTTCTTTCTCGGCGTCCCTATCCCTAACATCGCAATCTTTCCAGCTACCGAGGCAACTGATCGCCCCAGAATCTCGGCAATCTCCTTATGCGTCTTCTTGCCGTACAGCCTCTTTACCTTCTGCTCCTCCTGTCTCAGCCAAGAACGATGTTTACCATGTTGATCCGGGTTGGTAAGCTGAAGATCGCTTGCCTTCGTCTGGACAGTTGCGACAGACCGACCAAGCGCCATGGCAATCTCTTTACGCGATTTCTTTCCATAAGACTTTCTTAGATATGCAATATCCCCCTTTGTCCAGGGACGCATATTCGGTTTGGGGCGATATCCGTTAGCGTGGGCAATCTTTTGTACAACCTGTGGGCTGACACCAAGACTCTTTGCCATATTGAGATAGGCAATTTTGCCAAGATTCCGGATGACCCAACTTTTTTCCTTAGGGGTCAACACACGTTTTTTCCGTGCAAGGCCAATACGCCCTGCTTTGATTTCAACCGCATCCATCGACCTCTCAAGCTCAACGGCCAGCTCTTTTACCGGAGTAATGCCATAATGTTTTCTGAGATACTCCAATTCATCTTCACTCCACTTCCGACTCGCTTCTGCGGTCAGACCACTCTTGTGAAGCTTGCCCCGAACACTTTGCTCCGTTCGTTTGAGTCGTTGTGCAATCTTCTTTGCAGTCATTTTCTTGTAATTGTGCTTGAGGAAGACCTCCTCTTTTCGCGTCCACGTTCGGATAGTGCCGGGGATGCGAAGTTTCTCTGCACGCGCCTGTATCGCTGTGCGAGTTCGGTCAAGAATTTTTTCGAGGTAAGGAGACCCCTCTTTCGGATACCATTGTCGAAGTAATGCATCCTCTTCTTTGGTCCAGCGGTTTATCAGCTTCTTCCCGGCCTTCTTCTTGCTCAGTCTCCCGGATTTTCCACCATCCTTCGGCTTAGTGTCGGAGAGTCGAAGCTGCCAGATATTGGGATTGAGAACCTTTTCTTTACGATTCCCGTTATTGCGATTGTTGCCCATCGGCATTCTCTTTTTGTAGTTGGACAGAGTAATTACATGAGTATCGAAATCACTTCCATATCTCCTCGTCGCGGTATTGAAGTATACCTCCGTTTCGTTGCAACGGGAAAACACTGAGTCGTAATGGAGGAGCAGGAAAGTTCTTTCGGAAACATGAATATGGTATATCATGATTCAAGAGGCTCATGATAGTTATAGAATAATGATACGCAGGAAATATACGGAAGAAAGGATTTGATTGACAAAAGATAGCTACCTGCCCTGTGTAGCTTGGATCACAACACTTGTCGTTCATGTTGCGGGATTGGACGAAGAAGTTAAGGGGTGTTTTATCTGTTCAGAGAAGCAAGGCCAATGAGCTACAGAATCATTTTCTTACTCCGATCGAAGTCCGTACTTTTTCGACCAAATCCATGATTTCCCTCAAACATTCTTCCAGGTGGTTCTCAATCCGACTTGGTGAAAAGCGCAGCAGATTCCAGGCGGTTGATACTTCCTGTACTAAATTCGTCTCCTCTGACCCATCTTCACTGCAAAGGAGTCCTATCTGATGACCTTCAGCAAACAGCCCAAAATCAACTTCCATGACTGTGTCTCTCACCTGCATATAGATTTTACGATCAACATCGAGATTCCGGGCCTGAAGTTCCTTCATGAGTTCTTCTTCGGCCCGTGAGCCGATGATGAGATCACTCAGGTCGGTCGCTCTTAATAAACGCTCCCGTATGGTACGAATAAAGGCTACACGCCGGGAATGCCGACTTAGAATCGGCTGCTCGAGATACTCGACTCTCTCAACACAAATTTTGTGGTAGAGCTGGTTGGCGGCAGGATGATCCGCTTCTGTTGGAAAGAGTTCACGACGATATATCGAGTCGATTCTGGTGACCTCTCCCCAGAGTTCAATTCCGCTCGGCACACCATCGGTAACGGCTCCGGTCTGGTAAAGAGCCAAGGTGGTTATCTCTTCTAATACGCTCCTGTTGAGCAAACGACCAAGCACACGGTCCGGTAGACGATACCAGCCTTCATCGCGGAAGAATGCAAGATCAGCATTGCTTGTAACGACGGCGACGAGAGTATCACGCGGCTGCGATTTCATGGAATCAATAGGTACTGACATAGGATTTGAATAAAATGGTGAAAAAAAACCGGGATTCGAAGTTCTATCCCAGTCGTAAAGAAGCAAAGTTATAGGAAAAATCCAAGTCTTCTTCCACAATCCTCAGTATGGGAGTTCCATCACCATCTTCAATATCAACTGGTGTAGTGCCGGTCTCGGATCTTGCGACTGAAGATTGAGCAAATCAACCTTGACGCGAAGAACAATCCCTTGCTCTTCCTGATCAACAGCTTCAATCAAGGCAGACGTCCAATTGTTTAGATCACCCCTTGCCATCAAGGCATTATCGTTATCCAGGATGACCTTGACCCTCCTCTTGCGTTCGAAACGACATCCGGATCATCGGTCAATTCAATCTCTCTTCCGTTACCTAACGGATCAACCTCGATGTAAGGGATATGAATTTTAAGAGTCTGAATCAGAGTAAAAATTCTTCGTCCACTCGAGGAGACAATCGTGGAAAGGTCGGCCTCCATCTGGACTTGTCTCAATCCTGTGACCGTTCCATCATCGAGCGTATCGACTTTGTCATCGACAATCCGGCGAAAACTGAGGAAATCTGTCACGACCTTTGGCTTATCACCAACAACACCTGTCTTCACTGCTACCTTCTGCAAATCAGGTAACCCGACCGTATCTTTTCCATATCCAATAATAACTTCGGCGGTCTCCGGATCAAGTCCGGAATCGCTGAAGGCTGAAAAGATCTTCGTTACTATAATGTGCGTAGCGATCAGCCATCTCCCTGCGGATTACCGGCACATGTGTGACACATTGTTTGCTTGAGAGTTACGCTCAAAATCTATGAAGTATGTTGCTAAATAAGCTCTTACAACAACTTTTTGCTGCGCCATTTGACTCAATTGCGGGGCTATATGATGAGGTCTTCACGAACACTCCTCTCGGAAGGAGAAAGCGGACGCTCGTCCATCGTTATCTGTCTCGGATTCTGCAAAAAGACTGGAATGTGCTGGAACTGAACTATGGAACAGGGGAAGATGCACTCTGGATGTCAAAGCATGTCAACCATATCACGGCGACAGACGTATCTGAGAAGATGCTGAAACAGGGCCAAGAGAAATTGAGAAGGGAAAACGCCCAAAATGTGGAATTTGCTCAAATGCGGATTGAGGATCTGTGGGAGGGAAACCGCACTACCATCCCTTTCACTTCTAAGCAAGATTTCGATCTGATCTTCTCTAACTTCGATGGCTTTAATTGCCTGAAGGATTTCTCCCCTTTTCCTTCTGCAGTCCATTCTCTTCTGACTCCAAACGGAGACCTTGTCGTTGTTCTGATGTCCAAATTCTGCCTGATTGAGAGGCTCGGCTGGTCATTTCGAGGACAATTCGGACGTGCGTTCTCTCGCAGAAGAAAAAGCGGCATCAACGTGCATATCGGAGAAGGCATTTCGGTGACGACCTATTTTCACTCGACCATTACAATTCTTCAGCTTTGCAGGATGGCAGGATTTCGTGTTAAAGCTATCAAGGCGATCGGGCTTCTCATTCCTCCGACATCAATGCGTGATTTCTATGGTCGTCATATAGGTATCTTTCAACGCTTTGAAATGATTGAGGACAACCTTGATTCGATCTATCCATTGAACCGGATGGGTAACCATATTCTCATTCATCTGAAAAGAATCAATTAAACAGGGCACAAGAGAGTTATGCAATTTTCATTACAACCGGCTGATCACACATTACGTCTTTCGAAAATAAACCCGAGAGGAGGAGACGGGATCGACCCGGGAGCAATCGAACCAAAGACAAAAGCCGATCTGAAAAGGCTCGATGATCTCTGTTACCTGATGTATGCAGAAGATCGACATGCACTTCTTGTCATCCTTCAAGGAATTGATGCGAGCGGGAAAAACAGCACAACCAAGCACATTGCCAAAGGTGTAAATCCCGACGGCCTGCAGGTCCACTCGTTCAAGAAACCGTCAGAGCTTGAGATTGAGCACGATTACCTCTGGCGGATTCACAAGGTGGCCCCTCATCGTGGCAACGTTGCGGTCTTTAATCGTTCTCACTACGAAGAGGTCATTGTCACACGAATTCATCCCGAGATTCTTTCTGCCCAACACCTCCCGACAAACATTGCCAACGACCCGGAGATATTCCAAAAGCGATATCGGCATATCAATGATTTTGAGCGAATGTTGGCCGAGAACGGGACGGTGATCGTGAAGCTACTCCTCCATATCTCGAAGGAGGAACAAGTTCAGCGGTTTCGTGAACGACTGGAAAACCCGAAGAAGCATTGGAAATTCTCTGAGGATGATCTTGACGAACGAAGGCATTGGGATGATTATATGCGCACGTTTGAGGAGGTGATCCACGCAACCAGCACCGAGTGGGCACCCTGGTACGTTATCCCTGCCGATCAGAAATGGTATCGAAACTGGCTTATCGGTCGCATACTGGTCGAACAACTTGAAAAGCTTGACATGCGGTTCCCGACATTTGAGAACCACAAAGTGAGACTAGAGCAACTTGCACAGGTATGAAAATTCTTCTGACGCATGGCTACTTCATAGCGGAGGATGAGAAAGAACAGGCTATCATGAAGCCATATCCCCCCTCGGAATTCTCGGCATAGCAGCATGGCTCCGTCAACAGGGGTATTCTCCCGAAGTGTTTGATTCAACGTTCTCAACATTCGATGCGTTATGCTCTCACCTTTTGTTCGTTCAGGCTGCTATCAGGTGTGGATCGGCGCTGGGAGTGGTTCACAAAGCGTGTTGGATGCAATGGATCGGCAGGTAAAGGTTGAGCAGGTACGAACCATGATCCGACTGTGTAAAAAGCGTGGTCTTGAGACCAGAACGTTTATCATGCTGGGCTATCCTGGAGAGACTTGAGGACGACATTATCGAAACAATAGAACATCTGAAAGAATGTCGGCCGGATCACTACACAATTACAACCACCTATCCGATTACGGGCACACCACTCTATGAAGCAGTACGCAGCCGGCTGACGGTACAACCCGCATGGGAAAACTCAACGGGCCGTGACCTCGACTTTGAGAGAACATACCCAAGGCGATAATATGACTATGCTTTGCGACGACTTTATAACGAAGTAGAGCTCAATAAACCCACATTCAAGTCTGAAGTGCAACAGGTGGAGGAGCTTTACCGCAATATACTTCCCAGGGTGTCTTCCACCCCAGACATTTCCTCGGGCGATTGTTTAACCGGTGCGCGACCATTTCGATCTCCACATCGCTCACTCTGT
>JAGWAZ010000010.1 GCA_021296135.1 Chlorobiota bacterium | reverse complement strand
ATTCGTATTCCTTTAGAATACCTACGATCTGATTGGGGGTAAACTTACTCTTCTTCATGATTGAGAGTTTAAGGTTAATGAGTCTATTTTCAAACTGTCCAGTTTTTGGGGAAGTCTACAAACGCATCCAGCGTTGAGTCCTGTCCTCACCAGTGAAAAGGTGTTAGCGAGCCTACGGGCGATACCTCGTTTAACATATCAATAACCGCAGATTTCAGCGGTAGGGTCTCCTTTTGCATTAACATCTAACATCCTGTGCTAAAGGAGGTGATACCCAATGCGACATGCTTTTGTCAATCCTTTTGACGCCATTACGACAAGAACGCCAAAGGGTTGTGCGTCAAAGACCGCAAATCTTTGAACATATCCGTCAGAATGCTGAGAGAATCCGTCAAGCGCGTTCCAATCTCATTGAGTCACTGGACCGCCGAAGACAGGCAGGGATTCGTCATCAACGCTAACTAACAGGAAACGCTACCGTTGAAATCTGAAATCTACATTTTTGAAAAAAAAATTTCAAAAAGACAAATTTAGCCGTGTGTGGGCCAAATTTGGCTTGCAAGCTGCACCGAAATTTGACAAAATCAGTGGGTTGTGTTGTTGTTTTTACGAAGTTTTAGAATATTAGGTAAGAGGTTAACACAAACCCAAATATTTTTCAAGCATTTTTACCAAAAGGAGAAAAGCTGCGTTATGAATGTGAGAATGTTCGCCTTGACTTCAATCGTTCTACTCGCCGTACTAGCCGTACTAACAGGGTGCGAACGAGTGAATCAGGTGGTTGAGCCTGATACAACATTAAAAATTGGTGTGATTCAACCGTCGAACACCTTTACCGCCTTTAGCCAAGGTGCTGAAACCGCTCGTGTCCGAATTAATGAGCAAGGTGGGGTGCTCGGTATGCAAGTAGTGTTCATCACTCGAAATAATCAACCTGTGGCGAGTGAACCACCAACGCCGGGAGCGAGCGTCAGTGCAGCGACAGAACTCATTGAGATGGAAAACGTTTTCGCACTATTAGGTCCTGTTTATTCCACGAATGCCGTTGAAGTGGGTCCGATTGCACAACAGGCACAGCGTCTCATGCTTCCCGGTTCTAGCGGTTCAAATGTTCCTGAAGCTGGAGATTATGTTTTTCTCATTACGGTCCCCAACCCATTTCAAGGGAAAGTGATGGCAGGCTTCGCGATGAATCCTGACGAACTTAGTGCTACGACAGCAGCAACAATTCACGAGGAGGGCGATGTTTATTCTACCGATCTTGTGCAGGCGTTTGAGGAGGCTTTTCGGGAAAACGGTGGGGAAATCGTTCACAGCGGTGCCTACTCTGTCGGCGATACCACGTTTATCACACTGCTCAGAGAAATTCACGATGCGAAGCCAGATGTTATCTTCTGTCCCGGTTTTCAGCCAGAAGTGCCACTGTTGATAAACGAAGCACGCCCAGTTGGCATCGCAGCAACTTTCCTCGGTGGTAGCGCATGGGATGACAGGGAACGTTTCTTCAGTGTCTTAGACGATAATAGTGTGATGGATGGCAGTTATTATCCGACGAATTTCTCTGTTGCGACACAGGACGCAGACGTACAAGAATTTGTGGAAGCATATAATGGGCTGTTCAAAAGTCCGCCTGATGGCATCGCTGCGTCGGGCTATGATGCGATGCGGCTTTTAGCATTGGCGATAGAGAAAGCGGATTCGCTTGATCCGGTTGCGGTTCGCGATGCGTTCGCTGCAGTCAGTGGTTACAAAGGTGCCACAACCATTTCACATTACGACGAAAACCGGCATCCTGTCAAAAGCCTCGCAATCCAGACAATTAGTGGCGGGCAGGTTGAACACTACAAGGTTGTGGAACCGTAACACACGATGGATACAATGCAGCAGATGACACCAACACGCCCTAAAGCTTTTTTGATTGACCTGGATGGGACGCTTTATTTTAAAGGCAAACCTTCCCCGGTGCAATTGAAGTTGTTAACTACTTGCGGCAGAAGAAGTATCAACTCCGATTTTTGACGAAATACGACTGCTAAAACCCCAAAAATGCTTCACGATCAGATGCAGGCACTCGGTTTTGACATATACCAAGATGAAATCTTTAATGCAACTTATGCTTGTCTCCAATACTTACGCTCACAACCTAAGGTAAGTTGTCACTTCATGGTCGATGATGCCGTCAAAGCATTTTTCAGAGAGATACCCGTAGATAACGATGCCCCTGATTTTGTTGTTGTTGGAGACTACGGTGAACGGTTTGACTTTCACGCTTTAAATCCACGCCTTTCGGTTGTTAATGGATCGTGCCGAACTTATAGCGTTGCAGAAGGTCCTCTATTGGTTTTCTTCTGAAGGAATGTTCTTGGATTGTGGTGCATTCGTGACACTTCTGGAGACAGCCGTAGGCAAAACCGCCGAGGTGATGGGCAAGCCGAGTGAGACGTTCTTCAAAATCGCGCTTTAGAGTCTTCAACTTTCTCCAAGTGAAGTGGTTGTAGTAGGTAACGACATCACTTCCGATATAGTTGGGGCACGAAGAATGGAGATGCGGAGTATCCTCGTCAAGACTGGGAAGTTTAAACCCAATCAATTGGAAGACCCTGTTGCAGAACCGACATGGGTGCTTGATAACGTTTCGGAGTTATCGCGACTGTTTTGAGCACGATGTTTTCCAGTGCTTTTCCAAAGAAGTATCGGAGGCAACACTTATGATAAATCAATTCATTCAACTCGGAGTCGTTGGGTGTGGATGGGCATGCTGCCAAGCTATCAACGCCGCCAATGCTACCTCTCGACTGAACCTCATCGCGATCGCAGAACCGGATCCAGTCCGTCGTGCGCAGGCAGGGAATGACAATGCAGTACCACACCGCTACACCGACTATCGCGAACTCCTTGACGATCCCGCTGTTGAAGCCGTCTATCTCGCGATTTCTCCAGATGGTAGGCTGCAGCAAGTGCTGGATACGCTCAATGCGGGTAAGCATGTCTTGGTGCAAAAACCGCACGCCATCCGCGCCCCTGAGATTTTAGAGATGGAAGCAGCCGCGCAGCAATCCGGCAAAACGCTCCAGTTCTGCTATTTTATGCACCACCTCCCAAACAACCGAAAGATTCGGCGTGCCGTCCTGAACGGAGCCATCGGAGACCTTTATCATGCACGCGTCTTTGGGAAATACAATTTCATTCCAACCCTCGATGCCAACAGTCGCCGGCCACATGTCTACGGGCAGAAGGGGGGTTCATTAGGGCAACACTATTCCCACGAACTTAACCTGACATGGTGGTGGATGGGAGGTCCGAAACCGGAATGGGCGTTTGCTGCGAAGCACGTACTTTATCCGCAATATGATGGACCTGAAGGCGCGGCGGAGGACTATTTCACCGGCATCCTCGGGTGCGAAGGTGGGAAGACCATCCAGATCGACTGTTCCCGGATGAGCCACTCGGATTCCGCCAGTATCGTTGAACTTTACGGCACTACCGGCGCAATCACAAACGGCGGTATATCCCGATTCAGAGATGGCGAGTTCATTCGGGAAACTATTGATGAACCGCTCGAAATTGATCACGGTGAGCTCCCTAAGGAGGTGCCTGTCTTCTACTACGAACTCAATCACTTCGCCATGGCAATAGCGGGCGAGGTGGCACCAGATGTCTCTGCCCCAGATGCATATATCTTCATGCAAATCTTGGATGCGCTCTACGACAGCGCGAAGTGTGGAGAGAAAATTTATATCTCCTCGTAGAACAATCCCCGAAGTAACACTTGACAAAAACATTAGGGGCAAGTATTTGAAGCCAGAGGGATATTTCACTCATCTGCCGTAAATTCCGCCGCACTAAGAGTTTTGGGACGTTTCCCATGTCGGCCAACGATCGATCGTGCCTCCCGACTTTCCGGTTGAGATGAGGACTGCCGACCCGGAATGAAATATGCTGATAAGCCTCTTTCAGGCATACACAAACAGTCAATACTACTGAGATGTTCGAGCAGGAAATCAACGAAACAATCCAGCGAATTACACGAGATGTATTGCAGGATAAGACGCTGATTCCCCTGGTAGAAATCCTCGAAAAGCCTTCGATATCGAATCGATTCAAGGCATTTTTTGAGACGGAAGTCCATTGGTGGATTTATACCGAGTCTCTATCGAGGAAGCGGGACAGACGGTTCGATTTCTTCCATCCGGAGATCGCCTCGCTTCTGAGCTACCTTGAACAGATTCAGGCAAAACACGCGCAGTTTGAACGTGATGACTTCCTCTCGGTTCTTGACAAAGGGGTTAAGCTTTCCTACAATTATATCTGCCGTCCTCAAACAACGCTGAAGTGGTATGTCTTTCGAGGAGAACCAACAAAGCCGTTGGGAGAGACCATGCTCAGGATGAACGCTTTCCGCGACTATCCCTATTTCAAAACGGTTTTTACCGATTGGGTGGATCGTAAACGGGAGGAACGCCCAACCTTTGACAGCATTTCTGCTCGCGAGTTCGAGCGTATTATCCGACGTATAGATGACCAGATTCTCCTGAGTTGCACGATTGAAGAATTGCGGGATATCATATACCCGTTGTTCGATTTTATCGGAAAGGGTGAGGCTCGAAGCGTTCCAATCGATGCTCTGATTGTCTATTTCGATGACAAACATATCGCAAGATTGGTCGAATTTCTTGAAAAGAAAAGAGAACAACAATCACACGTGACCCTCGAGTCTTTTTCACATCTGATTGAAGAACTCTTGAGCAGTGCCGATGACGAACTTGAGGCAGATTTCTCCTCAGTCTACCAGAACGATACGCTCGATGCGGTTGTCAGGGAGCATTTGCAGGAAAGTGACGCAAGAGAGGAAGAAGTGATGGAAGCTGTCAATGGAATCAAGGGTGAAAGCCCTTCATCTCCTGTGCAGCAGGGGCAACCCGAAGAGGAAGAAGCGGCTTTACCACCGGAAGAGGAGGGAGAAGAAGTTGTTGTTGATGAGTCCCCGAGCGAGATGGAACCGGAGAGAGAAAGCATCAGGTCGGATAACGATGAAGCTGAAAGCCTTGTGCCGAATTCCGATCAACTGCCTTTAGAAGAGAACGAGCCAGAGAGCGAAAGCGAAGCTGTTCAACGTGCATCTGATGAGTTCTTCATCGGGTTGAGACCACTTGATGATGACGATGTGGAACCGGGGGATGTTGGGGTGGTAGAGTTAGAAGAGGACGATGAGCTTGATACTGCAACCGATCAGATCATTGACATTCTTGTCGAGCCGGAAAATGGTGGGCAGATTATTGTCGGTGAGAGGCACGAGTTTGAACTCGGAGGTGGATATTCATCCGAAAGTGTTGAAGAGAAAGAAACTTCGCAAACGGTCGCTTCTGATGACGAGGTGATAGAAAAGTCGATTCCATCGGAACCTGAAGTTGTAGAAGCAAGAGACGAGGAGATTGCCGAAAATGGTGATGAGGTCGACGATGGATTGATTGAAGAGGGACAGGTCGACACTGATGAAGGTACTGTTGAGGATGATGGGCCTCCCACAGCGCAGAATCTGAGCGACATCCGGGTTCATATCGATGCAATGTTGGAGCGCAAGGTCATCAAGAAAATCTTTGCGCGTAATCGGGGCCAATATGAGGAGACGCTTGAAGCGTTGAACAAAGCCGGTTCATGGCGTGATGCCTCCAAAGTTCTGGATGAATTGTTCATTCGATTTGACGTCGATCCATATTCTCGCACCGCGATCCGGTTTACTGACGCTATCTATGGAAGGTACCTAACAACCGTATCAGGGATATAGCCCCGCGCTTCAGCGCGGGGAAACTGATCGATAGTATGTTCATCGACACTGCGACTATACGGGTTCGATCCGGGTCAGGCGGACATGGGGCCGTCAGTTTCCGTCGGGAAAAGTTTGTGCCTAAGGGAGGTCCTGACGGCGGCGATGGCGGGAACGGCGGCGATGTGAAGGTTCATGCTGAAAGCAATCTTTCAACGCTGATGGACCTTCGTTACAAGCGAGAGTACACAGCCAGGAACGGACAGAATGGTGCCGGGGGAAACAAAGATGGCAAGTTCGGTGAGTCAGTCACCGTTTCCGTTCCGGTTGGGACGATGATCTACGACGAGGAGACGGGTGAGCTGCTGGCAGATCTTGCAACCGAGGGAGAGGTGGCAGTCGTTGCTCGTGGGGGAAAAGGGGGGAGAGGAAATGCTGTTTTTGCAACCCCGAGCCATCGCTCTCCACGACGGTTCGAGGAAGGAACCTCCGGAGAGGAGAGAAGAATTCGACTTGAACTGAAGCTTCTTGCCGATGTCGGGCTTGTCGGTTTCCCGAACGCCGGCAAGTCAACCCTTATCTCCCGGATAAGTGCCGCAAAGCCAAAGGTGGCCGAGTATCCCTTTACCACATTGATCCCCAATCTTGGCATTGTTCAGGTAGAACCCGGAAGGTCGTTTGTTGTGGCAGATATTCCCGGCTTGATAGAAGGGGCGAGTGAGGGGAAAGGGTTGGGACATGATTTCCTGCGTCACGTAGAACGTTCCGGAATCCTTTGCTTCCTGATCAATGGCTTAGGTCTCACTCCTGAAGAGGACTTCGCCACGTTGTTGGCCGAGCTTGGCAAGTACAACGTTGGTATGCTTTGGAAGCCACGCCTCGTCTGTATCACGAAAATTGATGCCATGAGTCAGGAACAGATCGATACGCTGCGTGATCTTACTGTTGATGGAAAACCTGCTATGCTCATTTCATCGGTAAGCGGTACAGGGCTTGAGGAGCTGATTCATGCTCTTGAAAATGCACTCGTTCGGACGAGGGAATTGCAATGAGCCTCCCATTGAGTCGCCACAGGTTAACCAGGAGAAGCTTCTTCCCACCATTTCTTTTCTTTCTATTCCTTCTCCTTCTTCTGACACCGCTCTGTCTTGCCGTAGGAGCGGAGAGAATCTCCCCAGGGAATATACTTACCGCTCTTGCGGGAAAAGGAGATCAGGTTATCTCAACAATCATCTATGATCTCCGACTTCCCAGACTTCTGCTTGCTATTGGTGTGGGGGCCGCTCTGGCAACAACCGGGGCCGTCTTTCAGGCGCTCTTGAAGAATCCGCTTGCCGAGCCATACATCCTTGGCATTTCCAACGGCTGTGCGGTCGGAGCTATCCTCGGGATCAACCTGCCGATAATTACCGCGATGCTCGGTATCGCCTTTAACCCGGGTCAGGTTGGCGTAACCCTGCTTTCGTTCCTGGGTGGAGCCATAGTCGTGATGGTAGTTCTCTGGATTGGTCGGCGTAGTGTCGGTTCCGATACGGACTCCATGGTGCTTGGTGGGGTAATGGTAGCGGCGATTGGAGCGGCAATCATCTTTTTGCTTCTGCATCTCCTGCCAAACGTCCGGGGAGCGATTCAGTGGATGCTGGGCGATCTCAGCCGTGTCTCATCTGATGTCGGTTATATGTCGCTCATTCTTTTTGCCGGACTTCTCTTTTTCTCCTTCTTTGTCGGCAACTCGTTGAATGCGTTGGCGCTCGGCGAAGAACAGGCTGCGAGCCTTGGTCTGAACGTACGGGGAGCAACCATTGTCGCCTACCTCGGAGCATCCCTTGTGATCGGTCTGGCCACCTCTTTTTGTGGAGCTATCGGCTTTGTCGGATTGGTTGTCCCTCACATTATTCGTCGACTTGTCGGACCCGATCATCGGTTGTTGATGCCTCTCTCGGTAATAGGAGGAGGGATATTCTTGCTCCTCTGCGATACGGCAGCCCGGTCGCTCCTTCCGGCAACCGGCGCAAGCGGAGGGGAGCTCCCTGTCGGAGCTGTGACAGCCCTGGTTGGCGCTCCTCTCTTTATCCGGCTTTTGACAAAGGGGAGGGAGAGTAAGCATTGAGCAATGAGCTGTGAGCAGTCAAGGGGGTTAGTCTCCACGGCTCACTGCTCATCGCTCAATATCATCACCACCCGATTCAGCATAGTGCTTGATGCTCTTAGCCTGATATGCCAGCATTCCGAGGGCCCAGGGATGAGCAACTCCTAACATTGTGTAGGAGAGAAGCACAAGCGTACTGTCAGGATTATCGGGATGATCTTCCAGATTAATCGAGTACAGTGACAGGAAGAAACCACTCACACTGACATCGGCGCTATCAATATCGCTCACGGTAAACTGGGAGAGTGGCATACTGAGCATCACCTCGCCAACCCGATCGATCACACACCCATCAATGATACGGTGAATAATGTACCTTCCACCCTCCTCCGAACCGAGCGAGTTGATCGGAGAAATTCCCGCATAGACCGGTTGATGTGAAAAGAAGACATCGACCGATCCGGCAGCAATCTCCCAAATATGCTCTTTTGAGGCATTTACCTCTATCTGAACAGCAATAGTCTTGTTCGGAGCGCCGAGACGCTTCATTAACTCTTCATGCGTCTGCGCAAGGAATTCATCCGGTACAGTGATATGTCCGAACCGGCGACCAATGACTTCGCTTACGTTGCCGGGATATTTATAGGTATAATCCATCTATCTCTTTCTCCCCACGCCCCGATGTAGCGGGCGTTACACTGCCTCGGAAACTCACATTTATGGAACAGATCGAACGAGCTTAGGTTGTAAAAACTGTAATGGTTCTGATGCGTCATTCTGAATAAAGTTTACTCCCTTCCTCTACTTTGTTTCATGTGTAAGACACACAAAAATTACTATGCAACAATCGTGCGGGTAACACGATTCTACGGGAAGAGTAAGAATTTCAGGAAGAAATCCTGTAGGCAAAGCAAGAGAGTTGGCACCGGTTCAGTATCGCATTGAACCTACGGAACTCCCATTGCTGAGAGAAGAGCTGGAACTATTACAGCAACCGGACTGGTCGTAGCACAGAATACGAGACTATATCGTCGAGCACAATAGCGACTGATCTTTCGGTATAGATTCTGACAGCTCTTGAGAAGCAACCCCAACCCCATTCGATGTCTGTGGGTAGTCAATAGCGGGTAGTGAGTAGAAGGGGTAGATTCTTCTACCTTACAGACTCTATGAACTCACAACTCCACGAATGCTATTCACTGTGAGCACAATATGAGTTCCGTAATGTGTTCACAATTGACGCGGCAAACGTTCCAAACTGCGTTCCGCAAGTTCCCAAACAACCGGCGATTTTTCGCGCGTATCCCGCACACCCGTACGAATTAAGGAACTTCGCCGTCCGATAATTTGCTCCCACGATCCGACGAACCCACGAATTCCGCACGTTTTCCACACCTGTTTTTTCAATAATCTGAACACACGCAATAGAATTCCACGTTCTTGTGATAGGACTTCTGGCTCTTTCATCGGTTCTTTCGCTTCTCTTTCCATGAGCTTCGGACAAGCTGCCACCAATGCCACCTACGGACGACGATAATCTGATAGGTCAACCAGGTGATGGATATACTTGCTCCGAAAGTCAGACAAGCTCCGATGTCTCGAAACAGGAGGGAAGTAATCTGGCTGAACAGAGAGAACCGTTCTCTGATTAGTGCTAATTTCATTCATCGATGTCATATACCGAAATCAGAATTGTTGAGCATATACTTGAAAGAAACAGGGAGAAGAGAGCGACGGGAGACTCACTCTACCTCCTTTCAGATTCACGTCATTAACACATGAAATTGGTATAATTTTCTTCGATCGCTCTTCAACAGAGACAGAGAAAGAAACTGAAGAACGACGTTGTAGAAAACTCGTATGATCGAAAAACTAAAGGAGCGTATTGAAGAAGTATTTCCCTTGAGTGGTGCTTCATTCCCTCGTGAGGAAGCGAGTGATCTTTTCCTCATGCTTAAAAAGGGATTGAACAGTGGCGAAATTCGATCTGCTGAGCCGGATGGATCGGGTGGGTGGAAAACAAACAGTTGGGTGAAACAGGGAATCTTGCTCGGTTTTCGCGTGGGAGCGTTGGCAGATGTCTCGCTCGATGGGTTTCCCTTCTTTGACAAGGAGAATTTGCCGCTGCGACAAATCTCCCTTTCCGATAATGTCCGGTTAGTGCCGGGGGGATCGGCAATTCGGGACGGAGCATACGTTGCCCCGGGAGTCATCTGCATGCCGCCGATGTACATAAATATCGGCGCCTATGTCGATGAGGGGAGCATGGTCGATTCTCATGCTCTTATCGGAACATGTGCCCAGATCGGCAAAGGAGTGCATGTGAGTGCTGCTGCTCAGATAGGGGGTGTGCTGGAGCCGGTCGGTGCGAATCCGGTCATCATTGAAGATGAGGTTCTTGTGGGAGGAAATTGTGGAATCTACGAAGGGACGATCGTGGGTCGGCGTGCTGTCCTGGCCAGTGGAGTGATTTTGACCGCCTCATCCAAGGTGTATGATTTGATCAACGAGAAGATACTTGAGCGGAGAGCTGATAATAGCCCACTCATAATTCCTGAAGGAGGTGTGGTCGTGATGGGATCACGTACCATTGCTGGCAAATTCGCTGCCGAGTATGGTCTATCTCTCTCAACGCCGGTTATCGTCAAGTATCGCGATGAAAAGACTGATGCGCGAACAGCAATGGAAGAAGCCTTACGCTGAATTCATAGCTATACAAGAAAACGAGCCATTCGACATCGGTTGCGAGTGGCTCGTTCTTTTTGATGCTGTTTGCCGAAGAGCTACTTCTTTTTTAACCTCTGCAGTTTCTTCTGTTGGTCTGGTGTTAAAACTGCCAGGTAATCTCGTTTAAAATTCAGCAGAAGAAGTGACAGCGAGATTTCTTCCGGTGCAATTTTGTCCAGTACTTTCTTGATTTCTGCCTCTGCTGCCCCATCATTTTCAAGATTCTTTTGTTCCTGTCGGAGCGAGCGAATCCGGCTCTTGATTGGAGCGGAACTCTTCTTGAACGTTTTGCGAAGTTCGGTGATCTTTTCCTTTTGCTGCTGTGTCAGGTTGAGTTGTGCTTCAATCGACTCGTTGTCCTGACTCCAGGCGATCCCGGAACTGAGAATCGTCATCAACAGGGCTACAGTAAACCCTCTCCATCGGTTGCTTTGCCAAACCATGCTATGGATTCTCCTGTGATCAGTAATATGATACATACGTTTGAATATACATAACTTTGCACTGAAGCGGTATAATCTCACAAAAAACTTCCCCTCTTGAGCTTCGGATGGCTACGCAACTCCCTTCGGTTGTTGTAACCGCGAGGTATGACCCCAGCAGTTCAGACCGGTTTAACAGCTTTCCTTCTCTCTATCTTCTCTCAGCGTGGAAAGCTACGATAAGGAGGTTTTCGATCTCTTAACGCCTGTTTTCTTCTTTCTGGAATTTGTGGTTTTTCGTGACTTGATCGTTTTGGCAAGGCCGTTCGATGTGACCACTGAAGATTCTCGAAAAACATGGGGAACGGCTTCAGCCAATGATTCAACCGGAATAATCTCCAACCCCTCCTTGATTTGATCAGGAATTTCCTTCAGATCAATCTCATTCTCCTTAGGAATAATCACACGTTTTATCTCCGTTCTTTGTGCGGCCAAGAGCTTTTCGGTAAGGCCACCAATCGACAGGATCCTTCCTCGCAGCGTGATTTCGCCGGTCATTGCCACATCAGATCGAACAGGACGACCGGATGCCGCCGAGATAAGAGCAACTGCCATCGTAATACCAGCTGAAGGACCATCCTTAGGAATTGCCCCTTCAGGCACATGGATGTGTACCTCCCGCTCCTTGATAAAGTTTTCAGGGATGTCGAGTCTCTTGGCATTTGCTCTGACATAGGTCAACGCTGCGGTCGAAGACTCCTTCATGACATCTCCAAGTTGCCCGGTCAGTGTCAGGCGTTCGTTGCCGGGCACAATGGAAACCTCAACCGTCAGTGTATCACCGCCGGTTGGTGTCCAGGCAAGGCCGGTCGCAGTGCCGAGCAGATCTTCACTCTCCGATGCACGATTGCGGAAACGGGGTATCTTAAGGTATTGCTCCACCAGTTCAGGAGTGACACCTATTGCGGCAGAGGATGTCGGTGAAGTGCGGCTCGATGATTTTGTTTTTTTACGTGATGTCTTGCTTTTCTGTGATACAATTTCGCGGGCAACTTTCCGACAGACCGCAGCAATTTCCCGCTCAAGATTTCGCACTCCTGCTTCAGAGGTATATTCCCTGATAATTTTCAACAGGCCATCATCTGTAAACTCTACTGATCGATCGTTCAGCCCATGTTCTTGCAACTGCTTGGGGACAATGTGTCGTTTTGCTATCTCCAGTTTGTCGTGCTCAAGGTAGCTGTTGAGGCGGATAATCTCCATTCTGTCCTGCAGGGGTAGTGGAATGTTGTGCAGCACGTTAGCAGTGGCGATGAAGAGGACATGAGAAAGATCGTAGTCAACTTCGAGATAGTGATCGTTGAAGGCCACGTTTTGTTCCGGGTCAAGCACTTCCAACATAGCAGAGGATGGATCACCCCGAAAATCCATGCTCATCTTGTCGATCTCATCAAGCACCATTACGGGGTTCGTTGTTCCGGCCCTCTTCATCGACTGAATGATTCTTCCAGGCATTGAGCCAATATATGTGCGACGGTGGCCGCGAATCTCCGCCTCATCCCGGACGCCACCGAGCGACACACGGACAAGCTTCCGTCCCAGAGCGCGCGCAATTGACTTGCCAAGAGATGTCTTGCCAACGCCTGGCGGGCCGACGAAGCAGAGTATCTGTCCTCGCATCTCTCGAACAAGATTCAGGACAGCGATGTGCTCCAGGATGCGATCCTTAGGTTTTTCCAGGCCGTGATGATCTTCATCCAAAATTCCCTTGACGTGTTCAATATCGAGTTTATCCCGGGTCTTCTTCGTCCATGGAACAGTTGTAATCCATTCGAGATAGTTCCGGTTAACGGCAAATTCCGGAGACATTGCTGGCGTTCTGCGGAGTTTATCCAGCTCTTCAAAGGCCTTTGCCTCCACCTCTTTTGGCATTTTTGCTTTTTCGATAGCCTCTCTCAGCTTTGTCAGTTCGGGAGAGACTTCCCTGGCCTCATCTTCAAGCTCATCCTGGAGTGCTCGAATCTGTTCCTGAATGATGAATTGTCGTTGGGATTTCTGAATGGTGTCCTGCACCTTCGAGTCAATTTCCTGTTCCAGCCTCAGGATTTCAATCTCCTCGTTCAGGAGCTTTACCAACTCCATGTATTGTTCCTTCACCTCGGTCGCCTCAAGGATGCGTTGCTTCGACTCGGTACTGCTTCCCAAATTTCCGGCAACGAAATAGAGCTGCCGGACCGGGTCCTCAATACTTTCAAAGGTAGCGAACATTTCGGGCGGCATCTCGTTGTGCAGGCGAACATACTCCTGGAACAAGAGAGCGACTTGACGTTTGAGCGCTTTCATCTGCTTGTCCGTTGAAGGGACAGGACTAATGATAGCAACTGCCGCCTCCATATACTCACCGTTGAACGCAATCTCGCGGATGATTCCCTGAGATTCTCCCTCTACAAGTATTCTCATCAGACCGTTCGGAAGGCGTAGCATCTGAGCAATAGTTGCCACCGTACCTGATCTGTAGACATCCTCCTCAAATGGCTCATCAACTTCCGGGTTCTGTTGCGTCACCAGAAGGATCTGCTTGTCATTATTCAGGGCTTCTGTTGCTGCCTTCAGGGACGACTCACGACCAACCAGAACAGGAAAAATCATGTTTGGGAAAATCACGATGTCACGCAGAGGCAGCACCGGGAGTGTGGTAATTGTCTCAGATCTTGATGCTTTCGAACTCATGAAAATAGTGCTCTCAAATATGATCCAGGGGATAGCTCAGTTGTGATTATGACACATCAATCTAATATAGGTATATACTATCAAGTCAGCAGGGTCGGAAAGTCGCATAATCGCGGTAACCATTCCTGAAATCCTGTGTATGTTTATATAGTATGTTCCCAAGTTATGAAAGAAGAACAGACCAGACGGCAGGAAGATCGTTCCGATAACGAGCTTTTCCTAAGTGCCCAAAAGGGGGATGTTCAGGCCTTCAATGAGATTTTCAGGCGATATGAAAAGAAGGTCTATGTCTACTGTATGAGGGTCCTTTACGATGAGGAAATGGCACATGATGCCTTCCAGGAGGCTTTTATGAGACTACATGAACATCGCCATACTTATGATGGACGCAGTTTTATGGTCTGGTTCTTTACGATTGTCCGTAATGTTTGTTTGAACATGCGGCGAAACAAAAAGCAGACTGTGCCGTTTGAGGCTTCTGTTGCCGACATCTCTCCGGCTCGCATCAGAGATGTGGCATTGCATGAAGAGGTTGCAGCCGCGTTAAAACGGTTGCCCAATGACTATCGGGAAACGATTGTGCTCTATGAGTATGATGGCTATGCATACAAGGAGATTGCGGAGATAACCGGAGCCTCGATTGCAGCGGTAAAGATCCGGATCTACCGAGCGAGAAAAATGTTGCGAACGATCCTCTCTCCAGTGGTTCACAATCAGAATGAATGACAAAAGTCGATAACTATCTCGAAAAATATCTCGACGGGTCGATTTCCGAGGGAGAGCTTCAGCACTTCCGTGACCTTTTCGACACCGAGCCTCGACTGCGAACTGAATTGTTGCAGACGCTCGAGTTGCGTTCGATTATCCACGATGATTTGTTGATATTGACTCCTCCCGAGGCCCTCTCTATGGTTGTCCGGGAGACTCTCTCGGAGCAGTTTGCTGAGTTGGCAGAGGAAGAAGAGGAAAAACGACGTCCGCTCTTTTTCCCGGAGCGTATTGCCGGTGCTTCACTTGTTGCGATGGTCACCCTTGTGTTGATTGCGCTGGCACCAACCTTGATCGCTCCCTCTGGAAGTGATCGCCTGGCCGGACTGGAATTGCCCGATATAGATCCCCAAGCTACCTCAACAGCGCTTCTCGCAGAGGCATCAAATAGTCAGGGGTCAACGCCGCTTCTTTCCTCGGCATCGCAGGAAACTCGTGCAACGGCTTCAGGTATATCAAGCCTGAGAACAAAACGCGTCTCTGAGCCGAGACAACAAGTGTATAATCAGGCTGATCAGTCTATAGCTATACTCGATAGAAGTTCAATAGAGGCTGATCCAAATGGTTTTGCCGAGATCTCAGATCCTGAAATCGAACCAAACAGATCGGAGTCCGTTGCAAACGAATCCTTCCTCAGAGAAGATGTGGATCGTCATCCGTCACTCGATACTGAGTCTGGTCTTACTATTCCTGAGGTAAGCTCAGTTGTTCTGAACGGACAATCATTGCGTTCCCTTGGAGAAAATCCTGATAAGCTTCTTGCGTCAGCTCTCTCAAGTCCCAAGCTGTTAGACAAAACTCAACCGAAGGCTCGCTATGGACAAGGGGGTGATAATGGTACTGTTGTGGTATTGCGATCAAACTCCCGCCAAATTCCGATGCTTGGCAATTCGGAATCGAGTCGTCGTCGCATTATGTTCGGTGGAACGCTCGCCTCCGGCATCACTACCAAGAAGTCAACCTTCTCGGTTCAAGGATCTGCATACCTGGCTCTGGCTCTGGGCGAGAAAAATCGGATTGGTCTTGAAGGGGGGAGCGCAATGTTCGGCTATCATAAAGTTGGTCTTGAAGGGGGGGTAGAGGGAGAAAAGCCGTTGCATAGGTTTGCACGGAGCAACATTGGTCCGGATGATCTCTCCTCGGCAATAGAATCTGAAGGGGGAAGCAGAGTAAACTCCCGGGCCGGTGGAAGTTTAGGAGAAGAACAAACGGATGGCAGAACTGCCTCTCAACCGAACCGTCCACAGTATTATTTCCATTCCTATGAGTCCGAGGCCTCAATGGTCTATGGTCTCGTGTTCTATGATCATAAGGTCACATCGGTGAACAAGAGATTGAACATTCACGGTCGTGTTGGAGTTGGTGGAGCTGACGGAGGCATCGTTCTGAATGCCCGGGCTTATGCAGCGATCTCTACACATGAAAACGTTGCCTGGACTTTGGGGGTTGGTGGATCAATGCTCCATGAGTTCTCCCAAGAGGTTGATTTCAATGCGAACTATGGGGTCAACGCAGGTGTAGAGCTTGGATTTTGAGGATTGCTCGGAAGTGTAGATGTTCATAACGGGCGCGATGGTCTGTCTCCTGACAACCTCCCGCCCGTTCTCTTTCAATGGCATTAAAGCGAGTGATGGATCGCCGTATCTTACATACCATTATTGAATAGCTCACGTAACTACAATGAAATCAATGCAAAACCATAAGCATCTTCACCGACTATGTGTGGTTGTCATTCTTCTGTTCGCAGTCTCTGCAGAGATCCCGGCACAGGGAGATGCTTTTTTGCAGTCTGAGGGAACAGCGGAAGCCTGGTTCTCGATCAATTGGGGAAGCACACGAGATTACTTTAACGTTGACGGGCAGACCCGACTCTTTGACAGCGTGAAAACGACCTTCACCGCCTTTACGTTGGGTCTCTCTGCTGATTACAAGATCATAAAGAATCTGGAAGCCAACGTTGAGCTTCCTATCGGTTATTACACCCTCACAAGTGAATCCCGGTTTCCCGATCGATCGATTTTTGCCCCCGCCTGGTTCGGTGTCGGGTTGACTTACGGAATGCCTTTCGGGCGTTTCCGAACGGCCGTCAGCTCAATGGTTCGTATTCCACCCGGTTTTCATAATGGTATCTATGATGACCCTAATCATCCAACATTTCTGAGTGACGGATACCTCCAGTTCCTGAACATACTCCACTTTGGATATGCAGGGGACGAGTTCTGGCTGAAAGGATCAATAGGATACAACGTGCGCACAGAGGAACCGGTTGATGAGATTGTCTATTATGGGCAGGCTGGTATCTCACGTGTTGAAGGGGCAGGGATCTTTGTAGGGTTCGGTGGAGTTTTGGCGACAGAGGATGCCTCGCAACCACTTCGGCCTTTTTACGCGGGAGCAGATGGAACCGAAAGTGAAAAGCTGCGACAGGATGGGGGAACCGGTCGTTTTACCACAATCGATCGTGAGGATTACATTGCTCTACAGCCCGGAGGATTTGTACAGCTTAACCAACATCTAACGCTCAGTGCCCAATATCAGGTCAAGTTATTCGGCGTTAACACATTTCGCCTGAACAGCTTTAGCGTTGCTGCTGGTTGGAAATTCTCGTCAGAGATGAGGGAGAAAAGAGTGGAAGGATGAACTCAGGACAATTCAGGAGAATGTTGTATAGCGCCCTGCTTCATCGGGCGAACACAAGTGCAAGGTATGACTGCAACCCCTCCCCTGATTCTATAGCGTAACGGTTGTTGTTGGTCGATGTGAAAGGCCATGATCAGTGTGAGAGTATCCTTCAACCAGAGTATCCTTCAACCAACAATAATGTTTGGTTCACTAGCTTTGCCGTTGCGTCTGCTTCCCTTCATTGCGCTTGCTCTTTTGTGTCTGAGTCATACGGCAACTATCGGACAGGATCGTCTCTATCCTACCTCTCTCTATTCCGGGATGAATCCGTTGACAGTTTATGATGTTGACGGCATCTCGAAAATCGAGATGAAAACACGAGATGGATGGAAACCAATCACCCTCAGCTACAAGACCAGCTACTACCGTGTCATGACCGCTCCGGTCTTTGGTTACTGTGCCAAGCAGACAACCTTTTCTCTATGGGTTGAGCGGATTGACCGCAATTTTGAGGTCGAGATTCGAGTGACTGACTGCGATGGATCAAAGAGGACATACGACCTCGACCTTGAGAACGTATGGTCACTCTCTCACGAAGACTTTGGCACGGTCACGCTTGATGACAAGCCATGCCATACGTTTGTTGTGAAATCCTTAGGTGGAGACTTCATTGTTGACAAGGTGGAAAGTCCCTCTCGACAGTTCTCGATTCGCTATCCCTTCAAGAAGCCCCCGCTCCGAATCAGAGGAATAAGAACCTATCGCTACTCGGTCTGTTTCCGGCCCGAGCGATTGGGGCGCATTAAAGCTCCGATCTTCGTTCATATCCGTCGTGGGCAACCTGTCGGTAAGTACACAACGTACGTTGTAGCAGACACAGCATACGTCAACGTTATCGAGCCATCACGGCCAAAGAATCCGGATCCCGACCCTCCTCCCATCACACCTCCCCCACGACCAAAACCGCCGAGGATGCTACCTGGAGGGCCCGTTCCACCGCCACCGCCGCCACCTCATGCATTCCCGATAGAGCCGATTCCGGGAGAACCACTCTTTCCCGACTCGGCCGGACTATTGATTTCAGAGAAGCCTTCGTCGTTCGACACGATCGCGCTTGAACCGCTCCCGGAGTTTGTGCATGATCCGACCACTTTCAGAACAATCCTGACTCCGACCGCTCGATCTGTCGGTAAAGAGCGAGGCTTCCTGGCAAGCTATGACGTTGCCGGAATTGTTGCCGGGTACGGTCCAACTGAACGACTTACGCTGATTGGCGGCGGAATCTTTGTGCCATCGTTTATCAGCGAGACGCTTGTTGCCACTCTTGGCGCTAAGTACGAATTTTATAGAGGTGAAGAATTCCGCGTTGCCGGCGGAATACAGGGGAATCTTTCGAACACGAATAAATCCAATATTGCCTTGATTCTTCCTTACCTGACAGCGAATTGGGGAGCGCTTGATTACTCGGCAACCGTAACTACCGGATATTCGTGGCGACGCCACAGCCCAAGCGATACAGCAGTACCACCCTTCGAGCAACGGGCTGTGTTAGTCGGTCTCGGCGGAGATTATCGTTTTGCGAACAACTGGAAAGTTGCTGGTGAAGTCTTTCTGCTGGAGAACTCCGAGTTCCAGCCGGTTGCTCTAACGCTTCGTTGGTTTAACAATCGCTTCGCCGTCGATGGGGGGCTGGCGTTTGATCTGATCCCCGATAACGGTCTTCAGGTGCTTCCTCTCCTGAGCGGGGTTTGGGTATGGTGAGTTTTCAGTACGGAGGGATATAGGGGGTAACGGCGTTCACCCAATTCAGAATTACGCATACCGTAAAGGTCGCACAGCAGACCAGACTCAGAAATCGATCAGCACAGACCGGGGAGTTCCCTATCTTTACCCAATTGACTTGAACGGTTGTCATGCGTCTTACCCGATATATACTCCAAATGCACATCGGACCATTTCTGTTCGGAACGGCCGTTGTTGTCTTCATCTTCTTTCTGCAGTTTGTCTTCAAGACGCTGGAAGAGCTTGTCGGAAAAGACCTTTCCTATGGAGTTATCGCAGAGCTCTATGTCTACAATCTTGCCTGGATGCTTGTTCTCGCGGTACCGATGGGCGTTCTCTTTGCAACGTTAATGGCCTACGGAAAGCTGAGCGGCCAGAATGAATTGACAATCATCAAAAGCGCCGGAGGGAGTGCCTTCGGTGCAATGATGCCGGCAATTGTGGGCGGAACAATTCTTTTTGTCCTCCTCTATCTTTTTAACGACAGAGTGCTTCCCGAAACCAACCACAAAGCCTATGTAATGCTGACTGATATCAAGCAGTTCCGTCCGACTGCTGCGATTGAGCCGGGACAGTTCAGTTCTCTTGAAGGCTACAGTATTCTTGCGCGAGAAGTTGACCGGGAGAACGATATCCTGGGTGAAGTGACTATCTATCAGCGCCAAGGTCCACAGCTCAGTCTACTTAACGCAAGACGCGCGGAACTTTCCTATAACAAGGACCTGACAAAAGTCCTGATGACGCTATATGATGGTGAGACCCAGCGGGTTAACAGAAACGCACCCGGAGAGTTCAGGCGTGTCGCTTTTCGTGAGTATCGCATCACTATCACTACCAGAAATCAAACGTTTGAGCAGACTGACCCGACAGCGTTCGGCAGGACCGATAGAACCATGAACATTGCACGGATGCAGGAAATCGTCGATACGTCCCGTGCAGAGCAGAAACGTCGGTTGTTGGAGTTGAAGGAAATAGCAATGAAGGATAGTGTAATGGAGGAGGATCAAAAGCGTAATGATACAGCACATACTACAGCCATTACGCGAAGTCAGGCTGCACAGTTAGCGCTTGGACGTTTGGCTGGCCTGCGAGGGGAATTACAGCGGGTGAGTGGCTCGATAGAACGTGCCCGCAAGGAAGCAAACAAGTATCTTGTCGAGATTCACAAGAAGTATTCCATACCAGCCGCTTGCTTGATTTTTGTCTTTGTTGGTGCACCCCTTGGCATAGTTGTCCGCCGTGGCAATTTCGGTGTTTCGGCGGTGATTGCACTCGGTTTCTTCATTATTTACTGGGCCTGCCTTGTTGCTGGAGAGAAGTTGGCAGATCGGGATGTCCTTCATCCGGCTCTCGGCATGTGGCTTGGTAATATCATCGTTGGTGGGTTTGGAGCTTACTTCACCATCCTTGTCTCACGTGAAACAGTTTCGCTTCGGTTCGATTTTCCCAGACTGAAGAGGCTTTTCCGAAGAAAAGGTCCATTAGATAACGTGGTGACAACAGGAAATTATTAGAGGAAGTATTCTCATTGTATGCGATATGAAACGACGCCACTTCATTAAAGCGACAGCCGTAGGAGCGGCAAGCGGAGGAGTGATCCTCAATGGCTGTGGAGAGGGGCCTGGTGCACGACGCCGGAAAGTGAGTGCTGGAAAGCGCGAACAGGTTCGATGGCGACTTGCCTCCAGCTTCCCCGGATCGCTTGATCTCCTCTATGGTACAGCAGAACGACTCTCCGAGCGAGTAAGCCAACTGACTGACGGCAATTTCACAATCAAGACCTATCAGGGAGGAGAGATTGTTCCTCCTCTTGAAGTTCTTGAAGCTGTAGATCGTCGAAGCGTGGAGATGGCACATACAGCCAGCTATTATTTCATCGGAAAGAATCCTGCTCTTGCCTTCGATTGTACGGTCCCCTTCGGTCTGACCGTCCGCCAGCAGAATGCTTGGATGTACTATGGTGGTGGACTGGAGTTAATGCGTGAGTTGTTCGCTGACTTTAATGTGCTCAATTTCCCAGGTGGTAACACCGGCGTGCAAATGGGAGGATGGTTCCGCGAACCCTTTGCTGATTTGAGTGAGTTAAAGGGAAGGAAGATGCGGATTCCCGGACTTGGCGGAAAAGTGATGGAAGAGCTTGGTGTTACGGCCCAGGTGATTCCTGGAGGTGAAGTTTATATCGCGCTTGAACGGGGTGCAATTGATGCGGCGGAATGGGTGGGACCACACGATGACGTGAAGCTCGGACTCCACAAAGTGGCGAAGAACTACTACTATCCCGGTTGGTGGGAACCGGGAGCAATGCTCAGCTACTACATAAATCGGGATGCCTGGGAGAAGCTACCATCAGAATATCAAGGGGCCCTGGAGACTGCTTGTGCTGAATCAAATGTGACGATGATGGCAGGCTATGATGCAAAGAATATGGCAGCGCTTACCACAATTCGTGAGGCCGATGTTGCGCTCCGCCCATTCCCGGCTGATGTACTGAAGCGAGCACGGGAAGCGGCACAGCAGATTATGGAAGATCGGGCGGTTGCTGATCCAGGCTATGCCAAGGTCTATAAAGCTTTTACGAAGTGGCGGGATCAATCATCTGCCTGGCTTGGGTTGGCTGAGGAAATGTATACAGGATTTGCGTTTGAAAGAACATCTCATTAACACCTGACTTCAGTTGGGCGTTAATTCATGGAGAGTAGGTCATATTTACCATGACAAATGATAGTTCACTATTAAGTCAATTCTCTAAGGGGATCAATGGCCTCAACGATTTCATCGGTCGTCTTGTCTCCTGGCTTGCGCTCGGTATGGTCTTGGTTGGTGCCTGGAATACGGTAGCCCGATTTCTGGATCGAGAGATAGGTACAGAGTTGAGTTCTAATACCTGGCTGGAAACGGGATGGTACATGTTCGCTGCTCTCTTTCTCTTCGGCGCTGCCTGGACCTTGAGAAAGAATGCACATGTCCGTGTCGATATCTTCTATTCCCGACTCACCGAACGGGGTAAAACCTGGACAGACTTGCTTGGTTCACTTCTACTCCTTATTCCTTTCTGTCTCTTCATGATCTGGGCAGTCTGGCCCTCTGTGGTCGACTCGTGGGAGATCAAGGAGATGTCTCCTGATCCGGGCGGACTCCCACGCTGGCCGATTCGCATGGCCGTGCTGTTAGCTTTTGTGCTCTTGTTATTGCAGGGAATTGCCACTATGTTGAAGGGGATAAGCCTGTTGTCCCACAATGGAAGAGTTGTTGAGGAGAAAGTCGGATGAATACCCGTCACGTTCGTAGAGATAGGACCGCTTTCTTCTTTCCTTTGCACCTCCACTTTCCTCTCTCCGGCCCCCCTCTCCCTCGTCCCCTCAACTACTTATCCCCCTTCCCCACCACCACACCAACCGGGGAGATCAAATGATCGAGTGGTTCAGCGACTGGCTTGCACTCTGGATGGTCCTGGTGGCGCTCGTCCTGATCTTCTCAGGCTATCCCGTTGTTTTTTCGCTTGGTGGAACAGCCCTTCTCTTCGCCTTCCTTGGAGTCGAGTTCGGCTACTTTGATTGGTCTTACATGACTGCGATGTCCAAACGGACATTTGGCGTGATGTCAAACGGTGTGTTGCTGGCGGTCCCCCTCTTCATTTTTATGGGCACAATGTTGGAGCGTTCCCGCCTTGCCGAGGACCTCCTCCATACAATCGGTTTCCTCTTCGGGCCTGTGCGTGGCGGGCTTGCAATAGCGGTCATCATTGTCGGCGCGTTGCTGGCAGCGGCTACCGGAGTTGTTGGCGCATCCGTGGTTGCCATGGGAATGATCTCTCTTCCCGTGATGCTTCGCAATGGTTATTCCAAAGAACTCTCCTCCGGCGTGATTGCAGCGAGTGGTACGCTTGGACAGATTATTCCCCCCAGCATTGTGCTGATTGTGCTTGCCGATCAGCTTGGAGTTTCGGTTGGTGATCTCTTTAAGGGAGCCTTGATTCCCGGAGTGATGCTTGCAGTTCTCTACGGGCTCTATGTTGGCGGGATTGCTATCGTTCGACCGGAGAAAGTACCTGCATTGTCGGAGAAAATCAGGAAGGCCGGACGCAAAGGCCTCGGACGCCGTGTGACCCTGGTCATGCTTCCACCCCTCATCCTGATCCTGATTGTTCTCGGCAGTATCTTTGCCGGTATTGCCACACCGACTGAAGCCGGCGCACTTGGTGCTGTCGGAGCCATGATTCTTGCAGCTCTGAACAAGCGTCTTTCCCGCAAGTGCCTGCGTGAGACAACTGAGGAGACAACGAAGCTGACCACAATGGTCATCTTCCTGCTTATCGGCGCAACCGCCTTTACGCTCGTCTTCCGTGGACTCTATGGCGACATCTGGATCGAGGAATACCTGACCGGGCTTCCGGGAGGAGTGATCGGTCTGCTGGTAATTACCAACGTTGTCATCTTCATTCTCGGATTCTTTATTGACTTTTTCGAGATTGCTTTTATTGTTGTGCCGTTGCTTGCTCCAGCAGCGGTCTATCTTGGCATCGACCTTGTCTGGTTCGGCGTGATGATCAGTCTAAATCTCCAGGCCTCCTTCCTTACGCCTCCGTTCGGCTTCTCTCTTTTCTATCTGCGAGGCGTTGCTCCGCCTAATGTAAAGACAACGGCGATCTATCGCGGCACTATTCCGTTTATCCTGATTCAATTGTTAGCTTTGATTCTGCTCATTCTGTTTCCAGGGATGGCATCCTAAAGAGAGTGCTCTGCTTAACAGAGTGACCCGCTTATTGTCGCAACTTGACAATTTGCCTCTGGAATGCCACCATCTATCTTGGTGGGGTTGGGATAGATACATTGACATTCGTTCATGCAGGCAAGGATGCCTGCGCTCAAGTGAATTGCTTCATAGAGCGTCACCATCCTGGCGGCGTTCCAGAGGATACATGCTATGAAACCACAACAACACCAAATCAACAACGGCAACACTCTTCTCATTCGCGAAGCGGAGCCAGAGGATGCCAGAGCAGTTATCGACCATGTGGAAACGATCAGCGGTGAGTCCAAAACACAGGAGCCAGATCGGCATGTCAGTTCGAAAGGAATACTGGGGACTCGGAATTGGAGAACTGATGCTCGATGCGTTGGTCAACTGGGCAAGAAACGCCCAGTTGATCGGCCAGCCGAACGTGCGTGATAATCAGGGAACGTGGATCGGGAACGCGTTTCCATACACTATGGGGTAAGATAATAAACAACCTTAGTTGTTAGTTCAATAGTTAAGTAGTTGATTGGTTGACGCAACGGTCATTTTCATAGCAAGAATCTCTTTTCCTCGGCTTGAATTCAATTCTAAAGTGCTCTTGATCTCTTTGTGGCATCTCTTTCTGAATTATCACGAAGGCACAAAGAACACAAAGATTCACCCAGTCCTTTCCAAATAATTCGACACTCGAAAATCGAAAATCCATGCGTAACTTCCAATCGATTTCAATCAACACAGAGCGGCAGATTTCATGAGCGAGACACTTCTTCATTCGACACTCGAAAATCGAAGCTCGAAAATCCAGAGCTATCGACTTTTTATCAACGGTGAGTACGTTGACGCATCGATTGGGGCGACGTTCGAAGACATTAATCCTGTCAATGGTCAGGTGATAGCTCGTGTCTCTGAGGCCAACGTTGATGATGTTGATCGTGCTGTGCAGGCTGCCAAACGGGCAATGAGTGGTGAGTGGGGGAAGATGGGGACAAATGCCCGGCTCGATCTTCTCTCCCGTGTTGCCGATCGAATCATGGACCGTTTCGATGAGTTCCTGGAAGCCGAGATTGCCGACACCGGCAAACCCGTTTCCTGGGCGAAGGCAATCGACATTCCGCGTGGAGCAGCAAACTTCCGTCTCTTTGCAAATCTTGTTCGCAACGTCCCGAACGAATCATACCAGACCGATACCGAGGATGGATTTGGTGCACTCAACTACGCAATCCGGGTTCCGCTCGGCGTTGTCGGTGTCATCTGTCCGTGGAACCTCCCACTCTTGCTGATGACCTGGAAAGTTGCGCCGGCTCTTGCCTGTGGAAACACTGTTGTGGTGAAACCATCGGAAGAGACGCCCGGCACGGCAACGCTTCTTGGGGAGGTGATGAACGAGGTCGGCGTTCCGGCCGGTGTCTACAACGTTGTACATGGGTTTGGTCCCGGCTCGGCGGGTGAGGCTCTGACGCAGCACCCTGATGTGGCTGCGATTACCTTTACAGGTGAGAGCCAGACAGGTGCTGCAATCATGAAAAGAGTTGCCGATGGTGTGAAACCGGTCAGCTTCGAATTGGGAGGGAAGAACCCGGCGCTTGTTTTTGCCGACGCCGATTTTAGTGCTGCCGTTTCAGGTGTTGCCCGTTCCACGTTTGCGAACTGCGGTCAGGTCTGCCTCTGTTCCGAGCGGGTATACGTTGAACGTTCGATCTTCGATCGATTTGTCGAGGCACTGACCGACCGCGCCGGAAAACTGAAGATGGGTGATCCGTTCCAGGGGTCAACGACAATGGGGCCGCTGATCTCGAAAGAGCATCGCGAGAAAGTGTTGGGTTACTACGAGCTTGCCCGTGAAGAGGGAGGAACGGTTGTGACCGGCGGCGGAGTACCAGAGCTTGAGGATCCATACAGTAACGGTTCATTTGTGCAGCCGACAATCCTGACAGGTCTCTCCGAGAATGCTCGTGTAGTGAAAGAAGAAGTTTTTGGCCCTGTCTGCCATGTGCAGCCGTTCGATTCAGAAGAAGAAGCCCTTGCGATGGCAAACGATACGGAGTACGGACTCTGCGCTGCACTCTGGACACAAAACCTGTCTCGCGCTCACCGGCTTGCCGCACAGATCGACGTCGGTATAACCTGGATCAACAGTTGGCTCCTACGTGACCTGCGGACTCCCTTTGGAGGAACCGGTATCAGTGGAATTGGACGGGAAGGTGGGATCCACTCGGTGAACTTCTACAGTGAGTTGAGAAACGTGTGTGTGAAGCTGTGAGGGGAGAGCCGGGCTGTTGGACGCAACTTTGTATAAGAGCCGTACCCGGCGGAATACAGCTCTTATACTGTGTTGACGGTAGTTATCTGATTCTTGTTCAATCTTCTCGTAAGAGAATTCAGAAAGGGAATCTGTGGTCTCCTCATCTTAGCCAGCAAGTTAGTGCATAAGTCTCCAGCTACACATCAAACATCAGGAATTCCGTCACAATTAAAAAAGAGGCTCTGAATGAACTATTATTTTACATACCCGATTCAGCCTCAGAGCCATTCTCCGGGCTCTCAGTCAAACTGAATGCCTCCTCTTTTATATGCTCTTCATCCCCGTCGAGATATCCGTCATGCTTGAACTGCAGTTCACCATTCTGGTCATAGATTAACGCATACGGAACCTCCGTGCCATTCACTGTCTCAAAGACTTCACTATTCGGATCGAGCAAAACAGGAAACTTGAACTTCTTTCCCTTTACGTAAGGCCCAACCTTTGCCATCGTCTTGGTATTATCGATAAAGACTGCTATGTACTCCACACCTTTGTCCTGCAGCTCGCTATAAATCTCGTTGATCGCCTTCATCTCCTTTTTGCATGGCACACACCATGTTGCACCAAAACTGACAATAGTAACCTTGTCGGCTCCGATTTCGGCAATTGATGTTTGGTCTCCGTCAGGTGTTTCAAGGGGAATATCGAGAGTTGACAGGTTCTGTGCCATCAGACCTACTCCGGTAACAAAGAGAGCAAGAATGGCTGTCGGAATAAGGTTCTTGATTCGCATATTGCTGTGTTCCGTTTATATAAAAGAATAATAGATCATCTCTAGATTTGAGACCTTTCTCTGATGGATTGAGAGCAATATCGTTTAACACGTATCGCTCGTGGTTGAATTGCAATAAGATTTCCATTGTGACATCCTGAAAGACTGAGGCAACCTTGCAACCACATAACAGCATCGATCTTACCGGATAATTTGCATTTTGCTCTGCGCAGTAAGTAATCCGTTGGCATCTTTATATGCTACGATATACATTCCCTCAGTCAGACCTTCTATAGGTAACACAAATCGGTTGGTAGATTCAGTGATTTCCCGCGACAATACAGTCTCTCCCATGAGATTCATCACAATGATCCGATCACCTGGTCGCATTTCAGTAACAACTGTAGTCTCTCTAAATGAGGGATTTGGACCGATGTGTAATTGCTTCTCCGAAGTCCCCTGGATGAAATCCATAACCGACAATGTCGCGAGGTTATAATACGCCGTAACAGCCAGTCGAGCCGTAAATTCATCCTCTATGGTAACTATAGCGGGCCCAGTAAACGTTTCGTTAAAGGCTGTTGGAACATTCGGATCTACTATGTTCACAGAATCTACGCCAACGGGCCAATCTGAGTTTAGAATACTTAGTTGAAATCCAGCACCCGTCTGATTATGTATGTGAATATTGTACTTAAGAGCAAATTGTGTCCTCAATTGGTCACCTACAGAGTCAGGAATTCCTCTGAGATCCTGTTTCCAATAACACGGTGGATCACCATCACTGGGAGTGCACTCCCGTTCAAATACGATCAGATAACCACCCGGAGGTAAAAAGGGTGGGACGGACTCTTCATACTCCCTCTCCGTAGTATCTGTATAATTAGTACCAACTCCGTATGACAGATTATATATAATACTTGACCGCTCTGAAGAAAAACGAAGAGTACCAACAATGTCAACTATTCTATCTTGTGATCTAAGCTGATAGGATGTTGTTATTATTCCAACAACAAGAATTAGCACTGACCTTATCATTAATTTCATACTCTTCCTCTTTAGAGTTTGCATAGAAAGACTCTATAACAAAAGGCGAACTCGATCTTGTCGAGTCCGCCCTTATTACTATCTGTGCGGATTACGCTTGCCGAGGCAAGACTCCACACAGCATTCTTCGTTATCGTGCAATTACCACGTGACGAAGCTCGGTTTCACCGTATGAAGTCGTCATCTTGTAGAGATAAACGCCTGCATTCAGTCCCTTGGTGTTAAACTCGACTGACTCATGATCTGTAATCGCACCGTCAAAGAGATCAGCTACTTTCTCACCTAATGAGTTGTAGAGACCAACAGTGACATAGCGCTCACCAGGAACGGCGATGTCGAACCTCATCTCGTCGATGACCGGGTTCGGATATGCCTCACCCAGGTCAATCGTCGATGACGGAACGCGCGTCAGCTTCACTGACTTCGTCAGTACATTGTTGATACGGACCGCGCCTGTCTCACCAGCTGTGAACTCGCCGATATATGCACTAGTCTCGGCATCCGTAACCATATACGTTGCATCAACGTTCTCAACCGTGAGAACTACCGGATAGCTCATGCCGCTCAACTCTACAACGTGCTCGCCATTGCAATCAAGGGACGCACTGACAAATCCGTTGTTATCGAAACGGACATCGAACAATCCCTCACCCGGAACCGGTGGTATTTGGTACCGCTTGTTATCAACGTCACCAAAGCCAAACCAGAGCTGTGAGTTACCACGCTGTTCGTTGTCGGCAATCGTCAGATTGTTGAGAGCACGATATGGCTTGACAACCTCACCCGCAACACCTTTCGATCTGATCGGCTCTCTCTGCTCAAGACGATACCAACCAGTTCTCGTTACCTTGATCCAGTAACCATAACCTGGAATAATACGGGAAGTCTGCTCATAACCACGACTGGTCAGATAGCGATAGATCTCACCATCAAGTGACGGAACCGGGTTACCTTGGAATGGTCCGAATTGAATACCGGCAACAGTTGTCGGTACGGAAAGTGCACCGACCGTATTCCAGCCCTCGAAGAGGCGGATCCTATGTTTTGTCAGGCCCTCATGAATCAACGAGACAGGCACACCGGGAACTGTTTCATCAAGAACATCGCTATACTTAACGAAGTATCCTATGCCAGCGCGAACTTCATCCTCCTTTGCATAATGGTTCTGCGAGAACCGTAGCGCACCCGAGTTTGAGTTCGGGAAGACTGCCAATGCATTCGGATCGGATGGATCGACAGGCAACGAAATAAAGTTCCAGCCCCGATTGATCTCCGGGAACTGAACAACACGCGGCAACAAATAATCAATGCAGAACGACTTCACATTTGGGTCGACAATAAAGATTGCACGACCAGTAGTGCCAATGATGGCTCCCTCTGTCCGCATGTTCAGAACCTGTTCGACACCAGCTATATTCTGCTTGAAGAAGAGTTGCGCTCCCACTGGAATGTCATTTAGATCGTACTCCAAAACGACCGGGTAGTCATTGACGTCATTGACATCGAAGTCGACGCAGTACGTGTGAATTGTCTCGATGTCATAGTTGCGAATGTCAATGCTTGCTTCGCTATTCGTTGCTTCAGGAACACGGCCAGGCGTTGTATAGAGTCCACGACCATCAACCAACCCGTTAAAGTCGTCTAATGATGATGGTGGGAAGAAACGAGCATAGAAGTTTCCGGCTGCTGGTGGAACACCGGCCTCCAATTCTCCAAATAGAGAATCGACGCCGTCAGTCGCTCCGATACCAGTTCCCATTGTCAAGTAGGTTTCATCTTGCAGCGGATCTGCTGAGCTACGCAGCTTCATCAGAATGCCGCGTGTGTTTCTAGGCTCCGTGGTTATATCTAAGCCACTCTCAAGCGGGTTCCGATTCACAATCAACAATACACGAAGACGAACTGCACTGTTCTGGGCATCTACCGAGCGAACCGTAACAAAGCCCTCATAAATACCAGGAGTCGGATAATCATCTGGCGGTGATGGTAACATCTCCGGATTAGCAACTATGTTGAAGAAGTCCCCACCACCGCTAACAGAATTACGAATAATCACTCTACGCTGACCAGACCTAACTCCTGGCCCAGTACTAGGATCATTCGTATCAATCCGGAGCCATGGCTGATCGGTTTCCACAATCAGATTACGCAAGAATGTCCCGGCAATTCCATTGGCGATTTTTAACCCGCGGAAAATGCGCCGCACGTTACCAAACTGTGTCTGCATCGGGAAGACCAACTCATAGTTCGAGTCGTCCGTGGAATTCCTCCGCACAACCTGCGAATTCGGAATCAGATTGATACGCGGACGGCGCGTGATCTGAACAATTGTCGACCCATAGTTGTTTGGGAACATAATCGGGAAAACTGGCTGTGGGAAAACACCGAGCTGAACCGGAGCGAAACCGCGTGCGATCATTTCCGGTGTGACATTTGCCGGACTATAGTTATTCCAGCGAATCGAGTCACGAACCAGAACTATCTGGTCTGTAGTAATAGCGCACGTGCCCCCCTGGGCATTACCAATAACCTCAAAAACAACGTAGAGGAATGGTGTGTAATCGAAGTCGTCACAGTCCCGACTCGAAGTCCCTGAAAGCGGAGAACGTGGTAACGGCAGTGATGAGCTTCCCGTAATAGTTATCCGATCGCCAAACGCAGACGAACCTCCCGTTGTGGAGAACTTGTAGTTCGGTTCTGCTTCGGTTTGCCAACTCAAGTTAAAGTGCTTTGCAAGAACATCTACATCCTGTGGAAGCGCTCCGCGCTTTGATACACCCACTGCCCTCAACATACAGTTGTTATACTGCATCTGGAAGCGGAAGCCGAGAATGGGCTCGCCAGGATGTCCAACCGGATTCTGACTTGCTAATAAGTTAAGACAGTTATGAATGAAGACCGGTAACCTCAAAAACCGTTTCTCGTTGAAGGCCGGTTCTGACGCGTAGACCGTGTCACCACTTACAACGTCGCCACCGGGATTATTGGTTGGCGACTTTTTCTGTAAGGAGAGCGTTGGCAGGTACTTTTCACTCTGCGCATGAACAATTGAAGTGCTCATGACGACCAGAGCCAAGATCACTACTAATCGAATCCCCAAGAACCAATAGCGTTTACGCATGGATCTACTCCTGTGGTAATAGTGAATAATTTACCGTTGTTTGTTGTATGAATTGCCTATTCCAAATATTGCCGGCTATATCCCGGATCACAAGGAAGTACATTCCACTCTGCAATTTTTGTTCCATGTTTACTATTACTTCCTTTCCGGCTGTGAAATCAGCCCAATGCTTAATGCGAATACCGGTTACATCGTACATCGAAATACTTTGCAGTGAACGCCCTGTCGTAATAATCTGAAGAGCATTCCCTTGTGACAGACTGACGACCTGTATTCCTCCATAAAGGTCTCTTTCCCTTCTGGCTAAACTCATTGTTGTATCGACCGAATCACGAACAGGTATTTTTTTACCCGATACGCTCCCTCTCTCAACAACTAACTTCCCAAGACAGGATTCGTCATTTACACCAAACTCATCTATTGTCAAAAAGCTGAAAAAAGCACTGTCTGTTGTTCGCTCTATCTCAACTCGCAATACCAGACTATCCTCCGAACTGATATCGGTCTTCGAAACGAAGTGTCCGGTTATCAGATCAGGAGCTATTTTCACTTCTTTCCCACTCCAGTTCACCCCGCTCACCATATCCGCCACAACTGTACCAATAAACCTGTACGTCATCGTGTCCGCATGCAAAGAGAAACGAACCTTACGTACTTTGCGATTTGCAAAGTTGCGTATGAACAACGATACTGTATCGGTTCTGTTCGTGTCGAGATCTTCTTCAGAAGCCCTGAGCGTTCCGGTATACTCAGGTGTTGTATCTCGGATAGCTCTAATAAAACCGGGAACAAATCGGCTTGTGCTGATATTGCTCTTCAGATCTCCATCTATGATCTTGAAGGCATCTGTCTTAGCACCTCCTTCCGGTGGTCCGATTGCGGTATCTGTCTTTAGAAAACGCCCTTTCATGTAGAAAAGTGGAATATCAGTACCGACCGCAGGACTTTTTAAATTCATAGCAGACATTTCAATGTACAACTGACCAATATTGGTATCCACCTGCTGCAACTTGCTAGAAAACCGTGCAAACAATGTTTGCGGCGGCCTTAGAGCATAAGGCGGTTCAAGACGAATTCTTGATACATCCCATAGAACCTCAATGCTGCACGATAGCACACTATCCTGAGGACGGAATCCAATTACTGTGTCGCTTTCGGAAGCTGTCTCGAGCCAGACTCCCCAATTATCAAACGGGACGTCCTCATCAATAGCACACAGATTAAGATCGAGCGTATCGACCCAAACTCTCAAAGAACGTCTCTCTTGTGCTGCCGTTTGCTCTGTCAAGAATGAAAGAGCAAAGAGAATCAGCACTCCAACACACAAAGCTTTGCCTTCTCTGCACCGACTATCTCCCTCGCTTCGATAAGCCTTTACTTTTTCACCTGCGGGCTTCATAACTCCGCCTCTCTCTTTAGTCGTGAAGGTGATCAACATTTCCGGATATGATGGGCGAGACCAGTTTTTTCTCTCGCCCATCAATCTCGGAAAACTTATCGCACTACCTGTACGCGAGTGACTCCGCTACGTCCCGCGGCTTCAACACGGAGCATGTAGACTCCAGCGTTGACTTGTGCACCGGAAGCATCGCGACCATTCCACTCCGCACTGTATGTGCCTGACCTCAGCTCGGTATCAAGGATCGTTGCGATCTCCTTGCCAAGCATATCGAAAACCCGAATCTGTACCTGACCATCAGTAGGTACTCTATAGTCAAATGTTATCGTTGCGTTTGCATTCACATTCATTGGATTAGGGAAGGGATTGCTTATGGTCAGATCACCAGTAGTTCCGACCGCCGTACCATGAATGTTGGCCGTACCATGAATGTTGAACTTCTTCAGTCCGATCTCCTTTTCGTTGAACACAACGTTCTCAAAGACTACATCGCCATTGCCATTGGCTTCAACCACAATCGTGGCAACAACATCACCTGGCTCGAATTGGCCTGCACCGGCAATCGAAACAACCGACTCACCAGCAACCGCAAGGCTTTGCCGATGATCGTTCATCTCGGGTGTGTAGACCTCAAGAATTTTCGTCCCCTCAGCAACACGCAACTTGATGCCGAGTGGGCCGCTGTTATAGCCATTCAACGTGACCGGAATCTTAACCCGCTTTCCAGTGACTATCGCGTTCTCCCCAAGGACAACATCGCTTGCTGCCATTGATGGAACAACCTTTCCGAACAACCATGGAAGGACTGGCAACTTCGCTGCCAGATACTCCATAATCAACCCTGCATCAAACTCATCAGCATCAAAGAGGAAGCCGTTAAACGTATTGTCATTCGGGAACGGCAAGTTCTCATTTGTGTGCTTGATCGGCCAGAAGACCTTATATTGCTGGACCTGACCCAAAAGGATTGAATCACCGGTGTTATTATAGTTACTTGTCGACCAATAAAAACGTCCGTTATGGTTAACGTCTCCATGATATCCATGACGGTTTACCGCTGTACTAAAGTCGACGTTCTGTCTTGCTTGATGGCGAAGGATCCTGATAACATCTGCCATCGTTACGAAGAGGCGTTGATCCGCCCGGACGTTCGGCGGAACGCTTGGATCAATTTGTGTCAAGGTCGCATCTCCATCTCCCCATCCAGGGACACCTGCCGAACTGTCTGTGTCAAAAACAAAGATTCGTCCCGGAAGTCCACTTGGAGGCCAGTCGTTCGTATAACGTCTATCCGTACGAGCAAGAACCTGGTCTCCTGTCTGAGCGAAGGTTACTGCATTAATCCATGTTGTCCTGCCGTTTGGTACAGCAGGTTCATCTTCGATACCGACCGAAGCGCCACTGAGCTTAACGACAGGACCTACAGTTCCATAGTGGAACTCAATTGTTCCCTTCTTTGAAGGAATGTTGTTCGGATCCGCCTCAAAGATCCAGACTTGGAAGCTGCCAATTGAAGGGGCCTGTGCCTGGCGGTTTGGCGAGAAAGGATTATCCACATCATCTGGATCGAAGTGATAGTTGATGTTTAAATCCTCCCACTCCACAACAAACGAACGGCGATTCAGACCTTTCGGATCCGAAGTAGCCGCATTCTGCCGCCACCTTATTGTTGTTGCCGAGAAAGGACGTCCTTGAAGATCCTGAACATCCCGAGTATCGATACCTGGCGCACGATAGTAGTGATCTCCAAAAAACGGAGCCAACGTCAGATTCGGGCCGTTTGTTGGCGTGAAGAGTGTGAACGGATCATTGACAATATATCGACCGTCAAAGCTGCAAAAACCGTTGATCGACACAAAAATGCGATCGAAACGCTGTCCGTCATACTCGATCTCAAAACCGAGAGGAATCGCTGTTCTGGTAACACCATCGTCCGGGTTCACGGAGTTACTGGAGAGGTCAACAAAATTACTCCGAGGAATCGCTTGACCCCCAACAAGCGGCTGATAGATCCGGTTCTCGATGTTTACCGTGAATTCCATCCAGATCTGCGCCTCTGACTTCGTGACCAGAGCGACGAGCATTAGAACAACACCTCCGAGCAAACCGAACAGTGTTCTCTTGAAGTTCATGTTATCTCTCCTCTGATTGTTGTTTTTGTATACTGTATCTGTCATGATTTATACGCATTCAGTTCCGCTTTTCCCAGGGACGACAGCTTTGGTCGTCCCTGGTATGCGGAGTATGGCTCTGGTGTTACCTCGTCAGAATCATTGTTCTGCTTATTACGGTTGTGCCTGAAGTCAAGCGATAGGTATACGTACCGCTCGCTGCCTTCCGACCCCGATTATCCGTACCATCCCATGGTACCGACTGGCGACCTGCTGGTACTGACCTGCTCAACAACGTCTTGACAAGCTTACCGTTAACATCAAAGACCTCAAGACGTACATCACTACGTGTTGGCGTCGTGAAGGCAATCTCGGTCGTGTTCGTTACCGGGTTTGGCACGTTGGCTGCGAGCTGGAATCCAGCCTTGCCAGCAACAGCAACGATCGGATCCTCAACGCTTGATGTTGTGTCAGTGCTGTAGAAGATCTGGAAGCCATTGATAATACCCGGCTCAAGAACTACTACACATGCTCTATCACCGCTGATTTCAATACGAATACCGTTGACACTATAGACATTATGTCCTGTCGGGTTCTTCATGTTGACACGGAAAGCCCCTCTGTTGCTGCCAGTAAGATCGCTGCGGAGATCGGCGATCGTCAATGCTGAATCTGCAGTTGCAGCTTCGCTCAATAACCAGCAGATCCTGACCGGATAGAATGGGCTACCTCCAGGCAAGTTACCTGGTTGTACAAAGGCCTTCCATGCTGAACGCCCCCGACCTGACGGCGGATTCGTCGGATAGAAGTTCCTCAGCATACCGTTTTGGCTCGGGATTGTCCAGCGAGCATCGAACACATCCGGTGGCGGAAGCAGTGGGAGCTCATACTCACAGTAGTTTACGTCAAGCCGACCGAGATCTGCTGAATCCTCACCCGTAGTTGCGTTCTGTGCGAGTCCGAAGACAAGCTCCTGTGACGCATGGCCATCAGTTGTGTTTGTGTTCTCCACGTGAACCGTCATTTCAAAGTCAACAACATCGCTGACAGCAACTTCGTAGGTCAACGTGTCCTTGTTACCGGCCTGATCCTCTGCAATCACCTCAACAGTCATCTTCTGCCCAGCGAACTGGGAAGGGATGGCGTTAGTATTAATCGAGATTGGCACGCAGGTATCCGGATTATGTGGCCCTGACCATGTCGATGGACTAACGGTCAACGGCACATCCGTCTCTCCTGCTACTTTACCAACGGCCTTTAAGTTCACCCTATCTGGCGATGCAAGACGTCCGAAGTCACGGTCACTCACGCAGAGCGAGTCCTTGTACTCTTGACCAACGATAGCACAGCGAATCGGTGGCAAGCCACGGAGATCCGGCGGGTGCTGTGTTGAGTCGACTGTGATTGCATAACTCCGCACATCGCTCAATCCATATTCATCAGTTACGATAACAGTGATTGAATCAGTCCGTGGAGCATCGTTCTGGCCAGGTGTTCCATAAAGGATACCCGAGATCGGATTGATGCTGATCCAGCTTGGCGTTGTCTTCGGTGCGTCGAGTATGCCTGCTTCGAGATAGCAGGTATCCCTGCGAACCTTCGCAATCGTCGCTGTGCTTGTTACTGTCATGTCCTTCACAACTGCACCATCCTGAATTGAGGAATCGTTCAGTGCGTCATCGCGATAAACAAGCTGATAGAGACGACGCTGGTCACGGTTACGATCTTCAGATCTGATCGCACGGCTCAGGTCGAACAACGTCCGGTTATAATCGAAGTCCTCCTTAGCGTTCGGTAGTATAAAGTCGCCACTTGCACTTGGCAGAAGCCGTGGCTGAGCATTAACCAGAACTCTGAAGTCAAACTTGTTATTACCCGTATGTCCATCGTTCACAATAACTGTGAAGACAGAATCAAGGTTGTATGTGTTATTCGCCTGTCCAGGATTTTGCAACAGACCATCCGCCTCAGTTGAGTCAAGTCGAACAATGATGTTGCCTGTCTGCAACACTGTAGCCCCGTTGTCAACTGCATGATTAACATCGCTCAGATATTGATCAGCAAGCCAGACCGGGCGAACCTCCGTCACATCGTCAGTTGTGCCCGTGTTCCCCTGCGTAAAGACAAAGCCATATGTGGTACGTCCGTAGCGGAAGTCCCAGGACTCTGCCTCGGCAGATCTGTCCTCAACCTCGTCATCAGTATTGATATCATAGTTGAATCGTAACTCATCGGTCCACTGAGCAATCACAAGATTGCGTGCCGGATCCCAGCAACCAGGAACACTGTTCAACTCGACCGGAATTGAATCCTGTACGAAGATGCGCAGACGATAGGTAGCTGTGCTTGCCGAGCTGATATTAACCGTATCCTGCTGCAAGTACCGCGCATTAACCGGATCGTAGACCTGACAGTTGAAGTACGGCGGATACAGGAAGATGTAGCTTGCAACTGTGTCGATCCCGACAAGACCCTTCAGACTGTCGATTGTCCGCTGGTCTGGTGGATAATTCGAGACGTTGACCTCGAGCAATTCACCACCAGGTACAACATCCGGATTATGTGGATTACCCCAGAAGCGGATGAAGCCCCATTCATGTACTATATCACGTTGAATCGCGGCTGGATCAACATTGGCCGGATAGACCGTATCTGCCCTCAACCATGACGCCAGACGGCTTACAGCCGGATCCGTGCTCGGCGATGGTGCAAAGCCAGGAGTCTCGACCAACGGCGTCCACTCATACCGCAGACCTGTATAGCGATCCGGGTAGAAGAGTGAACGTGGATCGTAGAAGTTGTTCGTGTCATTTGCTGTCACTTCCAAGATTGGCGACTCCCTACGTCCGGTAGAATCGCTCTCATAAACCCGATCCTCCCAGAGGAAAAGCGTGTTGCGCAACTCTGCCTGACCACGCAGGAGCGGAGCCAGAACGCTGTTGCCAGCATCAATAAGGAACTCCATACCGGTAAAGCGTGAGATGTTCTCAACCCATGTACGGCTACTATCAGTGTTCCAAAGCATTGTACGCGAAATCACCCAGATGCGATCCCCCGTCTTCACAGGAAGTGCATGGTAGCGCTCACCTGCGTATATGTCTACAAATGTTGGCGAATTCGGACGATTGACATAATTAAAAGTCGGGCCACCAAGAATGTTCGGTGCTCCTCCATAACGACGTCCATCCAACGCAACCGAATCCTCGTAGCGTGCTGCGAAGAAGCGAGCCTGCTCAAGCGATGCACCCTGCTCTATGTAGTAAGCAGGGGTCAAGCGATACAGCTCACCAATCGAGAATGCTGCACGACGCTCTGTTGCACGACGACCAAGTACGTCCCGGTTGATAGAATCGGGTACGAACTCGACACGTGACCAGAAGCGAGGATCACCCTCCTGATACTGTTTCAGATTCGAGCGGATGAACTCACCAGTCTCTGCGTTGATAACGAGCATGACTGTGTGGTTCAACGAGCATGAATCGTTGTTATCGGTATTCAGATCACCCAGGTAACCGGCTCGTGCCTCAAGGAAGAGCGGATAACCAATCGGATGATTGCCAAAGAACTCACTCATCAGTTTTGCATATGTAGTGTCTGTCTCAGCCTTAAACGGATCGCGAGTCAGACGGCGTACAACCTTGCCCTCGTAGACACTTCCAGCCGGATACTGACGAAGTACCGGTGGAATACCAACTGAGAAGTCCTCGGCTGGTGCCATACGTGGACCAGAATAATCAACCGCACGGATGTCAAGTCCCTTGTCGTAGATATCATAGACACGCCCCTCAATAAGAAGAGTATCCGGAATCATTCCGTAAGGGACCGGTGTATATTCGTAGACATGCTTCGATTCAAATGGCCCCTGCTCATTGACAGCCCCACCTGGTTTCAATGGCAGCGAGCAACTCTCTCCCTGAATAAAGAAGGTCTCCTGTTGAGTGCCTGTTGGCAGAATCGTTGTTACCGGTGCCTGCACTTCTCCCCAGAAGTTTCCGCGAAGAGTGTCTGCACCACTTTCGCCCAACCCGAATGTTCCCTGAGGAGCATCGGCTACGCGGACGAGGTAACGAGCATCGTTGTCGTAAATCGAGTTGGCTCCCGTATGAAAATCCATCAAAGGCATTGGGCCGATAACCTCACCATACAGGATTGCCCCTGCTGTACGAGACGCTGCAGGTGACGTCTGATTTGCGAAGGTATCAACGTTGCGTCCCTCCGTTGAGACTGCCATGTTGTTGGCAATCAACGAACGGGAGAAGGTGACCTTCAAATCATAGTTGTCTGAGTAGACTGCTGCGCCCGAGTATGCCGTACCACCCTGGATACGTACACGATGCAGAATCACTGAGTCCTCACGTGGGAAGCCAGGCGCTCCACCGACTGGCTGCAAGCGATCGTTCAGGTAAATCGCACCACCAAGGCCCGTACCGTTACGATACGGATCATTCAGTGTATTCTCGACCAGCGTCGTGGTATCACGAGGATGGGCACGGAACGGTGCACTCCCCTTGACAGCCTTGTTCTTCAGGAAGCGCGTCATATAGCGCATATCAGAAGGCTCAGGTCCGTCATCAAACGGCAGTGCACTACCACCGGGGAAACTCGATGAGTACGCATACGCTGCATCTCCATGAGCCAGGAAGTAGCGATTCGTCTCAACCGGTGTAATCATCGAGATAGCACCGCCGTTTCCGTCGATTGTCCAGTTGCTCAGGAATTCAACAGCACGGAAGAGATTTGTATTGCCATAACGTGAGTAGATCGCACCACCACCCAGGATCTCATCCCGGATCGACTCCGGCAACTGATACCGATCAGCTAGCGTAGTAACGCTGTACGGATTCGTCGGGTTGGCCGGGTTGGCAAGTGGATCGTAATACTTGATCAGACGCGTGTCGTCAACGCGTGCCGAATCACCCGCAGCATTATAGCTGAAGAGAGTGTTCAGAACACGCGCATTGCTCTCAAGCGTGATCGAGTGGTTCGTCTGATTGTCAATAGCAATAGCGCCACCGGCAAGACCGGCTGCGTTGCTATCGAAGAGGATTCGACGATCTATCAAACCACCAGAAGCCGAATCGAACGTGGTAATGAATCGACCCTGCACAACCATGTTGCGCATGGTGTATATAGCACCACCATCATACTCAGCCTTGTTGTTGATAAAGTAGATATCGTCTCTGCCGAGGATCTCCGGCGAGAGGAACGGATCGTAGATCGCAATATTCTTACCGAATGGATTGACAATCGCTTCAACATAGATTGCACCACCCTGACCGGAGCGGTTGCCTATGAAGCTGACGTTGTCACGAATCCGCAGATACGGCGAAGCCTTGGCCATATAAATACCGCCACCTTGCGACATATGCGAGCGACGATACCAATCGGTTGCCGGCACGTTCGGTGTTGCTGTGAAGTTGTCATTAAAACGCGACAGACCCAAGTCGAGTGCCGTGCTGTCATCTACATAAATAGCACCACCCTTAGCACCGCCAGTGGAATCGCGTTGGAAGTTCGCAGCATAGTTACGCTCGAAGACCATTGTATCGGTCGGATCGGAAACCACCCCATTTGTCATTAACGACAGAGCGAGACCGTTACCGAAGTATATCGTGTCGTAACGACGACCAGAGATATAAAGCGCTCCACCATACGCCTCATTTTTTGCTATACCGCCAATGAAGCCGTCGTTGATGACTGGTGGCGGGTTCGTCGGATCATCACGATACCCGTTGATGTCGCGAAGAGCGCTGATGACCATCGCACGGTTATCACGGAAATAGAGACGACGAATGCGCCCCATGTTCGCAGCCTGTCGACCGTCGTCATACAGCATACGGTATTGGACCGGGCCGCTGTTCGGCGAAGTTATCCGCATCCTCGGAATCGATCCGAACGGAGTCGAGATAAAGCTGCCGTACTGATCAATGGTATCCAGGTAAGAATTCAGGTCGCCTGCCGGATACGTATTCAAGTCATGCGCACTTCCCAGCGAAGGATCGTGCGGGAAGAACGAACGCGCCCCGGAATTCTCCACATTTTGATCCCAAGGAGCCTGTAACAGCTGCAACGCACCACCATGGTAACGCGCCATGTTACTGTCGAAGCGACTGTTAAGAATCCACGTCTTTGACGAGAAGGTTGTGAGAGCACCACCACCACCTGATGTCAGTCTCCGCATCTTCTTGTTGAGGATATCCGCAGCATTGATCTGCTGATTATCATATCCCTGTGCTGGCGTCGGGTTGTAAAACTGCTGATTGCGGACAACACCGGTATCCTTGCGGAAGTTCACAAACTGAACATTCCGGAATACAGCGGTATCGGCACCAGGGAGAATCACGATGTGTCCCCACTCTTCGGAGTTCTGGTTGACCGGACGTCCACGGAAGATGATCGGCTGGCGCTGAACGTCGCGCTTGTACTGAAGGAACTTGAGGTTCGGATCAGTCGCACAGTGCTGCAAGTTGTTTGCATAATAGAAAAGGAGATGTGAAGCGTAATTCACCCAGTTAGGTGAACCGTTCGGACCTCCTTGTGCAGTATACTCGGGTCGCCCCGTTATCGTGACGTGAGCACGGATATAATCCAAATCACAATAGCGTGCGGAGAACGAAGTCACCGCCGCAGTATTGCCATCCCAGATAGCGTCAAGCTCACCGTCCGCGATGATCTTGCCACCAACTGAGTCGATAAGGCGACCGTCGGGCAGCCACTCGACTGTAGTTCCAGGCTCAATAACCAGAAGACCGGAGACATGATAGTCACCAGCGATCTGATAGAGTGTGTCCTTTGTAAAGACGCGATACTCCGATTGGCCGAGACGTCCGGCAACCTGCACAATCGGCTTAACTTGCGCGTAAACGCTTTGGCCGACCGCAACAGACATCACAAACAGGAGTAGTGCCTTCAAGAAACGTCGCATGGTTCCTCCTGAAATAAGAAAACCGAATAATTGAAGATATATGTTCTTTCGAGACAATTCTTCGAGATATAGAGTGTCGCCACTGATCGGCGACAGGCAAGGGGTCTCAACTGTCATGAATAATCCTCTGAGTGTTCCTGATTAACATTAACGTTTGGATGAAACTCCTTTTATATTTCCACGCCATGTCGCGCCAGCGCAAGCCGGGCAATAGTGTTTTGTTCCGACGTGGGGTATTCAATAGCGATCTCACGATAACGCTCGATCGCCTCTTTATTCTTTGCGGCGATCTCATAGTTTTTGGCAGCACCAAACAGGTAGAGTGGGCGTGCAACTTCCGATTGAAAAAGAGCTGCAGCCTCATCATATCGCGCCGCAGCCTCTTCATACTTTCCTTCAGTTTCAGCTACTGACGCAATTCCAGCAAGAGCTGCCGCACGAGCCATCTTATGATCAGCCTCTGCTGCAATCTGATATGCGTTGGCAGCTTCCGCACGTTTTTCTGTAGCCATGTAAGCATTGCCAAGCATGAGCGCTGCCCGTCTGCCTGCATTGGTTGATCCATACCGATCAACAATATCGGCAAGCCCCAACATCGGACGTCCATCTATAAGAATGGACTGATCCCCACTGATGGCCTTCTCATACTCACCACCTTCTACATAGGGAGCTACGCGGCCAAGAGCAATCTCGGCTTCAACGTTATTGGCCTTTGCTTGGCGATTCAGGAAAAACCAACCTCCTGCAACCACGAGAATAACTACGCCAAGAATCCCGAGCAGCTTGATCTTCCCATCCAATAAGGATGAACTGGCTCCGGCCTCATGCCGTTCAATTCGTTCCGGTCCCTTTATTTTCAATGGCCTTTCCGCCATGATCTTTCTCTTCTTCCTGAATCGTTAGTACTGAATATCGTTCTTCTGTTCTGGCTGCTCTATGGTGCACGCCCGAAGGGACTTGAACCCCTAACCTTCAGAACCGGAATCTGATGCTCTATCCAGTTGAGCTACGGGCGCATACGATTAGCACCTGCCGAACGCTTCCGCAAAGCAGGCGAAACGCAAATATACCGCGATTTCTCTTCTCCTGCAATGAATTCCGCGATTTCAAACGTTCGTAGACTACGGTTCCATTTTCAAATTTCCCCACTCCCAACAGAAGAAATTTACCCCCTGTTTTGATCGATGACGTGGGTTGTATCACAGAAACCAGTGCAATTTGAGTGCCAGAAACAGGAATCCTGAGAGTGTAGGAAAGAGTTACGGAATTCCTCTCTCCTCCGTGAACTCGGTTCACCTGATGTGAAGCCTTGTCACGGTATAACTGGGTCAAGATTTAGAATTGGAGGAGAATAAAGCCGATAAAAGAAGCAATTATTTTCCTACCGCAAGTCTATGTATTCTCTATATCCCGCAAAATTTCCTCGTTCATAGCCCGTGCTACAGAAGCAAGTTGTTCTTTGTAGACAATGATTTTCCGATGAAGATCGGCATCCTCCAGTCCAAGAATCTGTATGGCGAGCAATCCGGCATTTTTGGCCCCACCAATGGCTACTGTTGCCACAGGCACACCTCCAGGCATTTGCACAATCGAAAGAAGCGCGTCTAACCCGCTCAAAGCACTCGATTTGACCGGAACACCAATAACCGGCACCGAAGAGTGTGCCGCTGTCATACCTGGAAGATGAGCGGCTCCCCCTGCACCGGCGACTATCACCTGAATTCCACGTTTCTGAGCAGTCCGACCATATTCGGCCATCTCGTCCGGCATTCTATGAGCGGAAATCACCTTCGCCTCATAAGGGACCCCAAATTCCTCAAGAATTACCCCGGCCTCTTTCATCGTTGGCCAGTCCGACTTGCTCCCCATGATAATACCAACGCGTGGTGCCTCGCTCTGATCCGCCATAACACTTGAAATTAGTGATTGATCGCTGATCTCATGGATAAAAATAAGATTTAAAAATCAAAGGGTCATGACTGGATTAAGGGTCTATTTTCGAGTTCCTTCAACAACCATTTTTAAGCTGGTCTCGTTTTCCTGGACAGCTTTTCTTGATAGCTAAGTTATCAAAAGTTTCTCATGCGGCATGTTGGTACACT
>JAGWAZ010000121.1 GCA_021296135.1 Chlorobiota bacterium | reverse complement strand
TCGCGTCTTCGTTGCCGATGGAGCCCATATTCCAGGACGTACATCGCGGAAACGTTCGGATGGTCAAGGGTGAGTTTCGAGGCTTCATCGACTGCGATCACATCTGTATCGGACAGCGAATTGACGACATCATGGCCTGAAAATTATGTACAGAAGCAGAAACTACTCCATCTACAAAAAAGAAAATCACTATGCGAATCTGTTCTTTCCAAGTTTCAATGTCCAGCCAATTGACTGAGAATGTGAAGACTGCGATACGGTCCATTGAGATAGCTACGGATAAAGAGGCTGATGTTGCATTCTTGCCAGAGATGATGGTTACAGGTTGGGGGCAACACTTGCACGACTTCTTTGCCCGAGAGGCTTGGATTGATGAAGTCACTCAAGGACTCTATGAAATTCTCAAGCAGGTAGAGAAAAGCGGTGTCCGATTACTCCTTGGATCTCCATATTATGTCGCGGATTCCTACGTAAATGCTATAATCCTACTCGATCCTGTAACCGGTATTCAGTATGTGGGTGGCAAAATGCTGATTGCACCCGGCTGGACTAAGAACTGGAATTTCGTCGGAGCCTCTTCCAAAGCCCCGATCATGATAGATCAGATCCTTTGCGGATTCGTGGTCTGCAATGAAGTTGAAATGCTCGACCAGCTTGAGGACTCGGGCATTGAACAGAGCCAAATCATCTTCTGGCCTGGAGTAACTTTAAACCACTATTCCGAGGATGGTAGTCTCCTGCACAACAGTTGTGCCGAAGGCGTAAGGTCCATTTCTTTGCGCTATCGCTGTCCCACGATCCAAGCAAGTTACATCAATGAGATAAACGCCCTGCTCCCTACTCGGCGACATGGCGGAATTGCGGTTGCTTCAGAAGATGGCACTGTCGTTTATCAGGCTCCCGATGGAAGGGAGACACTCGTCGTTTGCGACGTCACGTTAGAAAAAGTCGGCGGCTCAATGTTGACTCGCTTGTCACTGATCGAGTGATACCGAACCATACGGCTCAGATGGTTTTAGTTTATAAAAGAAAGCTGGTGATATAAAAGATTTAGCGATTTTATCTCTTAGAATCGGGTTAAAAGCCTATTTTGAAACCTACAGAAGCATGCATATGCAGATGCACCTGTTTGATGGAAGTCGAGATGCAGATACTTCGGTATATCCAGAAACTGCTCGGGCATAAAAGTCCAAAGACCACCCAAATTTATACGCGGGTGACAAATCGGGATATCGCAAAGATCCAGAGTCCGCTGGATGCGTTGATGGTGGGAAAAGAGGCGGGTTCTGAATAGAAATGATGCCTCCAGAGGAAGCATCTGCGAACATGTTCGGGATACAACCTCTGAAGAGAAGAATTCCCGCAAGGTCGGAGATACATAAATTTGGTATGAATTACCGTAACAGTTCGTTAATCCTGTAGTTATGCGAAAGTGAGTTCGATTTTGTTTAGAACTGATCTCTTCCAAGCGCATCTGGAAAACTGGGAACTCATTCTACAGGAGCGAACCGTTGAAGCCATCGAACGGATCGCATCTGTTCCTGGCGTTGCGGGTGTGATTCTAGGGGGTAGCGTTGGGCGAGGAATGGCGTGGCCTATATCAGATATAGACCTCATCTACATTACTACCAGGGTGGCGGACGACAGTCTTCCAAAAAGAGTGGACGAGCTTGCGTTGTCCATCACAAGGGAGTGGGCTCGAGACACATGGCCGACGTCTGTTGACGCAGGTCGACTTCATTTTACAGCCGACGAGGCAGACGACTTGATCAAAGGCAAGCGTCACTTAGATGAGTTGATGGCCAACGAGAGGACTTTCCATGCGACCGACAAGAGCCACCTCGGTCAATCAGTTCACGCGTCTGAGGATTGCGATACTCCTGCATTTGTTGTGCTACTTTCCGATGGTCGATTTGACCCATCGGTTGTCCGGGCACGCCAAATCGAGCGAGTCAGACGTGTAACCAGTCTCGCTCAGCGAGTTCAGTCACATCTGGAGGCAGGTAGTCTGATTGAGGCAGGGATCTCTATACAGGAACTCGCACGTGTGATAATCCCATATCTGAAGGAAAGGTGGGGGCATGGAGATCGGTCCTTTGGAAGGGCTTTCACTCGTTTTTGCGTTCTAGCTCACGAGCACCAGGAAGTAGGAATTGCGAATCGCCTCATTCGCCTGTTCTCTCTTACGGCGGATGAGGTAGAAGCAAGGTACGCCAAGGCTCCCGCTAATGTTGTGGAGCGGCACATCACATCGTATCCATCCCGCCTGGCCGTGGGCGAGGAGATCACGGAGCTCGATGACAAACGCGATGTCCTGTATGCCTATACGTGGTATGCAGTTCGTACTGGTGAAATTGGTTCTTGGCTCCTCAATGAGGATCTACACAAGTCTCAACTCAAGTTGTCACTGGATCAAACAGCATCCATATGGGCCGAGGTGGTCTCGAAGGAGCCGGATTGCGTATCCAGCGAACTCACCTTCGCATAACACGAGCACCCACGGCTCCGCCCATCCGGCCTCCGCCCAACCTGGCTTCGCCAGGTTCGTGGGTGCCGGACCGTTAACCGCAAGCGGCAAAAACTGAAAGCGCGCAAGAACCACTCCCCGCCACCTCGAAATTTTGGAGATGTGAAATGAATGATTCCCTGCCATATTCAGTTGCGGTAATTGCAGATATTCACGGCAACGTCGCTGCACTCAACGCTGTTCTTGAGGATCTGCAAAGCCAACCCTATGATCGTCTGGTGGTCGCTGGCGACTTGGTGCTGAACGGACCCCGCCCGGTCGAGAGTCTTGACGCAATACAAAATCTGGGCGCTCCCACGATT
>JAGWAZ010000059.1:17196-19439 GCA_021296135.1 Chlorobiota bacterium | reverse complement strand
TACGCTTGAACGCCTCTGGTCAGGATTGAAGAGTGCATCGGGGGTTACTGACATTGCCGTAAAAGGAGATGCTGGATATACGATTACTCCGGGCGGTCTCGATGTCTACGACCTCTCTTTTCCAGACTCCATTCGGTTTGTGCAACGACTCGACATTGATCACGGGCGCGATGCCAGACTCAGAAGAGCCGAGAACGACACAATTCTTCTGGCAATGCATGGGAACAAGTTTGGCACTGACTCATTGGCTGAACTCAGCCTGATCTCGATTGCCGATCCACTCTCACCAGTCATTCTTGTGAGAGTCATTTATCCCTTCATAAGCGATGCCGATGTAACGGGGGTTCATCTCGTGGTAACAACCTCACAGGAACCCGATTCTCAGGGTGGAGCAATTTCTCTGTTTGACATTACTAATCCGAGAAGGTGGAAAGGGATCGATGGTGACGGCTCCGTCGACGACATCGGGTACGTTCGGGTCAACATTGCGGGAGGGCGAGTATATGCCGAGGATACATTTGTTGATGGAGTAGTAGTAAAAATTTATGATCTGAGTCGGGAGTTCTATCCCATCTCTTGGTGGAGTCCACCGTTTGCTTTTGCACTCGATGAGGCCTACAGTCAACGGCGTGCGGTTATGGTAACGGATATCCCATGGCCGGGTGAAGAGGTTTACTACCATATCTATCGTTTGGATGATTTGGATGAAGAGAGACCCTTTGACTTACTAACCTCAGGGAATCTGTTGCCGGGAGGCTACAGACCTGTCGGCGTAGAACTTCTCCACGATTCGTTGTTGCTGTTTCGTGGGGAGCGGAGTCTGTTGCCGGGTCATCGGAATCTGTTTCTGGGTCATCTGCAAAAGACTTTGCTGACTGCTCGGATAGTAGGAGACACTGCACTTGAGTTTGTTGATCGTCTTGATATCGGTCTGGCTCGTGACGGTGTCGAGAAAGTGACATCTGACGGGTCACGGATATTCTGGCATACATTGACCGGGTTATATTCGGGTCATGTCGATGAAGAAGGCTTTATCGTAGTTGAGGGGGAGCGAACCATAGGGATGTTGAGCTACGATGTTGCTGGCGATGGCAGAGATCGAGTCTTTGCAGTGACGACCGACACGTTGTACGGAATGGATTTCAGCGATCCGAGCGATCCGGTGATTCTCTCCCGCAGAGGATTCCGTGCCGAGGGTGTGGCAATGGTCGATCGAGATCGCTTGATCACCTTCGACTCGGTCGTAACATTGTTTGATGTGAGTGATCCAAGCAATCCAGTGATTCTTGAGAAGGTACATCTGGGAAGAGGACGAACCGTCTGGGAGGCAGAGGTATCGGATTCGGTTATCGTGCTCTGCTGTCTGGAGGGTGGAACGGTTGTGTTGGTTTTGAGGGGAGACAGGCTGTATCGAGCCTGTGAAGTAGAAGCGCAGTCGAGCGATGCGTTGTGGACCGATGAAGGGTTACTGCTCACTACGCTGGATCGGACAACAGAGGTGTGGGAAGAGTTTCCGGTAGTAGAGAGCCAGTATGATTGGTGTTCACCGGAGCAATTGCAGGTGTGGGGAAAGGCGGGAGCTTCGTTAACGCGAGCGGGTGATACGGTTATCGTGGGAACAGGAAGTGCAATTGTGTTGTCAGAAGCTAAAAATTTACCGAACGCTCCTCGTTTCCTCCATAGTACCTCTAACGTTCGCATAACAAATATCACAGGACTTGAATACCATGAAGGCTTCCTTTTTGTAGAAGACTCATTCTATAGCTTCTTCCTATTTCGTTTGAACGATAACCTTGGTCTTGATAGACTGGGGTGGTGGGAACCAAACTGGATAGGTGATCAACGATTCTATGTCACAGATTCATTACTCATATGTGCTGAGGGACGTTATGGTCTTCAGAGCTTCGGAGTTCACATTTCGACTCTTTCTGTTCTGGAATTGCAAGAGGTAGACATGGAGACTTCGCTGGAACTCTGGCCAAACGTTGTTGTGGAGCAGGCTACAATGCAATTGCAGCTTCCGTCTACTCAAGCTATTAGTCTTAGTCTGTATAATAGTTCGGGTAGAGTGGAACATAACGTTGTTGCCGGTGAATTTGAGGCCGGAGAACATCTGATTGAAATTGAAACGACAGGCCTGCCTGTTGGCATGTACTGGATTGTTTTGAAGAATCATAGCGGAGAACAGACCCTGCAACAGTTCCAAGTGATACGCTAATAGAGTACAAGACACTAACACTTAT
>JAGWAZ010000059.1:0-16817 GCA_021296135.1 Chlorobiota bacterium | reverse complement strand
GAAAGAAGTGGAATATCACAACGTACTTCCGGGATATGAGCTATGGGAAGTTCAATCTTGTCGGCCATGTAGTCTATCAACAGGCACGGCATCCCTATTATAGTACTGAGGATACTACCGATGAAACCTATGAGGATAATTATGGTGGTGGCTATGGAACTGTTATCAAGCACGTTATTAAAGATATAGAGGAACGTATCGACTCTGGGTGGATTTCAAATGTCTTTGAGGGAACTGACAGCTGGAATCGTATTGCTCCCCGACAGTTCCAACCTGGTAACGATAACGATGTAGATCTTGTGGTATTCTATTTTCGTAACAAAGTCTGGAGAGGTTGGGACGGGATAGCATCGAGTTGGCCAGTAGATTCAGTAGATGATGGAACTACCGATGGTGCGTGGGTTGGTAATAACGTTATTGTACAAAATTTGAAGAAGTATCCAAAACCAAACACTTTTGATGTTACGTTCCATGAAATCGGACATCATCTGGGATTAAGACACCAATACTGGGACGGTATGTGGTCGCTCATGTCCGCTAACCACGAGGGATATATTCTTGCTAACTCATGGGAGCGATGGAAGATGGGGTGGCTTGAATTTTTCGATTACGATCCCCTCTCTTCAATGAACGGAGATGGAGACACCGTGACTATCCGCGATCTTGCGACCCATCGGCAGGCGATACGGGTTCGCCTGCCAGATTCCACAACAGAGGAGTACTTCTTCATCGAACATCATCGACAGTCGCAGAGCAACTTCATTACGAACCTGCCAGATACAACACGTCCGTGGCACAATCCAGACGATGTGATGACTTATGATATCATTGATATCATTGATGATTCAGTAACGGCTCCGGGAATGTACATCCTCTATGATGGATATGGATATAATGCAGGTTCCTTCAAAGTTCAAACCGCTGATGGCCGTTGGAACTGGATAGCTGACGGGTGGGTTACCGCACCCTGGAGTACCACTCAGCAACTCCGACTCTACAAACGTGGTTCCACAGGGAGATCACCTTTACCGAATGGGCCGAATCCTGATACATCACTCTACTACATTCAGAATACCTACAAAACAGATCGGCAGATGCTCGATTTTGACACGGTATACCGAACACCAAGGATTGATCCACAAACAGGTGATACGGTCGATTTTTCCTTCCGCAGGGCAGTTGACTACATCTGGTCATGGAGAACTAACGCTGGAAATGGCGATGGGGTAATGGACACCGCGAATCCGGGACGACCCCGACGGAAAGGTGACGATGGCGATGGGTGGACGTTGGAATGGAATGATATGTTCTCTCCATGGAGCAATCCGAACACGAACACCCGGAACGATGGAGTAACAAACATTGCCATACAACTGGTTGGGCAGACCGACACAACCTCAACTGTGAAAATCTGGCTAAGCAATGCGCTCGATGCTCCTCCATCAAAACCCCAACACTTGCTTGCCTCTCTCTGGTCCGATGTCAACTGGGAGCCTGATCTAGTGGTGACAGCTCATCCAATGTTGACGTGGGAGACGAACCTTGAGCCGGATGTTGATTCACTCGGTTCCTACATTATCTCTCGCTGCGATGAATACTGCGACCAGGAGAGTAACTGGATGAGGCTGGATACTGTTGCGGGAAATGTTGCTACATGGACGGACACTCTAACGATAACCTCTCACGATTTTTCTCATTGGTATCGGATATGTGCTCTCGATACACAGGGCTTACGTTCGGTGTGGTCGGAATGGTACTACATACATGGCGAGGGAGATGCCGAAAGGGAAGAGGACCCAGAGCATCCCTCAACGAAAGCGGTTGCCGGCGATCAGGCTGGGGATCATCGAACAATGTCTGTTCGTCTTGCTGTGCACCCAAATCCGGTTACTACCGAGGCTGAATTGGTTTGGAGCATTCCGGAGGCTGGAGCGCTCTCTATCCGTATGTTCGATGAGGGAGGCCGCCAGGTGGCATGGCCTATCAATCGGTTTGCAGAAGCAGGCCAAGGGAGCTTCTCGAGAGTCTATTACTGCTTGCTCCAGTATAGAGGTAGAGCGTGGCGAGAGAAGATCATCCTTGTTCGATAGCGAGGTGAGCAAGCGTTGTTGTCGTGACTATGCGTAGCCCTTGCTGATTGTTCGACGAGGGCGAGGTTCTCATCTTGGGCCACGATTGTCACTTCTCTGCCACATTCCCTTGTTATTGAGAACAAGAGTTTCTTCAAGCAACTCTTATTGTATAGGGAAGTTTTGTTCAGAGAGAATCACAGGTATCTCTGCAAAGACTGTTCTCTTTAACATTATCAGGATCGTGCGGAATGCATATCTCCTCTCAATCCAAGATGTATCTGAATCGGTGTAGCGTATCGTTTCGGTTGTATATCCAGAAAAAGCGACGGGGTATCGATACTTGTTGAGGAGATAATAGTTGCATCAGATTCTTTCCCTGAACGTTACGGTCTGTTTGCAGTCTATCCTGAAGTTATTGAATGCTTGTTCTGAGGAATAATTCCGCTCGGCATTTCAGGAAGATAAGAGGGAAGAATATAAGAGGGAGAATGCAGGTTTTTATCACTATTTCCTACATTCTCCCTTCTATCTACCTCTTCCACTTAAAATCAGCCGAAATTTAGGCAGGAACACCTTCGCTATCCGGCTCAGTCCGGGAAATGATTTTTGCCCCGACCGCATCCCCCCAGACGTTCACTGTGGTACGTGACATATCGAGCAGACGATCGATACCGATAATAAGGCCGATACCGGCTATCGGTACAAGAGCCTCCCCACCACCCATGCTCTGATTGACCGCCGCAATAATGACTGGCATAAGGACAAGAGAGGCCGAAGGTATTCCCGCAGCCCCGATAGCCGTCAAAGTGGCCGTAATCGCAATTATGATATTATGCTCAATTCCGAGTTGTATTCCGTATGCCTGGGCAATGAAAACAATAGCTACTGCTTCAAAAAGCGCCGTCCCATCCATGTTGATTGTTGCGCCGAGGGGAAGGACAAATCCGGCTGCTTTCTTGCTGCATTCTCCGTCTTCTATCGCCGCCTCAATTGTGACCGGTAGCGTGGCTGAACTACTGTCGGTACCAAAAGCCGTCATCAGCGCAGAGCGCATTCGGTGCATAAAGACAAGCGGATGGGTTTTGCCGAAAATCCAGAGGAGTAGCGGAAGTACAATCAGTCCGTGAATTGCCAGTCCCAATAAAACCGTGACGACATACCACAGCATTCCTCCGGCGTATGACTCAAGTCCAATACGTGCAATCGACCAGGCAACCAGGGCAAAAACGCCAATAGGTGCAAGCAAAATCACCACGTGCACCATCTTGGTCATAACCTCAAAAACGGCATCAAAGAAGCCGACAATAATCCCCTGTTTTTTGCCAATTGTTGTCAGGACAATGCCAAAAAAGATTGAAAAGAATATGATAGGGAGAGCAGAAATCAGAGAGCTGTTGCCCAAGGCAACTTTTTTAGTTGCTTTTCCTGAACCGCTCGGAGCCTCTACGACTGCATCGTAGGTACCTGAAATGCCGGCGGCCGCAGCAACTGGATTTGTTGGAATCATTTGACGTACAACGGTCAGTATCGCCGGTCCGAACCCCTTTGGTCCCTCTTCAAGCTTTGTTTGCACCGACACATTCTCCGTGAACTCCTTCTCTGCCCGTTCTCGCTGGTCCAATCCTATCGATTTGCCAGGGGAAATCGTGTTCACAAGGGTAAGACCAATCGTTATTGCAATCAGCATTGTGGAGAAATAGTAGAGCATCGTTTTGCCGCCAATGCGACCAAGTCTGCGGAAGTCCCCCACAGAAGCCACGCCGACAATTACCGATGAGATAATCAGAGGGACGATTATCATCTTCAATAATCCCATGAAGAGATCATTGCCCACGAAGTTCAAGGTATCGAGCATTCCGCTGTAGAAACTCCCAGGGTCTCCCTTAAAGGCGTATAGCCATTGCCCAAACCCTGCGCCGAGCACAAGACCAAGAAAGATGAGAAGGGTGATAATCCAGGCCGAGTTTTTCTTTCCTCCTCGACGCTTTTGATGTTCAGGCTCTTTTGTATAGAACATGGTTCAACATTACGTGGACAATACTCTTGGAATCAGGAGGCAAGATACGGAGATGAAATCATAAATTTAAAATTCAGCCTTTGTTTTAATATTTTAAAAGCTTACATCAAATGTATTCTGTCCGCATCATAATACTACTCTTCGTCCTCCTCTAATCGCCTGTTCCCATGCCATGTTATCAACCGATCTACGCTCAAAGTCAGGTTACCTCTATCGGGTACGGGATTATACTTAGGCCTTCCATTCCTCAACATGCCGGGAATGCCAGCCTTCCTCTGAGGGTCACCGCCGCCCGACAAACAAACCTCAACGGTTGAATTGCACGAAACAGGAACGACAACAACTCAGTAGGTTGAGCCGGGTAATGGATGGGAGTTCACAATACCCCGCTCTATTACGTGTACTATCTCTCCGCTGCTGAGACGTATAGGGAACAGAACGGGTAGACCGGTCATTGAGATTACCACGAGTGAAATCCCTCGCCTGCTCTGTCCCGAGGATTCTCCGGGAGAAGTTCAGGTTGTGATACATAACAGAGATGGAATTCTGAGACTCTATCACAACGTCGATCCGGGCTTGTCAGAGATTGAACTGCTTGGAATGAAAGACTCGGTTGAGCTGCAACCCCCCTGAACGAACTCTCGTTCGGAGAGGTTTTGATCTATGAGCCTTCCCTCGCAACCATTCTTATTTCTGCACAAAGAATTCCGTTTGGAGAGGTTTTGATCTATGAGCCTTCCCTCGCAAGAAAACCATCTTCATAGAACAATGGCACACTTCCTGTTTTCCTGAATTTCCTTCAATTTCAGAATAATCTCTTTTCATTGCAAACAAAGCGATAAGATTGTAACGAAAAGGAGTTTTCAGGGTCTGTTGTTATCTGTACATACAGAAACATCATATTTGTTTTTATGTTATGTCTCATCCAGTCCCTTCAGAGACATCAATAAGAGACGAGTCAGTTTGACATTTGAACCAATACCTTCTCAATGGGCATTTCTACGAGACTACGGAAACAGCTCCTCTCGATTGTTATTCTTCTGAGCGCTATCACGGCATTTCCCGTAGAGACAGCAGCACAGCTTATGTCCGGAAAGGAATTTCTCGTTGCTCTTCCCTCATTCTGGCGTCGTGCCGATGGCGGGAATCCCGGGAACTTCCAGATCACAATTATGTGCAGCCGTCGAACGAACATCACGGTGCGGTGGTCAGGCGATGGTGGGGGATTGATAGATCAGGGGACGATCGCAGCCGGGAATCGTCTGACAATTCAGCCCCCACGGTTTCCAGTGGTAAATCTGATGCAGGAGTTCGAGGACCGTAAACCCTTTGAGGTCAATGAACGAACATTTTACGTTGAGGCCGACCAGCCTGTCTCGGTCTTTGCTCTCTACAGCGATTATCGTGCTAACATCGGAAGCTTCACCGAGATGTATGCTGTTCCCCCTCTTGAATCGTATGACACGGCATACATGAACCTGACATACGCTGGTTATCTTGGCAAGAATACCGGCTTTCTTATTCTGGCAAAAGAGGATGGGACAGAGGTAACGTTTGATCCAAGTGTCGACTGGAACGTTCCGGGCGAACCTGCAGGAATGCCTGTAACGATGTCATTAGACCAGTATCAGGTTTATCAGGTTCTCTCTTTTAGCCGAGGATCAGCAGGTGTTTCTGATCTTAGTGGTACCCCGATTACATCGAACAAGCCAATAGGAATTATCCCCTTTAGTCTACAGACAAACGTTCATCTGCTTGAACCGGTAGATACCAGCAATGACTTCCAGTTCTCCTGGAGGACATCCCCTGTAGCCGACGCACTTCCACCCGAAGCAAAGGGAGGAACACGTTTTTATACTGCTCCAATGGGAGCACAGGATTCTTCACAGGTCAGGGTAGTTGCCCTTGAAGATGGAACACGATTGTCTGTGAACGGGATTCAGGTCGCAACCCTTGATCGTTCCGAACGGCACGATATCAGTGTCGGCGATGCAACAAAGATTGAATCGACAAATCCTGTTGTTGCAATGCAGATATCACGAAGCGGGAACAACCCGATTCGAGACACAATTATAACGATCAACCCTTCCGAACCGGATGAGCGTGATACAATCATGCCGATCTTTGGGAACCCGGCAATGGCCTGGCTCCCTCCTGTCAGCGAGTACAAGCGGACGCTGCAGTGGACAAATCCTCTGCTCGATCATCACTGGACCCCGATTCAAGGCAAAGATTCAATTCTGCTCTATCCATGGCACCACTATGCCCTGGTAACAGCGCCGGTATCAGCTCTTAACTCCGTCCGTATCGATGGTCGATCTATCGACTTTCAATACAGACATATCGATGGTCAATATGCATCGGCCGTTGTTCCCATTCTACCGAAGCAGCATATTCTTACCGCCGATGCCCCGGTCAGTTGTATTGCTTACGGTTTTGCCTGGGATGATGCATACGCTTTTGTTTCGGGCGAAGCACTCAGATCCATCGGATTGGTAGACGTCGATTCTTTGGTCGAGACAACATGCGATTCTACGCTCGAAGTCTCCTTTAAGCTTTCCAATGTCGGCAATAACAACTATCGTATCGACAGCATCGACGCAGATGGAATCGAAATTCGTTCGGTACGGAGTCCAATTGGCTTCCCGATCGAGATGCCGCCAGGCAGAGAGCTTCAAGCACGTATCGTGTTGAAGCTCTCGCAACCTCGAACCTATACCGGTAGGATTCGCATCTATACCGACGCACACAATAGAAACGTCATCGAAGTCCCCTTCCGAATTATTCGTGATAGTGCACGAATCTCAATCGTAACCGATGTTGATTTCGGACAGATCGCGGCTGAGAAGACCGAAGCCGATACGCTCATCACGATTACCAATGATGGTGAGAATCCGGTGGAGATTACCGACCTCCTCTTTGATGATCCACGCTTTGAGGTCACGCAGCCAAGCCTACCGCTCACTATTCCATCTGGTGGCTCACGTAGTATCGGAGTTCGTTTGACACCACGGCCCGGAGTGCCTGAACGAGGAAGGCTTCGTATTCTCGGCAAACCATGTTTTGCGTCGATTGATGTCAACTTCAGCGGTTTCCAGGGAGTAGGGCCACTGCTTGATATTCCACGCTCCATACAGTTCCCAAGCTATCTCTGCGACGCCCCTGAGTTTGTTGATACTATTATTGTGATTTCATCTATTGGTGATGAACCTACCGTTCTTGAGGGCGCAACAATTGGCGGAAGCGATCGTGACAAGTTCAGTATCCAGAAGAATCCGGCCCCGGGAACAATCCTGCCCAGGAAGAGTGATACGATTGTGGTTCGCTATAGACCGGATGCTTTCGGTCTCCACCAGGCTGTATTGATTCTAAATACCAACGCTAAGAATGTGACCGATCCTCTTAGTATCACATTGAGGGGACGGAGGGATACTGCTATGGTTCTTCCCAATAAGAGAACGATTGACGACTTCGGTCAACTTCTCAGTTGCGATGATCCAGTTTATGTGGAGTTACGCTTATCAAACAACGGCACCATCGACGCAACGATCGACAGTCTCGAACTGGGTGATGGAGTGCCGTTCTCAGCCGACCTGGCAACTCCGTTTATTATTGCTCCTGCCGGTAGTTACCGTACATTGACGATCCGCTTTGCGCCGACCGAAGATGGCGAGTACAATGAAACGCTTCGCATTATTGGAAAACCATGCGGTATCGCAGAAGAGATCACGCTGATCGGGTCACGTGTCTCTCCATCCTTGATATCCGACGTCGAGAACCTCAGTCTTGACACGGTTTATCTGTGCGAGACCTCCACAAGTGGCACCTTTACGTTGAGAAACAATGGCCCGGTTACCGACACAATCACGCGCTACACACCAGGTGGAGATGCGGCTTTTGCATTGGAGAATGTAAGCTATCCGGTTATTCTTGAGCCAGGTCAGTCGCGGGAATTCCTTGTGACCTTCACACCGGAGGCCAAAGGAGACTTCGGCGGAACGTTAGAGTTCTTCTGGGGTCCGTGCAACGGTTCAACCTTGGTGAACCTCAATGCTGTGGCAGTCGATCCTGATGTCACTCTTTCGGCCACATCAATGAATTTCGGACAGATCGATATAACGACCGGGATGCCCGGACGCCAGACGATTACGCTCACAAACGAGGGTAACGTTCCAAGAAGAATTGCAAGCATCGATCTTGGTAGAGATGCCAGTCTGGGACTTGTGCAACCGGACTCCTTCCCAGTAATAATACCGGCCGGAGGAAGCCTCGATGTTGAAGTTGAGTATAGTCCGACTGAAATTGGCCCGCTTTCAACAACGGCAATGGTCACGGTTGAAGGCCCTTGTCCTGAAGAAGAGAGCTTTGCGATTGAGGGTGAGGCAATTGGTGACACAGTTATCCGGGCAAGTATGACGATCACTGTTCCTGATAATCTTACCGGTCAGGTTGACGAGTTGGTCTCGATACCAATTCTTTTGAGCAACGGTGCCAATCTCGATGATATCATACAGTTGAGCCTAAGGTTACGTTGGCGCTATACAATGCTTCTACCGCTATCGATTCAGACTGATCTGTCCGGCCTCACGTCTGCTCAACTCTTCAACAATACGATAGAGGGAGATCGTCGAATAGTAACGGTTGTCTTCACCGGAACCGCCCTTCCTAAGAACGGAACGCTCGGGACTATACAAGCATGTGCCTTGTTAGGAAATCGCATTGAGACTGATATCACTATCGACACAGTTACACTGTTAACAACGGCAGATCGGGAGTTGACCTATACAACGGAGCATGGGAAATTCACACTGCTGGGTCTCTGTGAACTGGATGGCGATCGGTTGGTTCATCTTGGAGGTGGCCTGAAGATCTCAGCTCCACGTCCGAATCCGGTCAGTGAGTTGTCGGAGATCGATTTCACGACAGAAGGTGACCGATACGTGGAGCTCGTTCTCTATGATGCTCTTGGGATCGAACGTGAGCGACTGTATGCCGGCTACCTCGATGATGGGGCATATACAGTACAACTCGACGGTAGAGACCTTCCAACAGGCCTCTATTTCTGCGAATTGCGACAAGGTGCTCATCGAGTCCGGCAAACTATCCTGATTCAGTAATAGTGATGGTCTTCGCAATCAGATTATAACTCAACAACAGTATAGATTCATGAGACGCAACAGTTTGATCTTTCTCCCCCTTTTATCGTTTCTGTTATACGGAGATAACCTCTTTGCACAGGGTGGCACCGAACCGGAAAGGCCTTCTGATACCGAAATTGAAGTTCAGCCAGTTGCACACAGCACCTGGCAGTTCGGCATCTTTGCAGGCGGAGGTTTAGCAGCCAACTCTGCCGAGTTTGTCACGTTACCCGGCGTTATCAGTTGCCAGGGAGATTCGGTACTCTATACCGGTGTATCCGGAGGAGGCCTGCAGTTTGCAGGTGTCATCGGCATGGAACCAGCGCCAGATCAGGGATTTATCTCCCATCTCGGCTGGAGCCTTAAGGCAGGGCTTTCGACAACGAGCAGTTCGTTTGAGACAGAAGAGCGTATCGGACAGTCGATTTCTCCAACAGGCGAACTCTCAGAGATTATCAGTCGCTACAGTATCGATGCAGGATTGACAACGCTTGTCCTTGAACCGACTCTCCTTTATCAGTTGAGTGAATCCACACCGTTGATTATCGGTGTTGGTCCAGCCGCAGGTTTCCTGATTGGCGCAACGTATGACCAGAAGGAAGAGATTGCCTCTCCATCCGGAGCGCAATATGCCGATGGACGGACCGAGCGAAATGTCAGGAGTGGAGAAATAGAAGAGACCAAAGGGCTGAACCTGGGAGCAACGCTCAGCCTGGCTTACGATATCTCTATCACGCCGGTAATCTCGTTTCGTCCCGAAATCAGCGGGACGCTTGGCTTGACAAAGCCTGTCACGGACGTTAGCTGGAAACAGCATATGTTCCGTGGAGGTATTTCTTTGCTCTTCAATCCATCTGCGAAATATTCATCGCCATTGGGACCGGGAGTAGTACAGTAGTTCACAGCAGGGATGAAAGTGGACAAGCTATAGTAGCACAAGATTTTAAGATCTCACATAAAAGAGATTCCACTGATGTAGAATCCCTTTTACGTGAGCATGATAGAAAACTATTGGGGGTTTCTATTCAACAACGAAGGCCTTGAAGCTGGCAACTGTTACTCCATCTGAAGAGAGTACAGGCCAGTATATCCCGTCTGGCAACCCGTTAAGGGCAAGCTCTACTCTACGTACCCCCTCATTGAGTCTTTTAGCTATCAGAACCTGACCTAAAAGGTTCACAATAGCAATCTCGTCAGGCAAGAGAACATCTCTCGGGAACTCTATGAACACTACCTCATTTGTCGGGCTTGGATAGACCTTGACGTTATCCAGCCATTCTTTACTTTCATCAACACTCCCGACTGCCCGCCAGTTATTATACGCTCTTTCTAACGCATCAATCGGATCGGCTCCCACGGGTGTCGCGCCGATGTTCATGTCAAGCATGAGTGAATCTGCCCGATCAGTTGAGCGTGCAATGCGGAGAAATGCTGAAAGAGAACTCACACCCTCGTCGCTACACCGACTGTCAGCGCCGACAACGTTTGCTCCTTGAAGCGCGGCCATCAACTTGTCGGCCAACGTTCCCTCGGCCTCGAGAAACCGCGACTCCATCGAATCAAGGATATGCTGGCCGAGAAGGATGTTCCCCTGAATAGCGTAGTTCGATCCCAAAATATGGTTCTTGTAATCAGAACAATCTTTCCCCGTATAAGCAGCACTTCGAGAGTTTCCATCGCGAAAATCGACTATACCATATTGCCGTTGTGACGGAGTTCCGTTTACATCATTCTCCTTAAGCCAGGTAATGATCTCATCCGGACTATCTCCTGCAATCATTCTGTTATGCGCATTTACCTGGTTAGTTCTATCCCAGAATGACTGCGTATGAATTGCCCCGATACCTGGTAGAACATCACTGATGATATATGCTCCCGGTGTACCTGGCCAGATAATCGTATCACCGCACGTTGCCCCTGCACTCCCGATTTCTCCGGTCAGCGTATCGACTGCAACGATGGAAAATGTGTGCTGGGCGTGAAGGGTACTGACAGAGAGTATAAGAATAGTTAATGTTGAACGTAGGTTTGACATTGTCATCACTTTTGTATTCCAGAATGCCCGATATCACTCTAATGTACTCCCTCTTTTCAACAAAACCATACCTCCATTTCCCATTTCTCGTTTTCGCACCGTTACACCCATTATTGATAAATATCATCTGTTGTGGCCATTCCTTTCCGTAGTTTTCATGTTTTCTTAGGAAAGGCTATCTCTGGAAGATCGTGAACAAAACCATCGTAATGTCAAAACCTGCGTTCAGACCTAAAGATTACCTCCTGAATGGAGGCCTCATCTTCATTCATCTCGGGTGCCTGCTCGTTGTATGGGCAGGTGCCAGTTGGACAGCCGTTGGCCTTTGTGCCTTGATGTACGCCGTCCGTATGTTCTCCATCACAGCATTCTACCATCGCTATTTTGCCCATCGCACATACAAAACCAGTCGTCCGTTCCAGTTTATCATGGCCATTGCAGGGGCAACATGTCTCCAGAATGGCCCCCTTTGGTGGTCAGCTCATCACCGACACCACCACAGACATTCCGACAAAGAGGAAGACCTTCATTCTCCAATTACCAACTCTCTCTACTGGGCGCACATGGGATGGATTCTTTCAAAGCAATTCAACAAATATGATCCCGACACAGTCCGTGATCTATCCAAGTATCCTGAACTTCGCTGGCTTCAGCGCTGGAATATAATCCCGGGTGTGCTAACAGGAATCGGTCTTTTCATCCTGGGTGAGATTCTTGCTTCCACCTCCCCTGAACTGGGGGTCAATGGATTGCAAGCATTGACCTGGGGCTTCTTTATTTCAACGACACTCCTCTATCATGCAACCTTTACCATCAATTCATTGATGCACAGAATCGGTCGTCATCGTTTTGATACCGATGATGAAAGTCGGAACAGTCTGATATTAGCTCTGATAACGTTTGGAGAAGGATGGCACAACAACCACCATCGTTACCATGCTTCTGAACGTCAGGGTTTCTACTGGTGGGAAATTGACCTTTCACATTACGGACTGGTCCTGTTGAAATGGCTTGGCCTTGTCTGGGATTTAAAGAAACCCCCACAACGAATTTATGACGAGGCTGCTGGAATCAGAGAACGTCGAAACACGCCAGGCCGCATACGCCAGAGTGTTGATAGAGCAGCTAAAGAACCCTCATATGCTATCACGTCAAGTCAACATGTATCTGATGCTGATGAGATGACCGAGGAGAAAGAATTGATGGAAGAAGTTTGAGCCGTCTGCTTTGAGCTTTCAGCCCTCAGCTTTCGGCTTTGAACTCTTTGACTCTTCGACTCCCGACCCTTGACTCATACTTTCAGCTTCCCGCTATTTCTCTATTCCGAGTTTGTTGAGTATTTGATCTTGTTCTTTCTGCAAAGCCTTTAGCTCTGACTCAATTGTTTCAGAATATCGATCAACGATTTGCGATTGTAGAAGTTGAACCATTCTTGCAAGCTGCTTTCAGCTGTTGTTCAAGTCGCACAGCGACGCTCCATAGATAGCCCCATGCGGGAGCATGGGGTAGAAGATTACCCGGTTCGTCAAAGCGCCATCGGCGCGGCCTATTCAATGGTGGATCACTCCTACGGAGCTGATGCTGATCAGGTGATGATATGCTCTCGGGCTTCCGCCCGAGGCTATGAACCGAGGACTGCTACGCAGTCGATGTGAGGGGTTGGTCTGCCTGCCATTTGAAGTATCGTGCCATTCGACAACGCAAGTCTCTTACAAATGGAAATTCCGTATGAAAACTCTGACGGCTCGATGTGAGCTCTCTCTACCCACAGGATTAGCGCTCGTTGCAATCACCCTGATTCTTGCCGGATGCATGTCAACACGCACCGCTGAACGCTACATAACCTCATTTCCTGATCCCGATTTTCTTCGGAAGCGATACAACCTTCTGGTGGTTCACTTCGATACGACAGACCTGGTCGAACGAAAGTTTGTTGAATCATTTCTTGTTCATGAGCTTCGCAGAAAACATGTGAACCCCTACGAGAGTAGTGGAATCTTTCCTCCTACCCGTTCGTGGGATTCGGTCTCGACTTATGCTGGACTTATCAGTGCAAATGTTGACGGGTATCTTCGGATTACCGAAAGCAAACGATGGATCGACTCAGTATGGATTCCACTCAAACATGTCACGAAAACAACTCGGGAAAAGAATCACCCAAAGAACGCTCGTTCGGGTTGTAGAAACAGAAACTACCACAACTACAAGTACCGGCGGCTATTGGACGAAGTCTCTCTGGCGTCAATTCAGAATTGCATTGATTGACCTTCCAACAAGAAGAGTGGCTTGGCTCGGAACAAACGCTTTTCAGGGAAGAGCGGATAATGGAGGAGAAGAGTTCAGCGAACAGATCCCGGCACAGCTTGGCGAGGATGGTATGGTCAAGAGATAGTGAGGATGTATCGTAGAGATTGCAACGTTCCGTATCTTCTGGTTTTCATACAACAACGACATGCAGACTCGTAGTAAACATAGAGTGAAACGAATCTCAGTTTGATATTCGTTTCGGTCGCTTGGTCAGTGACAAGAGCCGAGTCTGCTTCAATAAAACTTTTATGAACATTTCGCGCCATCGAGACGATGGCGTTATGCTATGGCAGAGTTACCAAAAGCATATCAACCGTCCGAAGCCGAGAGCAAGTGGTACAAGTATTGGTACGATCATAAACTCTATGATGCCAAAGCTGAAAACATAAACGAAGGGAAGAAAGCCTTTACAATCGTCATTCCACCTCCGAACGTCACGGGAATGCTCACCCTTGGACATGTGCTGAACAATACCATTCAGGACCTTTACATTCGGTGGAAACGGATGAGCCGGTTTGAAGCATGTTGGATTCCGGGTACTGATCATGCCGGCATCGCAACCCAGACCAGGGTAGCCGCTACCCTTTCAGACGAAGGAGTGGACTATCGTCAAATGGGGAGGGATAAGTTCGTTGAACGAGTCTGGGAATGGCGTGAAGAATATGGTGGCATCATCTTGAAACAGCTTTGTGCTCTCGGCGTTTCCCTCGACTGGCGTCGGGAACGATTCACAATGGATGAAGGCCTGAATGAAGCTGTCAAGGAAGTTTTTGTCCGACTCTTCGATAAAGACTTGATCTACAAAGGGAAAAAGATCGTTAACTGGTCGCCTGCTGCACAGACAACCTTATCCGATGAGGAAGTCAACCATAAAGAGATACAGGATAAGCTCTATACCGTCCGCTACAAGCTTATTGATGATGATGATTACATTACTATCTCTACCGCTCGGCCGGAGACAATTCCGGGCGACGTTGCGATAGCCGTTAACGGAGAGGATGAGCGATACAAGGATTGGATTGGCAAAAAAGTAATTGTTCCTCTCGGTGGACACGAGATACCGATCATCGCAGATGAACATGCCGACCCTGAATTCGGAACCGGCGCAGTAAAGATTACACCGGCGCACGACCCAAACGATTACGAGGTCGGCCTGCGCCATAACCTTCCAATGCCTAACACCATCAATCCCGACGGTTCGATGAATGAGCTGGCCGGACCTTTGGCAGGGCTTGATCGATTTGTGGCTCGGAAGAAGGCAGCAAAGCTATTGGACGAGGCAGATGCGATTCTCAAGGTTGAGGACTATGTTCATTCTGTCGGATTTTCAGAGCGGGGAGGTGAACAGATTGAACCATATCTCTCCGATCAATGGTATGTCAGCATGGAGAAGCTCGCCGAGCCAGCAATCGAGGCTGTTGAGCAAGGGCATATTACGTTCTCACCGGAGCATTGGATCAAGACCTATATGCACTGGATGAAGAATATCCGTGACTGGCCAATCTCCCGACAACTCTGGTGGGGGCATCGCATTCCAGTTTATTATACGGAAGATGGGAGCTATACCGCAGCACGAAGTGAAACTCAAGCACGAGAGAAACTCGGCCTTTCGGCTGATGCTCGGCTCAGACAGGATAAAGATGTTCTTGACACCTGGTTTAGCTCCTGGCTCTGGCCTTTCAGCGTTCACGGCTGGGGTAGCAGTGAAAAGAATGAAGTCGATCTGAAGGCATTCTATCCCACAGACCTGCTCGTGACCGGTCCTGACATTATCTTTTTCTGGGTCGCCCGAATGATTATAGCGGGATTGGAGTTTATGGATGGGGAACGGAACTCAGCCGGAGAACCGCGCAAGAAAATCGAAGAGCTGGTTCCTTTCCGTCATGTCTATTTCACATCTATTATCCGGGATGCGATTGGCCGCAAACTCTCGAAGTCTCTCGGTAACTCTCCTGATCCTCTCGAGGTGATTAACCAATATGGAGCTGATGCACTTCGCTTCACCATAATCTACCTTGCGCCGACCGGACAGGATATCCGGTTCAGCAAAGAGGCGTGTGAAATCGGACGGAACTTTGCGAACAAAATCTGGAATGCCGGGCGTTTTCTGATGATGAAAGCTGATGAGACAGGTATTAATCGAAACGACAGAGCGCTACCCTCCTCGTTCGAGATGGATGAGTTGGAACCGATCTCCGATTCGGATACGTGGATTCTCAGTCGTTTTCATTCAGCCCTTCGAGATATTCAACGGCATCTGAACACGTACCGAATTAATGAGTATTCGAAGCGCATCTATGAGTTCATCTGGAATGAATTCTGCGACTGGTACTTAGAACAGATGAAGGCCGAGTTACAAGAACGCGATGAAGGTGAAGCACAGCAGATAACGCGCTTCGCACTTGGGATATACGATCAGGTATTGCGAATGCTTCATCCGATTATGCCCTTTCTGACAGAAGAGATATGGCAAACTCTTGCAGGACGTGCCGATGGTGATTCGATTTCTGTTGCGGAGTTTCCTGCTGCAGATGAAGGACATATTTCTGAGAAGATTGAAGGAGACTTTGAGTTAATGCAAGCAACGGTTGAAGCTGTCAGACGAATGCGGAGTGAAGCTCAGGTTGCTCCTTCGATGGAAATAACGATCTCTATAGCCCCTGAGAGCCATAGGAGCCTTCAGGTGTTCCAGCGAACAAAGTCATTGTTAAAACGGCTTGGACGAATTGGCACGCTGAGTACAGGACTTGAGCTCGAGAAGCCCGGACTTTCGAAAACAGAAGTTGTGCAACGCAACGAAGTACACCTGCACCTTGAAGGTTTGATTGATATTGAAAAGGAACGGGAAAAGACTGAGAAAGAGATAGGGCGAGTCAAAAGAATGATTACGGGAACGGAAAAGAAACTGGCAAACGAAAAATTTGTTGCGAACGCTCCAGAAAAAGTGGTAGATAAAGAGCGAGAGAAGCTTACGAATTTTCAGGAGACATTGTACAAACTGCAGGAGACATTAACACAGTACAACTAAAACATTGTCCCAGCCGTAAACGGTTGGGATATGCGTTTACTCCCGAATTGTGGAGTAGCGTTTACTCCCGCACGTTCGTCTACCTGTAACCCCGGCGTTTACGCCGGGGTTATCAGACTACCCTCGATACAATCAGGCCATTGATGGCCTTACCCCTCAATCAGGCCATTATTGCGTTGAAATTCCAAATTCCATAAATTCTCTTGTCTCTGCCCTTTCC
>JAGWAZ010000058.1:19349-34257 GCA_021296135.1 Chlorobiota bacterium | reverse complement strand
CGCCCGAGGAAATGTCTGGGGTGGAAGAGACCCTGGGAAGTATATTGTGGTAAAGCTCTTCCACCTGTTGCACTTCAGAGTTGAATGTGGGTTCTTAGATCAAAGGTCGCTAAGCGACTCACATGGCATTAATCCTCTCCAAAACGCAGGTCGGATAAGGATTAACTTGTATCGTTGCCATCCTTACGACAAGCTCGGGACGACAACTCTGTAGCGCCAACAACACGGGCTCCCTATCCTTTGCCAATGACTATATCTTGAAAAAGAATTCCTCCTCCTTCCCTTGTCTCCCGCTCTGCCTGCCTTCTTGTTCTCGTTACATTTTGATGCAGCTTTAAGTGAGAAGATTTGGCTTGTAGATTGTCTTAATAGTAGAGTGAAAAGATGAGTTGACGTTCAGCAGGTCTAGCTTTTTTCATTGAAAACAATTTTTTTGGAAAGCTCTCGCATCATATTGAGCAGATCGCTATTTTAATGTAGGTTTAAGATCGATACAAAGAGAATTTCTATCTATTATGTGTAACCTATAGAGACAATTATCTTAACCCGGAGCTTTAAGAATGTACCTTGGAAGCCTTGCGCCTGACTTCAGGCAGTGTATCTCATACATTGTTTGTGCAGTTCTCCTCTCAACGATTGTCGTTGTTCCTCTTTGTGCTCAAAGAGTCGATACTCTTTCTGCTTTCAATTCCGAGAGTTCCTATCGGTGGTACCGAATCAATCGGCTCGATGCTCAGGCTGCTCGCTTTGAGGTAAAAGCCGCAGGAACTCTTCGTGAGGTACGTCTCCTGCTTGCAGGCGATTCAAACGAAGGCACAGCCCGTCTTCGCATCTTTGGGTATGAAGGAGGGTCACCAGCTCCATTTCTTGAGCGTGATCAGATCGAACCAATCACGTTTCGTAAGACACAACCCGGACTGCAATGGATCACAGTCCCGTTGCCACGTCCAGTGCGTCTCGATCATCGACAGTTCTTTATCTCTATCGACCAGCTTTCAACCGGAGTTGTTCTGGTGACGGATTCCGATATCAAACCGGTCTGTTGCGAGGATCAATCCGAGATATGGCGATACCAATGCTTGAAGACGAACGATGGCAGATGGTGGACTGGGCAGTATGGATTTGCTATTGAAGCTGTGATCAACTACGATCATGATCCAGCCTTGACGTGGTTAGTTGACAAAACAGCAGAGCTTCGAATACTCGACACGAGTGCAGTCGTTGGGGGTATTGCCTGGGCTGACTACAATATGGATTCGCGTCTCGACCTACTTGTAAATGGGCGCCTGTATGAAAATCTTGGTGAATCCTTTGTTGAAGTAAGCGAGTCGGTTGGCCTGCAGACCCTGCCAATGGCTGGAGTCTTCATCGATGCAAACAATGATACCCGACCTGACATCCTTTTCATCGGGAGTCAGGATACCTCAGAGTCAGATATTTCACGATTGTTTATCGGTAGCAATGATGGTCAGTTTGTAGAGCATCGACTCAATCTTTCTGCAGTAGAGAATCCAACGAGCCTGAGCATCGCAGATGCTGATCTTGATGGTTACCTTGATGTTTTTATCGGACAAGGTCGAGATGATGCGGGAGTAGCACTTCCAAATCTCTTATTGCTCAACGACAGAGAAGGTGGCTTTATTGACCGTTCAGGCCTTCTCTCCAAGGAGAGGAACAAATCAAGTCAAGGGTCACAGTGGGTTGATCTTGATGGCAACGGCTTCCTTGATCTCTATGTTGTGAATCAAGGAAAGAATGCCTCGGAGTTATGGCGAGCCAATGGTGACGGTGCCTTCTCATTGCTCTATGGTTCAGGAACAGATGCTCCAGATCAGCTCGTATCACTCAATACACTCGGTGGGAGTTGGGAAGATGCAAATGCAGATGGAAAACCCGATCTACTTGCCCCACAACATGTCTCTCTTCAGGCCATATCTGGCGAGATTGAGTCAGTTCAGACTCTTGGATTGACCAACGAAACACCATTTGATGCTCTCGACTTCAGAACAGAGTATGCAATAGAGTTCAGTGAGAAACAGGGGAGTGGTCAGTGGGTTGATGTAGATAATGATGGTAGGCTTGACATTCTTCTAACCTCGGCAAGTCCTTGTCGAGCAGCAAATCTCTACAGACAGGAGCCGAGCGGACGGTTCATGCCGACTTCATCGGAGTATGGTCTTCTTCACATCGCAGCCGGTCCCGATGCAGTCTGGGTTGATTATGATAATGACGGCAAGCTTGATCTGGCAACGCTTGTCAACGGACGGTTCCGTCTCTTCAAAAACACAAGAGAAGAAACATCTTCCTGGGTTGCCTTCGATGTGGAAGGGCAGGATGCAACAGGAATGAAGATGGAGCTTTACAAAGGAGAGAAGAAGATTTCCCGTGAGGTTACTTCAGGTCGTGGGCTTCTGATGCAGGATCCGCTTCGACTGCATTTTGGTTTGGGAGATGTCAATGCGATTGATTCGGTAATCCTGCATCTTCCTGGTGGAGGCGAAGCACGGTTTACCGATCTTAGTCTCAATCAGATCAACAAACTGCGATTGCATGAGGGCATATTTACATCAGGCCATCTCCTCTCATCCATTTCAGCCTATCCAAACCCATTCAGTGAAGAAGTAACGATAGAGTTCTCTCTCAAAGAGAAATCGGAAGTAGCGATAGAAGTCTTTGATCTCGAAGGAAATGTAATTGCCCAGCCGTTGCAAGGGACTCGTGATGCGGGTACCCATACAATTTCTTGGCAAGCGGTTGATGTCCGGGGAGATCAGTTGCCCCAAGGGATATACATCTATCGCCTACAAGCCGGATCAGATGTCTATATGGGGCGAGTTGTGCATGGACGATAATGAAAACAACGATATGTGAACAAGGAGTATTCACTGCGAGGGATTTCGGCCACGGTTGAGCAAATAGAAATTGACTAAAAACTTCTAAAATCTAAAATCGTACATCCTTGTTCTTACATCAAAGAAGAAAAGATCAACGAATAAAGATTAATGATTTACGATGTAAGAAGTAAGAAGAAAAGATTTACGAATAAAGATTAACGATTTATGATGCGCGAAGTAGGAAGAAAGATCAACGAACTAAAGATTAACGATGTACGATGTAAGAAGATCAACAAAACAATACTTCTGAAATCTCAAATCGTACATCCTTGTTCTTACATCAAAGAAGAAAAGATTAACGATGTACGATGTAGGAAGTAAGGAGCAGGAAAGGAAACAACAACACAGCACACAAGAAAGAACCATGATTTGCCAAAGACTACACATACTTTGCATCATCTGTCTGTTGTCTATCCCTATAGGCTTATCAGCACAAGCGACATCGACCAAACTGCGGTTGCTCAGCCCGAATGGAGGAGAGTCGTTCAAGCCGGGAGATACGGTCTTGATTGAATGGAGTGGAACAGGGTACAACAGGAATTATGATCGTGAGGATACAGTTCGGATTGAGTTCTCTGGAGACGGAGGAGTCACATGGCAGGTTATCGCAGATGCATTCACATTTATCAAAAGAAATCATTATGACTCCACGTATCGTTGGATTGTACCAAGTATTGTCTGTGATTCATGCCTGATACGGATTCGACAGATTACTGGCAACTATGGCTTTGGTGATACTATCAGAAGCTTTGAGATTCCTCCATTACCTGGTGGAATAACATTGCATTACTCACCATCAGCAGAGGTATTGTTTAGTGACACTGATTCATTGCTTACTATTCGCACGTACGACTCCATTTTTCTGTGGGATATAACCAGTGGAACCTTAGAGCATGTCTTTCCTATGCCTATGGTGAATAGGCCTTGGTATAGCGATCTTCGTTTTATAGGAATACAGTTTGCCTTTGAGGACTCTTTGATGATTGTTGGAACAGAAGATAATGATTTAGACGATACAGCCTATGTTTTTATATGGGATGTAGAAACCGAAGAATTATTGCAGCGGTTCCCCCATCCGGTAGTAGGGTACTTTCATAAAATCTATTCTCCCCGAAGCGCATCTCTTCATCCAGATGGTGCAACACTTCTCAGTTCAAGTTCCCATAAGCTATCTAAGCTTCATCCAACATTATGGAATGTAAGTAATGCTTCCGTTATAGACCAGATCCCAGTCTGGTTTACCCATAGCGTTGACTATAGTCCTGACGGTGAGAGATTTGTTCTCGGTGGGAGTGAGGGAGTCAGTCTTTGGAACAGTTCAACGTTGGAGAATCTCTACAGAGTTCGAGGAGAGTCAGGGTTTGTACAGTTCTCAGGCGATGGAAAGTTTATCCTTTCGTATCCAAGCATTTTGAATTCAGAGAAGAAGAAATATATGCGCTTACTCGATGCAGAAACAGGCGATACTCTATTACGTTTAGAATTACAATCTCACCCTGCTAAAGGACACTTTGCCAAACAAGCAAACCGATTTATCATCAATGGTACAGTATACGATTTTGAAGATCGTTTCTACTACTATAAACGGAATCCATGGCAGCGATTCTTTGCCCTCACTCCTCGTGGCACAACCGTCGCTGATGTTTCTAAGACAGGTACAGTTACGTTGATGGGCGTTACTGGCCAACCAGCCGATGTTATCGATGCTCCATTCTCCATTACTGGCACACTTCCGATTGTCATCAACCAGTTCCTTGGCTCTGTCGAAGTCGGAAAAACAAACGATACGTTGATTGATGCATTCCTTGTCAATGATGGTAGTGGTGATCTTCAGGTACAAAACATCGAGATTATCTCTGGGAATGTGAATGATTTTACGATAACATCAGGTAATGGTTCCTATACTCTTTCGGCGGGAGAGTCCGCATCAATAGGACTTCGATTCTCCCCTTCGGATACTGGGCTGCGCTCAGCTATCATTGAAGTCAATACAGAATTCGGGAAAGCTGAGGCACAACTCTTTGGCTTTGGGATAAAGAGCTCAACCAGTGTAGAGGAGAACCAGACAAAGGAAGACCGCTCTTCTGGTCTTGCGATATCAATTCATCCCAATCCAGCATCGGATTGGATTACAGTGGAATGCTTGGCGGAGCGTTCAGGTTTAATAACCATGCTGCTCTTCGACCTGACAGGTCGTCTCCTCGACAGAGTCGAGATGGGCCATATCGAGCCTGGAAGATACAATCTGGACTATGATACACGAGACTTACATTCAGGCACATACCGAGTAGAACTACATTCAGACTATGGAAATGTAGGACGGAGGATAATAATTGTACGATAGTCAAAGCTCAAAAGATCAGACAGTGTCGATCGGTGTTCTTAAATCAAAGAAGAAAGATCAACGAACTAAAGATTAACGATGTACGAAGTAGGAAGATCAACAAAACACAACACACAATGAACCTCAATTACAACATCCTCCTTTTTACTCTTGGTGTACTCTGGATTGGATTCCTTGCCTGTGCTGAAAAGGATATTATAGAGACACCGGATGAGATGCTTGGTTGGATTGGTAATCCAGAGCATGGTCTAGTCCGTGAGCGATCAGGTGCGGGTATTAGGTGGACAGCAAAGTACGTTCCCCACGACTATCTGGCAGCACGCTATCTCGAGAGTCTTGATAGCTATAGCGAAGCAACACGTGATAGCGTTATGGCAAGCTATGCCAACACGCTTTGCTTTCTGTTGACGGTGACACCAGAGTCTGAGGAAGAGAGTGATGTGATGTACCGGGGTGTCGGCTCATTCGAAGAGTTCCAGTCGCGTGCGATGTCTTTGAACTTTAAGGTGAAGGATTTAATGACACTCAACTATGGAGGGAAGCAGACTCCAGCGGTCATTTCAACAATGGAGAACACCTATGGCCTGCATCAGCGTCGCGATGTGATGGTGATCTTCGCAAGAGACGAAGAGGCATGGGAACGAGCAGACACCATCGATTGTGTCTTCGACGACAGAATTTTTAACTCAGGGATACACCACTTTACCTATACGGTAGACGATATTAGGAGAATACCTACACTATCGATAGAGACATTAAAAAGGTTACACCACTGATTTCCAAGAATATTTTTTAAATGGCAATGCCATCATCAAAGGTAATTTTTCATTTTTCATTTTGAATTTATTATGAATCGTTCGCTCTTGAAAGCAACCGCCCGCGTCGTCCTTGTAGCGTTCCTCTTTGAGGCACTGGCACCTGCAGTATCTCTGTGGGCATTGACTGGTGGCCCAACCCAACCGGAGTTTTCCAGCTTCGAGCCAGTGACAACGACGAACATGGTGAATCCGTTGACTGGGCAGTTTACGTATAATTTGCCGGTGATTAATATCCCGGGGCCGAATGGAGGTGGCTATGCTATGTCTCTTTCCTATCACTCTGGTGCATCGCCGGAGCAAGAAGCCTCGTGGGTAGGATATGGCTGGACTCTTAATCCTGGTTCAATTACCCGTGTAAAGCGAGGATTGCCAGATGAGTATAATGGCGAGAGAGTGCGGTATTGGAACAAGACTGAACCGAGCCTTACAGTGTCGGTAGGGGTCGGAGTCGCCGGTGAAATATTTAGCCAGACACCACTATCGAGTGCTGATGTGCGGTTACGCTACAACAGCCATAAGGGCTATGGCTTTGTTGCTGGAGTTGCAGCTGATGTAAAGGGGTTGGGGAGTCTTAATTTTTCTGTTAGTGATGAAGGTCCAGATGCTACGTTCTCTACCGGTATTAGTGTGGGAGACGTTCTGAATTTCGTTCGTAACAAGACGAAGAAACCGGAGGAGAGTGCAAAATTTCAGGCTTCTGATGTAGCTAAGCACAGGTGGGCGAGCAAGGGATTGAGCCTTTACCAGAACCTGTTAAATACTGGCTATTCCTATCTTCAGCACTCAGTCGCATCAGGTCGACCGACCGCACGCTCGCATCCATATAGAGGTGTTTCAACAAACCTCGAACTCTCCTTACATGGTCCTCTACCATTAATTCCTGCTGGAGCAAAGCTTCAGACTACAGGACATTACGCTCGTCAGGATAACAAGGCTTTTATTGAGCCGAAAGCCTACGGTTACATGTATTCCGGCAATGCTGGCGATGATGATGTCATGGATTACTATGTTGAAAAGGATAATGGCTTTGACAAGCGGGATGAATTCCTGGGAATCCCTTTTAGTAATGCCGATTATTTCAATGTTAGTGGTGAGGGCCTGGGTGGAGGCTTCAGACTCTATAACAAGAAGCCTGGTCATTTCCATCCAAATAAAACACGGAGCGAGACAAAGATTGTAAATGCTGAAGCCAACATTCACTTCGGTCAAGATATCGGGGTAGGTGGCAGTGCAGGTGGAGGGAAGGCTCGATTTGATATCGAGCCATGGACTGACCGAGCAAGCACATGGAAGTTTGCAGCTCCTGGGGAGGGAGATGAACCTTTCTTCTTTCGCATGAATAATGATCTCGGTGGACATGTTTCCTATGCTCCTGATGACGATGCATTTCGTGCAAGTCAGAGCATTTACAACAAACCACAGATTTCATCGAGTGAAGCTGGATATCTCAACAGTTTTGGTCAGACGGGTGCTCGAATTGCTGGTTCACGCAGTGGCCGTTCATCTTATATCGCTTACAGCACAGTTGGTGAAATGCAAAGCATTAAAAGAAGGGGAATATACCTTACAGACCTGATGCTCCTTGAAGACAGTGACTTTTCAGCCTATCGCTATCTCAACCACTTGCCAAGCACTGCTATTGGCGAAATCAGTGTTACAAACCCTTCTGGAGCGAAGTACACCTATGGATTACCCGTCATTGCTCTCGAAGAAAAACAACTACAGTTTGGACTCAACAAACTATCACATTCAGCTCCATCAAGTGAAGGACGTGTTACTTCCTATGTGCCAAAGCTTCAGAATACTCCCGTTGTTGTTGGTGAGGAGTTGTTGGCTCCCTATGTCAGTGAGTATCTGTTGACATCAGTTGCAAGCGCAGATTATGTTGATAGAACGCATAATGGATACTCAAACGACGATTTTGGTGGCTGGGTCAGGTTCAATTATAAGTCGATAACACATCGGGAAGATTGGAATACCGGCTACTACAAATGGCGTATTCCTTACAAGGGATTGCAGTATCAGCCAAATAGACTTTCTGATAAGAAAGATGATATGGGGAGTGTTATCAGTGGCAAGAAAGGTCTCTTTTTCCTTTCGAGTGTTGAGACGAAGTCTCACGTCGCGCTCTTTTACACAAATAGCTGGAATCGCCATCCAAAAAAGTCGATTGTGGCAGCTCGGGGAGCATGGTATAATCGGGACTGGCAACTCTTTGAAGGGTCATCAGAAATTCGCAAGGATGGATATCCAGCATGGGATAATGAAAGCGAAGCCTCGAATGGGAATAGATCACGGAGTGGAACCGTTGTTGATCCAACAAAAAATTCACAAGGTAATCAGGCCTATAACAAAATGCGCCGGCTTGAGAAAATTGAACTCTGGTCGAAGGATGAAAACGGTGACTTACAAGAACAGGTCCAGACTGTTCATTTCGAATATGACTATTCCTTGTCCGAAGGAATGCCCAACGCCTATAATGGCGCTGGAAAGTTGACGTTGAAGCGGGTCTATTTTGAGTACAATGGTGTGGTCAATGCACGGATTAGCCCCTATGTCTTTGGATATGAATACCGCAAGGAGGCAGACTATGCAGGGTTACCAGCCGATCTAAAGACCAAGTATCAGGATATCGTCAACTATGGTGAGGACCTCGATGCAACCGAACAGAACCCTGATTATAGCCCCAATCATGTTGGCCGTTGGGGTTACTACCAGCACGATGGTGAAAACCGTGCGCGGAACATGATTCCCTGGGAACATCAGAACCCACCTGAGGAGAGCTTCGATCCTGCCGCGTGGAATCTGAAGTGGATACGACTTCCTTCTGGTGGAGAGATTCATGTTCAGTATGAACAGAATGAGTATGGCTACCTCCAGGATCAGCCTGCGATGGTCATGGCACATCTGGCTGCCTATCAAGACTATGAAAACAGTGATGATAGTGATCCGAAGCGCTTCTATCTCGATCTGCAGAAGACCTTTGGTATTGATAACACCGCATCGGAGGATGCTCAAAAGCGTGAGGACTTAATCGCCGCAATGCGTGAGCTATTCGTCGAGAAAGATGAGAAGATGTACTTCAAGGTGCTTCACTCTCTTGATGGCGATGCCGCAAATCCTGAGAACAAGGATATTGTCGACCTTCCCTTGAAACAGGAACGAGTGGAATATATGACCGGATATGCTAGCGTTAAAAGCGTTGATTCCGACGGACAAGGAGTCTACCTAGAGCTTGCTGACGGGGATTATGCAACCCCTGATGAAGCAGTGAAGGACTTTGTGAAGAAGACCCGTGGAAGACTCAATGGACAACGTCCACTTGACGTCTCTGGGGATACCGAAGGAAATGTGAAGGCGTTGTTCAGCATGTTCAATTTTATCCAAAATTTTGTAGGAGAAGATATCGGTGATGATGACGATGAAATTGATATCAACCGTTCATGGGTGCGGATTCCTGTCAGTTCATCAAACAAGGTTGCCCGTGCAAAGAAGGGGGGAGGCATTCGTGTCAAAAATCTCCTCATGCACGATCCCGGCTTAGACCAAGCCGAGGAAGGGCATCTGTTCGGCACCACGTATCTCTATGAAACTCAGGATGGTTACACCAGTGGGGTCGCAGCCAACGAGCCTGCCGAAGGAAGAGAGGAGAATGCTCTTGTCAAGCTCTTGGATAAACGTCAGGATCAGGGATGGCTTGGAAAATTGATTGTTGGTAAGGAGAAAGAGACTTTTGAAGGACCAATAGGTGAGTCTCTGCTCCCAGGTCCAGCGGTGGTCTACTCACGGGTTGTTGCCAAGAATATTCATTCGGGAAAGACCAACCCAGGATTCACCATTCAGGAGTACTACACGGCCAAAGATTATCCCTCTCAAGTCCTCTACGATAAAGATGAAATTGACAACAAGCGTGTGACCGATGCCGATATTAAAAGCCCGGTGCCGTTATATCTCTGGTCTCCTTGGGGAGTGGTTTCAGCCTCAGAGCGGACAGCATATCAAGGCTATAGCTTTGTCCTGAATGGGTTGCATGGGCAGATGAAGAAAGTTGCAACCTATGGTGGAGACTATGATAATCCTGAGGATTGGGTAGAAAGTTCAATGCAAGAGTATGAATACTTTGCTCCTGGGGAGAAAGTCCCCGTCTTCAAGGAGTATACAACCGATCCTGTATTCGACTATGTAGACTTGGGCAAAGAGATGGAGGTCGTTTTTGAAGGCAAAGAGATGACCGATTTGACGGTCGATGCGATTGGCCATGTTGATGCCACTATCGGTCTGATTTTCTTCCCACCGATTTTTGTCTCTGGAAGCGGGCAGTTGAACTATTCCCGCCATGTGATTCGGACTCACGTTACATGCAAAGTCGTTCGCTATCCTGTTATCGTGAAAAAGGTAACTGCTCGACAGGACGGAATCGAAAGTAGTACAACAAATAGAGCATTCAACCCACTGACTGGAGCACCAGTGCTAACTGAAACGACAGATGGATATACAGGACTTGCTTTACAGAAAGCGAATGGCACGGGCATAGCTCCACACGATCGCCTCTACCGTTCCTTTGCCTATCCAGCTGCACTTGAGTACGGCGAGATGGGGCAGAAGGCCTCAAATGAAGGAAAAGTCATCGAGTCGAACAGTGCCATGACCATTTCGAAATACTATAGTGCAGGCAAGCATTATCTCTCCTTGAAGTTTAACGTTCCAGGAGCACTCTGTGATGCCGGAACACTCTTCACACCAGGCGATCTGATTCGACTCACAACAAATCTGACAAACGGAACGAACCAACGGACATTGACGTGGAAACTTGGTGACTATCATGTCGAAAGTGCGGCTGGCAATCGCGTTGTTATCCAGCCATACTCTCTGTCGTGGCCTTCACTTGTTTTCTTGGGGTCGACCTTCAATCCGAACACCGTTCCTTCGGGTTGGACATCTGATGACTTGAAGGTGAAGATCGTTAAAAGTGGGAAAACAAACCAGTTGAATGCCCCAAGAGCGGGGATTACAACCTATGGTGCCGGACAATAGTAGAGTAAGAAGAAAAGATTTACGAATAAAGATTAACGATTTTCGATGTGCGAAGTAGGAAGAGAAGATTTACGAATAAAGATTAACGATTTTCGATGTGCGAAGTAGGAAGAGAAGATTTACGAATAAAGATTAACGATTTATGATGTGCGAAGTAGGAAGAGAAGATTTACGAATAAAGATTAACGATTTATGATGTGCGAAGTAGGAAATAGAAAGCACTTCTGAAATCTCAAATCGTACATCCTTGTTCTGAAATCAAAGAAGAGAAGATTTACGAATAAAGATTAACGATTTTCGATGTGCGAAGTAAGAAGAAAAGATTTACGAATAAAGATTAACGATTTATGATGTGCGAAGTAAGAAGAAAAGATTAACGATTTTCGATGTGCGAAGTAGGAAGAGAAGTTGACTAAACACTTCAAAAATCTCAAATCGTACATCCTTGTTCTTAAATCAAAGAGAACCAGAAGTCCGAACGGCGTAATAACATTACTGAACGATATACCATCATCTAAACTATAAAAAAAGAGAATGAACCTCGCGCTTCTCAACAATCGCTGTACTGCTCTCTCTGCATTTGTGCTGAGTGGAGCAATGCTACTCTGTTCAACACTGTTTGTTGTTGCACAAGACAAACCACAGATTACGACGCGGAATGACTTGGCAACAGCCCTGACAGACTTCCTGAAGCAGCATAGAGATCTTCCGGTCTTTCCTGCAGTGATGGAGACCCGTACGTTCACGTTCGATGGAACGCGTGCGACACCCTCTGATGCAACAGATGATCTCTATCTCTTTGACCCAATCAATGCTTCAAATCCTGACGGTTGTGACCCGGCAGGGCAAAGCTTTTCAGTCGATATCGATTTCTATACCAACGGCTTTGTCATGCGTCGGGTGATGTCGAGTCCTGGCACATTCGCTGGTGAAGACTCGGAGGAAGACTTGGGGCATGAGTTAGCAGTTGACCTCAATGCCTGGCTCAACGCGGTTTGGGGAATGGAACTGAAGGGAATAGCCGAGTTCGATGCGCTCGGTTGGCAGTGTGGAACATCGGACAATCGATTCTATACCGAGGAGACAACAGATCCGTCTACAATAGATGCAATCAAGGAGCTGAGCGGTGAGAACGATATGTTGGAGAAGTGGTACAACATCAATGGAAGTCTCTATAAAGGCGATCAGATCTTCACGTTTGAGAAAAGTGGAGTCTCACGCAGTGTCCGTTACATGACCGACAGAGGAGACCCAAACGTTGATCCGAATGTGCGGGATACGATTCGGTATTTGGCGAATGCTTATATCAAGGTTGCTCTACCGAATAATGGGGGAACATTCGAGTTGCTTATACAGATGAAAACCTCTACATACCTCTCAGATCACTGTGGAATCAGTAGTGGGGATCCTGATGACCTTCTCGGCCCTACACATGGTCAACCGAATGGTTCATCAACTGTGGTCGATGCTGGAGACGTCCGGATTTTGAGGTACCACCTAACAGATCCCTCTATTCTTCTCCGTGATTTGTGTAATCCTTTTGGGTGGTATAGTCCAAATGTTCAACCGAGTAGTGATGATTTCGGCGAAAACACAGACGTTCCTGGTTACTTTAATGATGCTGACAGTGCAAGCAAACGGATGTTCCGTTATGTGCGGGAGCATCGTGGTGAATGGAGACAAAATCCCCTCGGAGATCCGGGATTAGAACGAATAAAGCAATTAGGATATTTCAAGGTCAATCATCGAGGGGATCTCTTGTTCTATTCATATCTGAGCGATTGTTGCGAGTTCAAGGTAGTGACCATTGGCTCCATCATGAATGATTTTTCTATACCTGAAGAAGTCTGTGCAGCAGCCTATTGTCGTCCAACTTTTGTCGATGATGGAGCGGGAGGATATACAGATTGGGAAGGAGAGTTTATCCTTGATGAAAATTACAAGATGCTCTTCTATCAGGCTCCATCGACGTGTATCGATTGTTCCATTGCTCCTATTGTGTGCCTTCCCTTCTGTGATAGCGCTGCTGTTCCTGTTCTTGCCGTAACAAAAATCATCGCTGCTAACGCTCGAACCTTCTCTGATAGAACTGCTCTTGTTGATGAAGCGGAGTACTGGAAAGGATCACTGAAGGATGGTCCGCTCCCGTGGTTCCGAACCAACGATTTCGAGCGTGGTCTTCGTGGAAAGTGGCGTCCATCACGTGAATTTGTTTACCGTACCAACACGCAGGGCGGAACAGGATTGTTCGCAAACTCAACCGAAGACGAACGGAACTATAACGATGCGGGTACATTCGATTTGAACCTGTTCAATTGGAACCAAGTTGACAAGAATGGAGAACATAACTGGCTGAACCCAACGCGTGTCATCCGTTATTCTCATAACGGTGAACCGGTTGAAGAGGTTGACATCCTTGGTATTCCAAGCACGGCTCATTTTGGATATGAAGAACAGGTGCCAATCCTCATAGCAAAGAATGCAAGTTACAACTCAGTTCTATTTGAATCATTTGAAGATGGTAAGGGTAACAACACCGATGCAGCCCATTCAGGAGACAATAGCCTTCTGTTACCTAAAGCTGAATGGCCAACTGCTCCAAAGAGTTCAGACAATTGGAATCCGGTAATAGCCGCCTCATTCATTGCTGATGAATATGCATATAGTGATGATGACGTCGGTGCCGATGATAAGGATGAAGGGGGGCTTCTCGTTCAGTACTGGGCAAAACCATTTTTTAATCCTTCAACGAATGAAATAGCATCGCCGGTCGAATTTAAGCTGGAGAATAACGGTAATGAGGAAGACTTTATTCCTGTCAGTGAAATTGAGTTTGTTGCCAAAACGGGCCAATGGGGGTTGTTCCAGTTTACAATAGATGGGTTGACGAGTGTAGACGAGAGTAAGCGAATGAATATCCGTACTATTTCACTTTATCAAGATGATCCTGCTAATTCAAACTATGTTCCAGTCCGGATCGATGATTTTCGTATGCAGCCAATGAAATCGGAGATGGTTTGCTATGTCTACGATCCCGATAACCTTCGTCAGATTGCCCAGTTTGATGACCAACATTTTGGGGTTTTCTTCCAATATAACGGTGAGGGGAAGTTGATCCGTCGCCTTCGGGAGACCGAGCGTGGAGTGCGGACCGTACAGGAGTCACAGTACAATACACCCTTGGCACAAAGAGCTTATGGTAGCTCTACTGTCACGACAGGGACATCGCTCAGTGGTTGGGACAATTCTGGGGCTGCCTTTGGTATAAACGGGTCGGATGGCAATACATCGACCTTTGATCTGCTCGATGTTGAGATTGGACTCGATAAGCGTGACGTGCAAGTCTTTGGTGTAGATATTAACGAGTTTGGGGCAAGGATGGATCAATGGAAAGAACTTCTTGCACTCCCTTCGATAGAAAGAAGTGATCTCCCAGACGGGGAAAAGCTTCGCGCACTTGAAGAGTTAGATCGGTTGACAGAACAACTCGATAGTCTTAACGCAATTGATAAAGGGAAAATCGCAGATAAGAACAAACAAAAAGATCATGAAGCAGCCCTCGAGGCGACTGTACAAAAACGGAGAGAACTTTTGTTCCGCTTAAAGCTTCCTGAGAGTGAAGCACGATCAGTTGTAGATCGAGCGAGAAAACTACGCAAAGAGAATCAAAGAAGAAAAAATTAATGAATAAAGAAGTAGGAAGAAAAGATTAACGAATAAAGATTAACGATTTTCGATCTGCGAAGTAAGGAGACTGACAAAGCAATACTTCTAAAATCTCAAATCGTACATCCTTGTTCTTAAATCAAAGAAGAAAA
>JAGWAZ010000058.1:0-19239 GCA_021296135.1 Chlorobiota bacterium | reverse complement strand
GAAGTATTGCTTTGTCAGTCTCCTTACTTCGCACATCGAAAATCGTTAATCTTTATTCGTTAATCTTTTCTTCTTTGATATAAGAACAAGGATTTACTATTTGAGATTTTAGATTTATTGCTTTGTAAGTCTCCATAATTCGAAGATCGAAAATATTTTATCTTAGTTGGTTACTTTTTTTAACTATTTTGGTTTTGCGATGTAAGGAGACTGACAAAGCAATACTTCTAAAATCTCAAATCGTTGATCGTTGTTCTTAAATCAAAGAAGAAAAGATTAACGAAGTAAGATTAACGATTTTCGATCTGCGAAGTAGCGGAAGATTGACAAAGCAATACTTCTAAAATCATAAATCGTACATCGAACAGTAACGCACGATATCTCACATAAAACACTACACTACAATGAAAACCAAGCAGACCATCCTTTTGCTCACTGCTCTCCTATCTGGAGCAGTGTTACTCTTGATACTTGTCGGAATTCATCCCTGGGCAGTTGCTCAAGGAGGAGGCGATCCTGCCGATACTATCGCCGTTGCAGACGCTCCAAACGACCATGAAGATTGCAAGGCCTTAGCACAGCAATACTATGCTGCTCTCAGCAAGCCTCCAGGAAAGGACTCGGTTCTGTCGTTCCGATATACCACTGATGTTGATCTTCTCGACCACTCGATTGCTTCACCATCAATCAGTGCAGCAGACGTTATGCTCAACAGCGATCGTGTCCGCCTCACAAGCGATGAGTTTACGATTCTCCGTGACTCAGAAGAACTTCTGTTTGTTGTTCCGATGACCAAGACCCTCTATCTCTACAGTACAAGAGGCCGTAATGATCAGTCAGCCGACGTGATGAGCTTTTTGGACAAACGTGAAGAGTTGTTCGAAGACTGTGCAGTTGTAGAATGTGTGGAGCAGAACAACCCTGAAGGAACAACGCTCAAAAAAATTACCCTCTCTCCGGATCCCGAGAAGCGTCGAGCATTAAATATGAACGAGTTTACCTTGTGGATCGATACCGAGCAAGAGACCGTGCAACGTGTTAGGCTTCTTCCGTATCGTCCAAGAACCTATCGCCAGATAGCCTGGACGTTCGGCCCTCATGAACTCCTTCCAGCTCCAGAAGATTTTCTCAAGCCAATAGAAGAGGGGGTCTTTACCCATAACAAGAGGCTGAAGGACCACTATGCCGGATACACTGTGGAAGATCATCGTTTTAGAACAGAGTAATCGACCTAATCAACGCCAACCCGATAAACCTATAGAACCATGGCTCAGAATTACCGAAACAGGGCTTTTCTTCCTCTTGATAGCCAAGAGCATAGACTCAAGACGGTTTCAGATAAACAACGGAAGAGTACAGATCGAACATCGTTGTTCCTCGATTATCCATCTAACATCAAAAGCGAAGAAATCTATGAACAGGCCTCTCCCGAAACAATCGGGGAGACAACGATTTCAGATATAGGAATGTTCTCAGGTCTTCACAACAATTTGGGGGGCATCTTCTTTGAGAAGAGAACGTGGTGGCAGAAGGCCGGATCGGTCCCCTATCGAATGCTCCTCGTCCTGTTATTATGCGTGGCAGTACCATCGGAGGTAGTTGCCCAACAGACAGATCGCTGGATGCCAGACCAACAGGTCGATGCAGATAATCAGCCAACAGATAGCCTCTTCATCTCTCCGCTGATTTCCGCACCAGATAGAGTGACCGAGGTGGTCTTTACCCTACAGAGTGGTGTGTGGGTAGGCTCCGGAAGTGGAACAGGAACCGAGAACCTGATTCTCAAAGGAGCAAATCCCTCTATCGATTGCAAGGGCGATCCACGATTGAAGCGAGCGCGGATACGAGCGATCTTGGCGATCGGCAATGATTACGACTATGGTCGGGAAGATTTCGATATTTCGGTCGATCTCACACTACAGGGATACGATGGTACTCCATCGAGTCCGGTGTCACCGGTCTACACACGATATAGGCCAAGGCTCGAGGTGGAGGGGAATCGAAGTGCAATTCCTGAGCGTTACGAGCCGGAAGCTCGTTGGGTAGTCGATTTCACAGATCGTCACTTCGCTTCAGAGAATAATGGCCAGATCGATTACATCGTGGTTACTCCGGCCTTTACCCCGTCGCCTCCAGCGGCAACGGGCAACCCTCTCATGGGCAGCATCGCTGAAGCAGATGTAAAGCTCATTGTCCGAGTTATCGAGGAGTTCGAGTGGGATGTTATCAACAGCACCACAGCGACTGAGCCGATCATCGAGATTGAAGATGTCAGAGAGACCCCACGCAACTCCATTACCACATCTCCAGACCCCGATAGAGTCAACGGCATTGCTGGCCCGGTAACCTTCGAATGGAAACTTGCCGAAGGTTGTGCCGACAGCATTCCATCCTTCGAGTTCCAGTTGCTGAGGTTGTTCAACCGTGATCGAGCGAAAGTCGATCTTGCAGAGCTTGATGAAGAAGATATTACCGCTCTGGTCGACTGGTCGGAGGCGATGAGCGTAGTTGTCGATGGCGATGGCGAAGGAGAGGTCAGCGATCCTGTAAATCGGCGCTGGAAGCTCAGCCTGAGCTTGGCTGAAGGAACCGGATGGTATGCATGGCGGGTGCGCCCGATCGGATCGAAGTACGAGGGGGGAATAGCCGATAGTAGGAATTGGGGAAAATGGACAGATCACATCGAAGGGAAACAGCAATCCCCTCGGTATGGTGAGATTGAAATTGCTTCTGCAACAAACAGGACCCTCACAGTCGATGGAACCGAAGTTACCGATGCATCCCTCGAGAGAAGTCTTTTCTTCTATCAACAGTTTGACGAAGGGCGTAACTGGATATACTCCCGAGTCTTCAGTGAAGGCGAAGATCACCAGACAAAGATTGCAGAACGTATTCAGTATGCCGGAACGCTTCTGCAAGCAACGCAGTCGCAGGCACGCGTTGCAAGCGAAGGGAACACGTTTCTTGTCTCCGAAACAGTTCCGGACTATAGCGGACGCCCGGCAATACAGACGTTGGGCGTACCGGTAACTGCTAAGAAAGGGTTCGGCTACCTGCAAGACTTCCTACGAAGTACACTCGATGATGGAACCTCGCCCCGATACCGCGAGCGCGACTTCGACGATGATGTCGTGACCAACCCATCGAGTTCGTTTGCTACCTACCTCGATCCTCTCCCCGTTGATGATCAGCGATCGGCCTTCTCTTACTATTCTGACAGGAATCCGGATCTCCGTGTGCCCCATGCTCACGGTTATCCATTTACCAGGATAGTCTATACACGTGATGGAACGAATCGCGTTCGTGAGCAAGGGGGCGCGGGGAAGTTCCATAGGATCGGGTCAACAGAATCGAATCCCTACGGAAGCGCCCGAACAGTACGCACGATGTTTGGCAGTGCCGCCGATCGAGAGCTGATCTGGCTCTTTGGCGATGAAGCGCCAGATCGGCAGAGTGTACGCAAGGTGATTACGATTGATGAGAACGATGTGGCAACGCTCAGGTGGGTGAACAAATCTGGCCAGACGATTGCTACAGCATTCTCTTCTGGGTCGAACACGCAATTAGATCGTCTCGACGACAGCTATAGTGGCGCGGGTGATCTTGCAGAAGCAACCGATCCGAGCTTGCCGACAGAGACGTTCACCGAGGAATTGACCGAGTATGATGAAGTCCGACCCTATGGTCTGAGTGCGAGCTACGACTTGGCCTTGGAGTCTCCGCAGACAGTGAGGTTGCACTACACCCTCGACCCCCAAACTCTTGCGGTCGAATGCCCGGAGTTCTGTTTAGAGTGTGACTATGTTGTGGAGATTATTATTCATGACATAGAGAAAGAACATACAGGCTTCCCGAAACGATGGAGGTTGCCAAGCAATACCGAGAGTGAAAACCCGGTTCTCGGTAACTGCTCCAGCGGAGGAACACCGATTCTTTTCGACCATTCAGAGCTTCTGCCAGCCGGGCGTTTTCGTATCGAACGTCGTGTACGCTTGGGCAACGATCTGCAGCAGAAGGTTCTCTCGAGCCAAGACCCGAACTTCACCTATCAGGCTGGCCGGAGTCTCTTGAGCGAGCATTTGCGTCGGGTAAAGGAGGAGATTGAGCGTGAGCAGTTAGGGTTGCCATCCTACGGTGCATCGGCCAACGGTCCGCTCACCGATATCTATGAACGGTTGGAACGTTTCCATCTCTATGGAGAGCGAACGATCGAAGGGAACGCCGAGAAAGGCTTGTATCCATGGCTTGATGAGCAGATTGCCAACAGTGTCGCCGGATTCAGCTACGATGCAACAGCCCGGGAGTATACGATTGCAACCGAATGCTGCACTCTTCTGATCCCGTACGAAGATTGCCAAGCAGCATGCAATGAGTATACGGTAGACAGCGATAACAACCCGGACTTCGAGAAGTATTTCGAGGATAGGTGGGGGCAGGTTATTGCTGATATCTCGCATGGGGGAGATATATCGAAAGTGACGCCGTATTGGTATTTCTATGAGAATGCATCGAATTCTCTCTATGAACCACTGCTTAATGGATGGAACGGCGATTATGTAGAGGGAGAGGGTGCGTTTAATCGGATGATTGCCGACATGTTGGCCGAGACCGACGGAAGTGGAGACCCAGTCTACACATGTGCCGAGCTTTGGGCTTGTTGGAAGGGCATTGTTGACAGTTGGGGGTCACTCGGGGCAATCGATCCGGAGAAACCGATCGACGATGAAAATTTTAACCGCGATTTCGATCTGTTCGATTACTTCCTGGGCTGTGCTGGAAAGGCGTATGAGGGCTTCACAACAACGGCGTTCACTACAAACACCGACACGCCGGGCTACTTGAGCCACGGATACAAAGTCTTCGAGTACGGTCTTGGAACCGATCCCACGTGTGAGGGGCAAGCCGACTTCCCCACACGGAGTACCGATTGGGATCAGGACGAATGGGAGGCCTTCCATCGTTGTATCGGCGATAACGGACGGACAATCGATGCTGCAGAGGAGTTGTTCCCACAGGAGTGTGAAGATCTTGATGCGAACACCTCTACGGTTGCTGACTATAATGCCTGCGTCGATGCTTGGATTGAGAATGTAACCGACGTCTGCTACGACCGATGCGAAGAGCAGTATCAGAACTTTGTGCAGGAGATTATCTGGAAGCATCACAAAAATGGTGACCGTGTTCAAGGTGAGTATATCGATGGGGAATCGGTGAACGCTCAGCCCTACGATGCAACGGCCAATCCCCTGGGTTATACTGTGTCACGTCTTGAGGTCTACTGCATGGCACGAGCATTAGTCGATCGTTGCCATGAGGATTGTGAGACAAGTTCCGATGGACGTTCCCTTAGCGTCACGAGTTATCATGCTAACGGAGCCATCGCCAATGTGGGGACAGTTGCTGAGCGCGATGCACTCGAGAAAGTAATGACCTGGAACTACCAAATTGACTTCCCGGATGAGGACGGCGGGTGTCGTGCCCTGGATCCGAATAGCGATCCCGACCCGACAGGGGCTCCGTTCGAGCTTGTAGAGTCAAAAGCTGGAACAGACCTATCGAAGATCATCGTCCGGCACTTGAACTGGCGTTTGAACCAGTTGCGCGAGGAGGCTGGCGTTCTTGGTTTCGAGGAGAACGATTATCTCTGCAGAGAGATGAAGAAAGAGTATGAACTCTTCTTCCCTAATGGAGGACAAGGGGCTGGCGATACGAAGGGGCATGCAACGCAGAGCGGAAGCCCCTCATGCAGCTGGCCGTGTGATTGCCAGGAGGGAGACACTCCGAATAGCGACACCGATATTCTGCCAGATGAGTGCGACAACTGTGATAACGTTGAAAATCCCGACCAAGCCGACAGCGATAACGATGGCATAGGAGACGCCTGCGACAACTGTCCCGATCTCTACAACCCGGGTCAGGAAAACCAATGGGATACCGATGATATCGGCGACGCGTGCGACCGTTGTCCGTACGAGGATGGAACGCTGAGTGATAGTGATGATGACGGTATCGATAATGGGGATGACCCTTGTCCATGTCGTGATCCAGTCGTCGCTGATGATCCGAACGATCCGGATGATTGTACCGATCATGATGGAGATGGAATATGTGATGATGATGATCTTTTTCCCTGTGGTAGTCTCGGAACTGAACAGGATGATACTCCGAGTCTTTCATTCGCTTCAGTTGATGAGGGGTCGCTCGATCACTCCCCACTTCAGGTCGGTGATCCGGAAAAATCGGCGATACTACCGACTATTCTCAGCGATCCTGAGGATGAGGATATCGAAGACCTCGCCAGCGGTACGGCTTCCTGCGGTGCGGTCTTCGGCCCGGAGATCTTCAAGCAAGGCGAAGGTATCACCGGCAGATTTGTTCTCGGTGATAATTGCCAGTTGCTTTATGAGCGTACCTGCACTCGGGGGGATAGCATAGAGGTACAGACCTTTGTGATCTGCACGAACATCTGTGCTGGCTCATGCAGTAGCCAGGTCTGTTTCAGATGGGTAGAACCCGATGCCATGCCGGAGACCCCCGATGTCGATCTCCGCCCGGAATCCTGCGAGGAAGACCTTTCCCGACGATTGTTGCTGAGCCTCAGCAACCAATCGAGCAGGTGTGTTCAGCAGAAGCTCGATGAAGTCGAGGAGGCATACAACACAGAGTGTAGGACCCCGGAAGCGGTGGTCGATAACTTTACGGTAACCTACAGCGTTGGATATTATCACTTCACGCTCTACTACTACGACCGCGCAGGCAACCTGATCGAGACTGTTCAGCCAAAAGGAGTCGCTATAGATGAGAACCTTCGAGACCGCCTTTCGCATCCTGCTCATAGCTATGCAACCGGCTATGAGTACAACTCGCTTTCTCAGGTAGTGCGTCAGATTACGCCTGATGGTGGGTTGACGCAGTTCTGGTACGATAGGGCAGGCCGTCTACGCTTTTCAATGGATGAGCGTCAACGTCAGATGAGCCCTGCTCGGTTCAGTTACACGAAGTACGATGCACTGAGCCGAGTCGTAGAAACCGGCGAGGCAATGGTCCTCGATGAGAACGGAGCACAAGAAGAGGTCTATGAGGATAACGGCCTTCCACTCGATGATATGAATTTCACCTCTCTGATCGACGAGGGTCACTATCCCATAGTAGGTCGATACGATGTTGTAAGAACAACCTATAGCGACCGAGTTAATGGATTGAGTTATCTGAATCGCGATGTTCCATCGGAGCCGCAGCGTTACCTTCGCAACCGCGTGAGCAAGCGAGAGACCGATAAAGGAGTTATCACTGCCTACAGCTACGACCCGCACGGCAATGTGGAGTGGGTCTATCAGTATTTGCCCGGTATGGGTGAGGATCCCGATAACCCCGACCCGCTCATGGGGAGTGGGAACTTCATCGGCTATCGGTATGATCTGATCAGTGGCAATGTGAAGCAGGTTAGCTATAATGAAGGGTGGGGAGCCCTCAGCCAAACCGATCGGAGCCAGCGGTGGGGCGATCGGTTCTATCAGCGCTACAGCTACGATGCCGATCAGCGCCTGGTGCGGGTCGAAAGCTCACGCGACGGGGAGATATGGGATCGTGATGCACTCTATGAGTATGCTCTTCATGGCCCACTGGAGCGTTACCATGTCGGAGAAGACAAACTTCAGCGAACCGAGTATTCCTACACGATCCATGGGTGGTTGAAGTCTATGAATCAGTATCCGTTGAATGGAACCGTTCCCCTCGATCGTAGACCGACCCCTTCAGGCTATGCAGAGGATGCCTTTGCGATGGTGCTCGGCTATTATGAAGGTGACTTTCTTCGGCAGAAGAAGGGAAATACCGCTCCATGGAACAGTGAGAGTTCAAACGCCTATCATCTTGGAGGCGGGAACCTTTACAATGGAAACATCTCTTCGTGGACAAGTCAGATTTTCAATAATCCTCTGCTACCACCGCCAAGGGTTCCAGTAACTCCTGAGGCCGATCCATCGGGCTACACCTACAGGTACGATGTTCTTAATCGCTTGACTCGGGCGATATATTATGAGCATGACGCCACGCAGAATATGTTCGATCGTCCGACGGGTAATGACTATGATGTCGGTCGGATTCTCTACGATCCGAACGGCAATATCCTGCGCCTGAGACGTCGTGGGAGAGACCGGCAGACTAAGGCAGCGCAGTTGATGGATGATCTGAACTACCGATACATTCCGAATTCGTCTGGCGATGCAAGCAATCGTCTTGGAAGTGTCACTGAAATGGCCGGTCGAACAGGGAGTATTTTTGAGGACTATGAGAATCCCGTTGGGGGAATGGTTCCGCCCGGAGGAGGCAACCGGAGCTATGTCTATGACGGAAGCGGGAATCTGATACAGGACTATGGGGATGGTGCACGGATTCGTTGGGATGCCTACGGGAAGGTGGTGCAGGTTCGTCGGGTTCTTCCCCACGTGATCGGGCAATATAAGCCGCTGGGGCAGCCATCGATTCCGGTACACTACAGCGAAGATCTCTTTTTTCTTTATGATGCGAACGGTGATCGTGTGGCGAAGTATCAGTTCAAGTATGGCGAAGCCAAGCGGAATGATGCGGATCGAGAATTTGAGCATGGCAAGGCAACCTGGTACGTGCGCGATGCGAACGGTCAGGTGTTAGCAGTCTATGAACGGATGTTACATTGGGCTCCATCCGAACCGGATGCCTGCTGGCCGGAGTGGGTACGCGATGCTGTCGGGAAGCCTGATCCCACAAAGGATCCCGATGATGATGGTGTCACTCAGATAAGAGGGTGTGATAATTGTCCTGGTGATGAGAATCCTTGGCAGGAAGATTATGACATGGATGGGGTTGGAGACGCCTGTGACAACTGTCCGGCCATGCACGTTCCCCAGGGATATGGAATTACCAACTCGACAAGTAGATATGCTTGCGAACTGGCGAGTATCAGAAGTTGATCTACGTCTTGCAGAGCTGCACATCTATGGCAATAGTGCGGGGGGTCGTATCGGTATGTATATGCTTCCGCGCTATGATGAGGATAGTGACCCGAGTAATGACCACCTGGATAATCGCGTTACCACGGAGTTAGCCCCTGATCTAACCAACGGGGATATATATGTGCGCCAGTTGACTCAGAAGCGTTATGAGATGAAGGATCATTTAGGCAACGTCCGTGTTGTCATTAGCGATCTGAAGGCGGCCCCAAGCGGTCGTGCAGGCCCCTGGGCGGCTGATATTCTCTCGTGGAACAACTACTATCCGTTCGGCATGGCCCAACCGGACCGCCATGGAAACACAGAGAAGTACCGCTATGGGTTTAACGGGATGGAGATGGATAACGAAGTGAAGGAGAACCCGACGACGGGAACGAGTGGAGTTGGCAATCACTACGATTATGGGGCACGGGGGTATGATCCGAGGTCAGGGAGATGGTGGAGTGTGGATCCACTTTTCAAGAAATATCCATCCATTTCATCATACACTTATGTAGCTAATAATCCCATTTTGTATGTTGACCAAGATGGTAAGGAAATTTGGATATACTATCAGGTCATAGATTCGAGTGGTTCTCCGGTTATTAAAAAGGTTCAGTACAAAAATGGTGCTCTTTATGAGGCAAGTGAAGCGGCTTATACAGGAACCAATGCTTATGTAACTGCTGTAAAAGCTGATTTAGATGCCTTTAGGACAGATCATCCGGAGGCTGCACATAGATTAAAGGTGTTAGAGACAAGTACACAAATACATAAAATAGAAAATACCTCAGGGAATAATAGCAATACACCTGCTTCAGGAAGCGATGATAGGGCAGGTGTGCCTACAGGTACAACAACTAAATATGATCCTACTAACTGGACAAGGTCTGGCGGGGCAAGAAGAACACCAAGAGTTGGTCTTGCTCATGAGTTTTTAGGTCATGCGTATGACTCTGATCAGGGGCAGTCTGATTATGGAGTTACTGGTGGAATTGTAAATTATGAGATCTCTGCTGTAAATGCCGAGAACTTGGTAAGGTCAAGCACAGGAGAAGCTCTTAGAACGACTTATGGTTCCAGTACAATACCGGCAGCTAATTTGAACGACCCTACTAAATACACCATTAGATCAGGTGATACATTATCAGGTATTGCAAAATCTGCTGGAACATCAGTAGCCAATTTACAGAAACTTAATCCAAGTATTACCGACTTGAATAAAATAAATACAGGTGATGTAATTACGATTAGATAACGGCATATGAAATACCTTCTAATATATTTTTTACTTATAATGTGCACTACGGAAAATAACTGTCCAGAAAGTTTCTATTCAAAAGTGCTGAATGACGTAAACAGTAGACATAGTTATTTTGTAGTAATAGAACTAAAGGCTGATACGGAACTAATACCCATTATAGTTGAAACTGGAGAATTATTCTATTTTCTTTCTAAGCATAAAAGTTATACCAAAGAACAATACGTAAATACATTGAAATCCTCATTAATCAATAAAATCCCCCTTTACTTGGGAGATATTCGTTATAAGGATAGTCTCAGATATCACGAGTTGGGAGCCTGTGACAATATTAAAGAAATAGCAAAAAAAGGGAAGGAAGCTTTTGTTGGTTTTTATTTTAATAATAAAGTCTTGAAGAAGCCTGTTTCTGATGATGAATTATACTGTATTGTATACCATCTTTTTAAATGGTATATTCCTGCAAGGATAGATGATGAATCCGGTTATCTCAAAATTGACTAATAATGAAAGCAGCCCGGCCATTGAGTCGGGTTTTTCATTTATTTATATTCTCCTGAAATAAAATCTTGAACTTCTTTTTGGTGAGCATGGTATCAATAATGCTTATGATAATAGATGCAGTCTTTATCGTTAAGTTGCGAAATCAACTATAATGTTCAAAAGCAGCCTTATTCTCAAAAACCACTTCTGTGGGTACTTTTCCCTCTAAATGGACTATCTGGTTGATGATGGGAGCATGAGCAATCCACCGATATTGGTAGAGCCAACGGTCTTCACGCGTATACTTGGAGAGAAGGAGTATGAGATGAAGGACCACCTGGGCAACGTTCGGGTGGTGATCAGCGATCTGAAGGCGGCCCCAAGCGGTGGCAGGGGCCCCTGGGAGGCCGATATTCTCTCATGGAACAACTACTATCCGTTCGGCATGGCCCAACCGGACCGCCACGGAAACACAGAGAAGTACCGCTACGGCTTCAACGGGAAAGAAATGGATAACGAGGTGAAGGAGAATCCGACGACGGGGACAAGTGGAGTTGGCAATTCTTACGATTATGGGGCACGGGGGTATGATCCGAGGTCAGGAAGATGGTGGAGTGTGGATCCACTTTTCAAGAAGTATCCATCCATTTCATCATACGCTTATGTAGCTAACAATCCTATTTTTTATGTTGATCCTGACGGCAGAATCATTAAACTTGCAGCGGGTCTGACCAACAAGCAGAAACTTCAAATTATTAGCAATCTGCAGAAGCTGACCAATGACAGGCTGGTTTACAAAACACTTAAAGACAGTACCACACAGATTAAAATTGTAAGTCTTGCAAAATCTGGAACTGAAACCAAAGTTGCAGGAACGAGATTAATAAGAAGATTAAACAGTTCTAATAAGACGATGACTATCAACATTGGCGCACCAGGGTCAGGTAATTATGAAATGGATGTTAATCCTGCGGATGCTATTAGTGGAAAGGGCTCAGACGTTAACGTAAGTTTTGATCCCACTTCAAACCCAAGTATTGCGACGGAGGATCCGGTAACAGGTCGTGTATCAGGAAAAAGTAGGCCAAATGAAATCGGACTTGCGCATGAGTTAATCCACGGGGAACGTTCTATGAGAGGCGAGGCTATAAATTACAGTGACATGGGAACACATACATATATAGATGCCTCTGGTAATACCATTACTCAAACCGTACCTAAAGAAGAACTGGCCACTGTTGGTTTGAAGTACAACAAAAAAGATGACGTAACCGAGAATGATATAAGGAAGGAGCAAGGACAAAACAAAAGGGGTGCTTACTAATGAAGCGAATTATCAAAATACTATTCAGTGTTTCTCTTTTAGGTAGTTTTTATTTTTGCATTGGACAGGTAATTTCATCCAATAAAAAAGAAACAGAAAATATGCTAAAAAAAGAAGTTACTCTAATAAAATCCGTTCCAGGAGGTAGTCGAGCGCATATTATAACCATTTCAAGAACTGGAAAATTAACATACAACGTGGGTTCGGTTTCTCACTTAGAGCGTTTCGATTGGGAATTTGTCAAAATAGACAAGCAATACAGTACTGTTAATGTTCAAATAACTTTAGCCGAAAGTGACAAAATTAATAGGTTGGTTGAGAACGAAAAGACCCTCTCGTACAATGATAAGACAATTGTAAAAGATAACTTACAGTATTACATTTATCTTAATGCAAGAAAGATCGCTTTTGGATATGAACGGAATTTTGATAAATACCCACCTAATCTAAAATTGTTAATTGATTCTGTAATTAAACAAATCGACATGCTGTATAAAATATCTGGTATGTCGTGATAAAGAAATAACATCTAAGACCTTTACATAAAGTGTATAATTAAGCTTCTTTCCAAACAAAGGGAATGTGTGTATCTCGAGTTTACGGCCCCTGAAGCAGGCGGACTAGGGAAGTCGGCACCGAATGCACAGGCAGGCCAGGCCCCCTACATGGTTGATATGCGAGTATACAACAACTACTATCCGTTCGGCATGGCCCAACCAGACCGCCACGGAAACACAGAGGGATATCGCTACGGCTTCAACGGAAAAGAAATGGATAATGAGGTGAAGGAGAATCCAACCACGGGAACGAGTGGAGTTGGTAATTCTTACGATATGGGAGCAAGACTTTATGATCCCAGACTTGGAAGAACGCCAACGATTGATCCGGAGGCAAAATTATACCCAAGTGTAAGTCCGTATGCTTATGTGCTCAATACTCCTATCCAGGCAATTGACCCTGACGGAAGGCTTGTTCTATTTATTAATGGGTTACGCCCTCGGATAGCTGCAGCTGACCAAGTGTGGTTTCTTGGTGGTGGCCGTATTTATGATGAAAAGAATGCCGGAGATTTAAGAGGTTATTGGAGATCAGGAAGGAACACCTTTGGCAAAAGAGTAGATATGGCAGAAAGATTTATGGAAAGAATAGGTGACAGGAACGCCTATTTTACAAGTGGTTCATCGTCTTGGGATTCTCAAGCTAAAGTCAGTTGGTTGGAGAGGAATATCTTAGGAATCAGAAGTCGTTATCATGAAGGAGTTACAAAGGCGAATGAATTTGACAGGATGGTTCAGAAAGGAGAGATTACTCTTGAGGATGAAGAAACAATAAAGATTATTACCCACAGTCAAGGTGGAGCCCACGGAGCAGGAATGGCAGAGAGGTTAATGGAGTTGGGTTATGCAGTAGAAGTAATATATAACATAACACCCCATCAACCAACTGATATTAGTCATCCAGATGGAGTGAGAGGAGTACAATATTCCCATCCAAGTGATGCACTATCGTCAGATTATCCTTTGTGGTTACGGTTATTCAATGGTGGGTCTGAATTCGGTGAAATGATAAATATTACGGAGTTCAGAGGAGAAGATATCATGGGTCCTGGTACAATCAATCCAGATGTAATGCCCGAGGGACCGACTGGGAATAGAGGTGGCCATAATGTATACGATAATGACTATATTTTTGACGAAATTAAGCCTGGTCAACGGGGTTATGTTGAGCCAAGAAAAGACAAATAAAGATGAAGTATTTAATATTTGGAGTTATCCTTCTGTTACAGGGTAGTTGTGTACAAGGACAGAAAAACACAGAGGAAAAGGAAGTGGACTACGTTGTAGATATTTTTTTCAAACAATATGCTTATCTTCTCAGAAGGAGTATAGAATATGACATAGAAAACGATCGGTTTAAATATGAAGTACAGGAATTTATTGAAAACCATAAAGAAGATGCTCCAGGAGTAGATACATTAATTAATCCTTTTTTTCATAGTAATGAAAGAGATGGTCCTATTATACTTCATCCATATCTATTTAATAATGCCCAGGACAGAGTAATTATTATGATTTTGACTAAAGGTGTAGGTCTTAGTGGTAAGCCTGTAGAATCAGTTCATTATGTTTTAGGGAAAAAGGAAGACGATAAATGGACATTCCGTATGAAGGAAGCCCACGTTAGAGGCTTTCATTATGAAGGTGGCCATCCCTTATTGTCTGATACAGAGATGTCATTACGGATACTTCGCACTTTTATAAATTGGGGATATATGCCAGTAAAGGAAGTTAAAATACATGACAAGTTTTTTGAAAAGGGCTGGTAGTCAATAACCTTTATCCCTTAATGGCGATGGATTGGGCGACGCGTGTGACAACTGTTTTGAGATATACATTGATACTGTTGCTGCTCCTTAGATAGGAGGGTGTGATAATTGTCCTAGTGATGAGAATCCTTGGCAGGAAGATTATGACATGGATGGGGTTGGAGACGCCTGCGACAACTGGGCCATGCACGTTCCCCAGGGATATGGAATTACCAACTCGACAAGTAGATATGCTTGCGAACTGGCGAGTATCAGAAGTGGATCTGCGTCTTGCAGAGCTGCACATCTATGGCAATAGTGCGGGGGGTCGTATCGGGATGTATATGCTCCCGCGTTATGATGAGGATAGTGACCCGAGTAATGACCACCTGGATAATCGCGTTACCACAGAGTTAGGGCCTGACTTAGCGAACGGGGATATATATGTGCGCCAGTTGACTCACAAGCGTTATGAGATGAAGGACCATTTAGGCAATGTTCGGGTGGTGATCAGCGATCTGAAGGCGGCTCCAAGCGGTGGTGCAGGCCCCTGGGCGGCTGATATTCTCTCGTGGAACAACTACTATCCATTCGGCATGGCCCAACCAGACCGCCACGGAAACACAGAGGGATATCGCTACGGCTTCAACGGGAAGGAGATGGATAATGAAGTGAAGGAGAACCCGACAACGGGGACAAGTGGAGTGGGGAATCATTATGATTATGGGTTCCGGGTCTATGATCCTCAGACTACGAGGTTCTTGAGTGTTGATCCGCTTGCGCCGGATTATCCTTGGTATACACCTTATCAGTTTGCTGGGAATAAGCCTATTGCGTTTATAGATCGTGATGGTGCTGAGGAGGAGAATCCTGCTTTCGAATTAATTCGAAATACAACAGAAGAAATTCTTCGAAAGGTAACACAAGAATACGTAGACGATATCGTGCGACTGGGCGTAAAACTAGGCATAGGTATTGTTGATGCAAAGGTCGAAGAGGCTAAACAGAAAGTTTTTGAGAATAGCGAAGTTGGATCAGCAGCTATAATTACTATTGAATTCTTAACAGGTACTGGGCCTCAAGAGAGAGTCTTTTCTGAAGGTATGCCAGTTACTAATGCTCTTCGTGATGCTCCTGATGTTAACAAAGCTCGTGCATTCTTTTACAAGAAATATGCAAGTCAATTCTACAATGAATCTGATCTACAAGGAGCGAGTGTCACTAATTATGCAGCCAATTTTGGACTGGATGGTTTGATATCTGCCGGATTCGATGTGACTGAACAAATGGTTGGTAGTTTTGATATTAATATTTTTGTTGAAAATGAAAATTTAAAGTATGTAATTAAAGATAGTAAAAGTAAAACCTCTCTTTTCTATAGACTTTTCGGTGATAGCCCTAGAACTGAAGGATGGTCTCCATTTGGTAATACCTATCAGACGTATACATTTTATGAACCATTAAATGTTGATTATTTTTATGATATAAGTGTTTTAGATATAGATGCATTACCTCCACCTGATACTCCCTAAAGATTGAAGTTATTAGAGGACTCTTTCAATTTCAATTTTAATGACGTTCTTACCAAGTAAAGATACTTAGATTCCGTGGGATGCACTTAAAGATATTTTAATGAAAAAGACGTTTTTTTAATGAGAGATCATTCAAATGGTTGATGCATTCTCGCTATAACTGAATATTCGAGTTAAAAGAAGCTTATGAAAGCAGTATGTATTTTAATAAAATTTATTAAGTATAACGTTCTTATTATAGTGCTAATTATTGTATTCAATGCTTGTGACATATTTCCTCCAAAAGCTTATAAAATAAGTAATAATTATTATTTAGTACAACGGCAAAGCCAAAAGAAGATCAAATACTATTTATCATATAAAACTGCCTCAGTTCATGGAGGTGGTGTTGTCGATGGCACGGTGCAAGAAATCGGGTGGAATGACTCAATTATCGTTGTGAGACGTAAGGCGTTAGCAAACGTAGATATGGATGGCTGGATAGTAATAGAAGTACCGACGGGAAAAGTATCGGATCCATTTCCTCATGACTTGATTTGTAGTGTATTGGATAGTCTCGGATGTAAGGATCTTAAATTATTGAACGTAATGGAAGCTTGGAAGAGTTTACAATCCCACAATTGATCTGGGGCTTCCATATTGGAGATATATCATCTAAAGCTTTATCATGAGCGTGGGGGTCGTATCGGTATGTATATGCTACCGCGTTATGATGAGGATAGTGACCCGAGGAATGATCACCTGGATAATCGCGTTACCACGGAGTTAGGGCCTGACTTAGCGAACGGGGATATATATGTGCGCCAGTTGACTCACAAGCGTTATGAGATGAAGGACCACCTGGGCAACGTCCGTGTTGTCATTAGCGATCTGAAGGCGGTCCCAAGCGGTCGTGCAGGCCCCTGGAAGGCCGATATTCTCTCGTGGAACAACTACTATCCATTCGGCATGGTCCAACCGGACCGCCATGGAAACACAGAGGGATATCGCTACGGGTTTAATGGGATGGAGATGGATAACGAAGTGAGGGAGAATCCGACGACGGGAACTGTAGGGACGGGTAACAGCTATACTACTCATTTTAGGCAGTATGATCCGAGGTCAGGAAGGTGGTTAAGTCTTGATCCTGAAATGAAAAGGTATCCTGCGTTTAGTCCTTATTCAGCTTATGGAAATAATCCGATTTGGTATACTGACCCATTAGGAGATACCATAAGAGTAACCACGAGCAAAGGTAAATATCTCTTTACGTTAGATGACGGTAAGACGGAATTACAGACAATAACAGCTAAAGAGGTTTATGACCAGGGAACACAGTGGTTTGAACCGGAGGCAGATAATTATATGCCATTGCTCGATAAAGCTGATGACCTTTCATCTAATCCAAGCCTCAAACATTTTACCTGGGGTCAAGTGGCAAAATTTGCAGAAAAGGATCGGTTTATGATTGCTTATTATCAGAAAATGTATGGAGATTGGAAGTATGTATCTGAAGGAGCCGATGAGTTTTTTCTTGTGACAGTTGGTGGAGAGCCTTATTGGGCAGATGCAATTGGACAAATACCCTTTGCCGTAGATTATTTTACAGATGTATATGAGGATAATGCGAATAAGGATAAATCAATAAGGTTAACACTTCAAAAGGGTAAAGAGTATGGAGAAGGAAAACTCGGAGGAAAGATGGACAATTCAAATACTTATGATAACTATTTCCTTCTTCGAGGTGCCAAATGGGCTGCAAAAAGATACAATGCAGTAAAAGGTAGCGGATGGTTTGGTGATGACTATGATCTAAAAAAGACAGAACATTCTCCTTCAAATTTAGGAAAGCCAATTAGTGAGCAGGATGCTAAAAAGTATGATCTTAAATAATGGGAAGATTATGGGTAAGATCATTAGAATAGCTTTAATGACCTTATTTCATGTAGTAGTTTTTGTAGTCATACATGACACAGGAGTTTGTTTGGCTCCATTGCTTTTGGGGACAGTAAAAAGCAATTTACATTGGGGAATCACAGTTAAATATTCTTTATTTATATTTGGTATTTTATCGCTTGTATTATCTGTGTTCCGTGAATATCTACAAAAAAAGAAATACAGAAACTTACTGCTTATAGGCATATGTGGTCTTTTTTGTGGAATTCATATAGTGCATATCGATTATACTCCATATCGCACTTTGTTGTTATTGTCAAGCAGCATAATAGGGTTTATTGTTCCGATAGTAGTCTATAACTTATGGAGCAGTAGGATCAGGAAATGGGTCTTTAGGGGATAAGCCGAATGGTTGGATAGGAAGATAGGAAGATAGTGAATGTGTTCACGCGTATACTCGGAAAGAAGGGGTATGAGTTGAAGGATCATCTGGGCAACGTCCGTGTTGTCATTAGCGATCTGAAGGCGGCCCCAAGCGGTGGCAGGGGCCCCTGGGCGGCTGATATACTCTCATGGAACAACTACTACCCGTTCGGCATGGCCCAACCAGACCGCCACGGAAACACAGAGAAGTATCGGTATGGGTTTAACGGGATGGAGATGGATAACGAGGTGAAGGAGAATCCGACGACGGGAACGAGTGGAGTTGGCAATCACTACGATTATGGGGCACGGGGGTATGATCCGAGGTCAGGAAGATGGTGGAGTGTGGATCCACTTTTCAAGAAATATCCATCCATTTCATCATACACTTATGTAGCTAACAATCCTATTTTTTATGTTGATCCAGATGGAAGAAAAATAAAAGTTCATAGGGAAAAAGCAGAAGATGGGAAAGAAATGGTTATTATTACTGTTACGGCTAAACTAATAAACGAATCGAGTAAGAAATACACAGCTAAAGAATTAGAAGGATACAAGGATAGACTCGTTGCTGCTTTTGCTGAATCGTACACAGGGGAAGGCGAAATAGTAAACTTTAAGGGAGTATTAAATCTTGAAGTTGCAACAGATGATAATCCACTTACCAAAACAGACCATGCGATTAGAATTGTAGACCAAGGTAAGATACCTGGTGTTGAAGGACGTAATGCAGTTACAGGAAAAGCTCCACTTAGACAAAATGTAGAATACCTTTCTGATCATATTTTGGATAGAGAAGAAGCCACAGAAGGTAAATTTAAAGGAACAGGGAAAACGACAGAGGGATTAACTACTCTTGAGCGAACAGGACCACATGAGTGTAGGACATTCTGCAAATTTAAGGCATCCATCAAAAGGTACACAAGATGGTAATTTAATGCACCAAACTAAACGAGAAAATGCAGGACCCACATTCAACTCTGAAGTGTAACGGTTGCTGGAGGAGTCATAAGGCAACGGAAAATCGGCCTGAAGGCGGAAGAGGAAGCCCAGAAGCTTCCTCTTGC
>JAGWAZ010000057.1 GCA_021296135.1 Chlorobiota bacterium | reverse complement strand
CGCAGATAAAAGATTGATCAACACAGATGATCTAAGCATTATCCAGTATGATTTCCATGACTCCAAGCGTACGAACACAGATGAACGCAGATAGAAGATTGATGAATGCAGATTGATGAATGCAGATTGATGAATGCAGATTGATGATCTCATTAGCAACTATGATTCTTTACCATCACATAAAGTTGTGAATGCTGATAATACCGATTGACAAGCATTGATAAGTGAGAGGGGAGAGGAGTAGCAGGATGAGGATTTTCTGTTTGGAATAAACACCCAATTCGTTTTACCTTTTTCGATCAAACATGACACACTCTTGCCTCAAAGACTTAAACTCCATTACCGAACAGATTATTGGAGCTGGATTCCGAGTCAGCAATCAACTTGGATGTGGCTTTCGTGAAAAGATCTATGAGCGAGCATTGGAACTGGAGTTACGTGCTACCAATCTTCACGTTGAACGACAAAAGAAAATCAACATTGAGTATAGAAATGTCCTTGTGGGCAATTTTGTTGCAGATATCGTCGTGGAAGACTCAGTACTTGTAGAGCTAAAAACTGTAAAAGAGTTGGACGATACCCATCTTGCCCAAGCCCTCAACTATCTCCGTGTAACGCAACTTCCCATCTGTCTGTTGCTGAATTTCTCCTATCAGAAAGTTCAGATCAAACGCATCACCCTCTAATCCACTCCCCTTTACTTGACTACCATCTTCATCATCCATGTCCATCACCGAACTACCTCTCTGATCGTTTTTTCTTCAACAACTCCGGCCTTGCTAAACAATGCTCATCTGAGTTGATCGCTTTTTCCGTACCGCAGGTCTTGGCACAGAGAAAACATCTGAGTTCATCTGAGTTGTGAGATTTCTTTCGCCAGGACGTAGACCACCGTCACTACGAGGAAGATTGCAAACCAGCGACGGAGTTTCCCTGGCTCGGTTCGTTTTGCAAGAGAGGTTCCTGCGAAGAGACCAAGGGATGTGAGAAGAGCAAATATTGAGAGGGCCACCTAAAGAGGAAGATCACCGATATGAGCATTCGCAAAACCGGATCTGATTTCCCCGGCCAACAGGTAGCGACCAAAGGCAACCGCAGCATTGAGTCCGATAATAAGCAAGCTCGTACCGACCGCACGCTTCATCGTCATACCAACAAGGAAGACAAGCGCAGGAACGTACATAAACCCACCTCCTACTCCGACAAAACTAATAAGTATACCAACCAGAGCGCCCATGAGCAGTAGCAGCCAGATCGGTTTTCCCTCAACCTTCCCTTCTAAGGATTTGCGTTCCCGGAACATAAAGATGGCTGCCATCAGCATCACACAACCGAAGACAATCATCTGGATGACATCATTGATGCGGAGTCCAAGTTCGGCGCCTGCGACCGATCCTGACACTGAACCGAATGCGAAGCAGAGAGCTGCAGCAAAGTCAATGTTTCCGGCACGTCGATGAGGGATTGAACCGAGGAAGCTTGTCAGGCCAAGAACAACAAGACTGGCAGGAATAGCGAGAGCACGATCAACTCCGAGTACATAAACGAAGATGGGGATGGCGAGAATACTCCCGCCTCCCCCAAGCAATCCGAGAGAGAATCCTGCCGGCAGTGCCAGCAAGATTCCCAGATATAGCGTTGAGAACTCCAATCAGCAATCGGTAACGACTATTGCCGTGCGCCAGGCACTTCAGATGAAGATCCTGCCTCTCCATCCACATCTTCCGGTATGTATTCCGAACGTGTGACAGCGTCAGGATTACCAACGATAACGATCGTAAAGTTCTCCATATACTTTTGGGCCGCCTCATTCAACTCTTCAGGACTTACTTCCGTATGGCGCAACGGTGCACGATATGCCTCACGCCAATCTCCTTTATGGAACCAGGCTGTTCCAAGCTCGGTTGCCTGAGACTCTGCCGTCTGCATGTCAAGATATTGTCCGGTATACCAGGTCGCGGGCACCCTCGAAAGGTATTGTTCGTGAATCAGATTGTCCTGGAAAAAATCGAGTATCTCGCGTTTCGTAACACGCCATGCTGAATCGGGAAGAGCGGTTGATATGCTTATATCACCGAAACCGATGCTGTTGTTATATGTAGCTGCATCGGGAGCGTAGCTCAGGTTCCGTTTGATCCGAACTTCCCTGAACAGAAAGCCTCCGACGAAACTGCGCAGGCGTTCCATTGCATAAAACAGATCATCATTGTGTCCCGGCCCACTATGTCTGGCTACCAGATAGCTTGTTGGAATTGCCTCGCGTCCCCAGGGATTTATCACAAGGAGGGAGGAATGATTTGCGTTTTGTGGAACGGAGACTACTGGATCCCTGTAGTTTCCTTTCGGCAATTTTGCCAATGAGGCCTTGATCTTCTCGGTAATCTCCTTGCGTGATACATTGCCAACAACGACGAGGAAGAGTCGTGACTTGACAAAGAGTTCATCGTGGTACTTCTGCAAATCATTCACACTAATCTTCTTGAAATCTTCCTCCTGAGCAACGCGGCTGTATGGATGTCCATAGAAGAAAACACTGTCGGCCAGATATTTTGCATATGATTCGGGAACAATTTTCCGATTACGGATTCCGGTAATTGCTCGTTCCCTGATGTTCTCCATCGCAATCGGATCAAACCCTGGTTCAACAATCATACCGGAGAACAATTCCCAGGCACGATCGAAATTCTCATCGACACAGCGTAACGTTAACGTTGAAAAATCGCGCTCGGCCGTTGCGCCAAGTCCCAGATGCATTCGATCACGTTCACGCAGGAAGTCGCTCCGATCGATCCACGATGGTCCGCTAAACCGTGGAACATCAAGTGTCATTTGCTCTACTGCAGGCGATACTCCATCGGGGAGGGCAGGAAGTCCTCCACGGATAAAAAGCTTTGCGACAACGGTATGGAAGCTGGAGCCGGTTGGACGAAGAATAACTTTCAATCCATCCACAGTAAACTCCTCTATCTCATCCGGTACTGCAGTCGCCGCGTCACGAAGTTCATCGTTGTTGTCCTCTTCTTCGTCAAGAACAACCACAACCTCTTCATCCTCCGCCCGATAATTATCACTTGCAGTTTTAGAACTTCCGCACGAAAGAAGAAAAGCAGATACGAACAGAAGCAATCCAAAGTGCAGGAATGGCTTAAAAGAAATGCTGCCGAATAAAAAACGTTCTATGGTCATATGAATGATTCGCTGCGTTACATTCTCTTGTTAAGCTTATCGAAGCTCCTGATCAGGTTTCAGATTCAGTTTCGCTAACGCTCTACCATTAGCCGCGACTCCCAAAACGTAGTTTTTCCCTTTAATGTAGGTACGTACAAACTCCTGAATATCTTCGCGGGTTACTTGTGACAGTTCGTCGAGATAGCCTCTGAAGTAATCGAGACCACCCGTTGTACTCCACCAGAAACCAATAGTGTGCGTCCACTCACTTGTTTCTTCTGCATCATAAAGATGCTCAACGCGAAGATAAGCCTTGGCAGTTTCAAGCTCCTCATCGGTAAAATAGTCAGGTGAATCAAATGCCTGAATCTCGTCCCACAGAACATCCATCGCCTCTTTTGCCTTTTCTTCCGTTGTCGCTATTGAGACTGCGATCGGTCCCGTATAGTTCTGCGTGTAGTAACTGAAACCGGCTGACTGAGCCACACCACTCTCTACAAGACGCCGCTGGAAGCGGGATTGATCCTGGGTGAGGATATAGATAAAAACATCAGCTGCATAGGTTGCTTCCGGGTCGATTGAAACCGATGGTCCATGCCATTGATAATTGACCTGCACAAGTTCAATCGGCGAAGGAACCTCCACAAAGTATTTTCCTGCAAGCGGCTTTGGGAAAGGTGGGGGATCAGTTTCAAATGGACTAGGTCCCCGTTCCCACGACGAAAAATAGCGTTCGGTGAAACGATGCACTGTGGCTGAATCAACATCTCCGGCAACAACTAACAGGGAATTGTTGGGGATATAGTACTTCTTCTGGATATATCGCATTTTCTCAGGGGTTGCGGTACTGATAACGTTGCGCTGACCAATTGGTTCTTTTCGAGTAAAGTTATCTGTCCAGGTAACTGAGTCCATCGCACGTAAGAAGCTGAAGAGTGGACTTGCTTCATGGCGATCGAATTCACCAAGCACTACTTCTCTTTCACGCTCAAGCTCTTCTACGTTAAAAAGGGGCGTCTGGATTGTATTTGCCATCAATTTCATTCCATCCTTCAGATTCTGTGATGGCAATGTAAAGTAGTAGTAGACCACCTCTTCTCGCGTGGTAGCATTCCAGATTGCACCGATTTTGCTGAGATAGCTGAGGAAGTCCTGTGACCGTTCAAATCTCTCATTCCCCTTGAAAAACATATGCTCATAGAGATGAGAGAGTCCTGCAAACTCCGGTCCCTCGGTAAACGAACCGTTTCGCACAGCAAGTTCCACTGTGGCGATCGGAGCAAGATGATTCTCGACAACTACTACCTCCAGACCATTTTCCAGAACAAAGCTCTTATAGGCTTTTTCCGGCTGACGCTCAGCACCAGTCGCATACAGCTCATCTGGAATAGATACAACGAGGAAGAGGAATGAAGTGATGATGGGCAGGAATCGGATCCCAAAACTATTGTGGTATTGCATACGTTGTGTCACGATGATAGATGGAGAAAACAAAAAGAATATACGAACAGTCTGTAGAATGTGCTTTGCATCTCATACCGCGTTTGCGACGCCAAACTGACTTGAATGTTCCGCATGGTATTGTCTGCCTTAAGACGTCACTCAGAGAAGATTGCAACAAATTAGACATGGAGTTCATTCCGCAATGCACTATCTTTTTAAATTTGTCAACCCAATTGGTCATAACTTTCTTCGTCGATTATCTGGTTGTTGTATGTCATCACATTCGGTTTGATGACCAAATATTATGAGACGCTTCAGATTACTTCAGTATGCATACGTTTTTTTAAGTCTACTCCTTGTAGCACCTCTTTGCACAAGACTCCAGGCTCAACTTGAGCCAGGAGATCCGGACTATGATCCATCCCTCAGCGACTATCAGAACCTTGCTGCAACTCTTCTCGCAGAAGACGTCAAATACACATACGGTGGAGAGCTGTGGACCGACAGCGTCTTTGTATCCTTTGATTTTGTTGTATACAACAGTACACACGAGGAACTTGTCCGTTACCACAATGAATGGAATCGTTTGACCGATGAAGCAGTCTTAAGCGGCACCCTACCTGATGGACGTTCCTATGAAGTGCGTTTCAGCGATTTAAGCCAGCGTACTGGAACAATGATGGTCGATTCGGTCCCAGTTCCTCAAGAGCATCTGAAGGAAGCGCTACGCAACTCATACGACCGTCTGAACAACAACCTGCGCTGGCTGCTTACACCCGTTCGACTGCTTGACTCAGGCATTACCCTGCAGCTTCTTAACGACTCTGGCATTGACGGGAAATGGATGACGCCGATGAAAGTCAACTTTAATGATTCATTGTCGTCAACCTCACATGCCTTGGTCTATATCAACGCCAATTACAAGAATATAGAGCGGTGGCGCATCAGTTATGAAGGTGTTGACAAGGAATACATCTGGCGGCTAACCCGGCGTGTCGGTCCTTACCTCTTCGCTACGCGGTTATGGGCCGATGATTTCAAGACATATATCCAACTCGAACGCATCAAGGTCAAACTGCTCCCTGACGATGATGTGGCACAAAACAACAATGGCAAGTAGAATTTATCGGACGCATCCCACAGAGCAACACATACTCCCCATCAAGCATCCTCCATTTATCATCAGCCTCCGCTATAGTATGTTCTCCTGCGATTACCGATGTAGTCGATAAAGATCATCTCTCCAAGTTTGCCAAGCCCCGTATAATATGCCCACCCATGATTTGCCTTTGTCAACTCCTCCACAAAGTTGACCAGATACGGGTCTTGTGCTACCATAAACGTACTGATCGTAATCTTCTCCCTCCGACATGCCACCGCTTCATCGAGCGTTTTGTTGACAATGCGTGGATCGAGGCCAAACAAGTTTTTGTAGAGTCGTCCCGCATCGTCGAATATCGCCGACGGTTTTCCATCGGTAATCATGAAGACCTGCTTGTTGGCTCCACGAGTACGTTTCAGCAACGATCTTGCCGTCCGCAATCCCGCTCGCGTGTTTGTATGCAACGACTCCACACTAACAAAGGGCAACTCATTCAGACTGACTTCCCGAGCATCATCAAACTCCTGCATCGTCATATCGCTAAGTATATCGGGGTTCCAACTCCCAGACTCTCGACTCTTCATCCCCGATTCATACTTTGAGCCATCAGCTTTCGGCTTTGAACTCTTGACTCTTCAACTCTCGACATGACAACTCAATTCGTCAACGCATAGACGATGATGTTCGTTCCGATTTTCAGAGCATCCTCCCTTTTTTCAGGAGGATCGTTGTGAACATCCGGATCGGCCCAGCCATCGCTCGGATTTGTCTCATATGTGTAGAAGACACAGAGACGGTTCTCCTCGGTAAAAAGACCAAAGCCCTGTGGTGGTTTCTCATCATGTTCATGGATCTTGGGTAGACCATTGGGGAATTCATAAAAGGAGTGATAGACATCATGAGAGAAGGGGAGTTCCTGAAATTCCTGGTCAGAGAAGACCTTTCTCATTTCGCGTCGAATAGCTGTATCAAGCCCGTAGTCATCATCTATGTAGAGAAATCCACCATTATCAAGATAGGAGCGCAATCGCTTAGCCTCGGTCTCAGTAAGACTGATGTTCCCATGTCCGGTGAGAAAAATGATCGGATAGCTGAAGAGTTTATCGCTTGAAAGTTCTACGTACTCAAACGTAGGACGAACGTTGATGGTGGTGTTCTCGGCAACATACTTCAGCAGGTTGACTTCTGCCGAATGATCATTATACCAATCCCCTCCGCCGGAATACTTGACCCGTGCTAAAACAATTGCACTGGTTGAGGCATCATTCACATTAGCTCCTCGTTGAGCGAGGAGTGATGAGAAAAAAAGGAGAAATATGAGAAGAGAGAGAGTGTACTTCATCGCAATAGGTCCGGTTCAGCCCTGTAATCCCCATTGACGCCTTTGTCCGGAAAATAGTGAGCCTGCTCTAAAACAGCTTCATCTGTCCATCTCTATTCGGTCTCTGGAAGTTAGCAGTTGTCAGAGAAGAAGGCCCATTGTTCAGTCCAAGCCGTTCTACCATAATGACAAAAAGCTTTTTAATTGCTTCGGCACGTTCCCCAATCCCTGTCATTCGCGCACCGAACTTTGTCTGGTTCAAGCTCTCTCCTTTCATCTCACGCAACGCGTTTCGAACTTTTTGTGCACGCCCCGGTTCTTCCCGATCAAGCCAATTGAGGAAGATCGGCTTGACTGCATAGGGGAGTCGCAGAATTACATGAGCTGCAGAACGTGCTCCCGCATCAGCGGCAGCCTTTAGAATCGCCGGAATTTCCTGCTCATTCAGTCCCGGAATAATCGGTGCAACCATTGTCCCGACCGGAACTCCGGCAGTTGCGAGCCGTTCGATAGCCTTAAGGCGCAACTCTGGGGTAGATGTCCGTGGTTCCATTCTGCGTGCCAAATCACGATCAAGCGTTGTGACCGAAAGAAAGACCACAACACACTTCTGCTCTGCAAGCTGTTTCAGAAGATCAAGATCACGGCAAACAAGGGCATTTTTTGTCACGATTCCGAGCGGATTGCGGAACTCCAACATCACCTCAAGTATACTCCGAGTGATCCTGAAGCGTCGTTCCAACGGTTGGTAGGGATCGGTTACCCCACTGATTGAGATCGAAGTCGGCTTCCAAGACTTTTTCATCATTGCCTTGCGGGCAAGTTCAGCCGCATTCCGCTTGACAACAATTATCGACTCAAAATCTATACTGGCATTGAAACCGAGGTACTCATGGGTGGGACGGGCATAGCAGTAAGCACACCCATGTTCACATCCCCTGTAGGGATTAATAGAATGGGTAAACGGAATATCCGGACTCTTGTTTGTCGCGAAGGCCGAGCGTGAGGTGTCTTCCACAATGCGAGTACGGGGATCAGGTTCAGGCGAGCGATCCTCCCATTCATCATAGAAGTGCTCTCTCCTCTGTGTGGTAAAACGGTTTCCTGTGTTTATGTAGGTGCCACGACGAGCCATACAGAAAAAGGTAATCATTTGAACACTATTATGCAACTTTTCGCAGATTTATGCCTGATTTCATTAAATTTTGGCGTTTTGAATCTTCAGGGAGCATCCAGGACTGAGCTTCCATTAATGAGCCGACCAGTAAACGAGGCATAGGGATGAAGGAAAAGAAGTCGAAGAGTCACGAGTCGGGGTCATGAGTCGGGGGTCAAAGAGTCACGGGTCGGGAGTCGGGAGTCAAGGAGTCCGAAGGTGGAAAGGTTAGATAGTTCAATGGTTGAGAGTGTTATCTAAAGATAGACGAAGAATCTTTTCTGATATTCTTCGAATCCACCCTTCTCATTGATGTGCCAGCAAAGCCTGAGTGAAGAATCCACGATCTGTTCTTGGTTCGACACTCCTGTCTCTTTCTTACCATACGGCCCAAAAGAGGTAGAGACTCGCAGGGAGTCGGGTCATTTGCAGGAAGATACGATTGTTCGTAAGGGTCATCACAGTGCGATTGTTGTTCAAGTCGGGTAGCGACGCCCGGTTGATGGCCCCATGCCGAAGCGTGGGCCAGTCGGGTAGCGACGTTCGATTCATAACCATAGGGAAGCATGGGGTAGAGGGGTGAACTGTCAGAAGTGAGAAAGAAACCTGTTTTCTTCCTCCCGATTCCACACTTCCAAGAACTTCTTACTTCTAATGCGAATCACAAGCAGTGATAGGAAACGGCTCGAAGCCGTTCTCTCCTGCTGAGGATCATTCCTACTCACCGCGCTAAAGCACGGTGCTAATAACCAATATGAACTTCACATTCTCATTAACCTCCAAAATTCAGTCGATTCGCACTTCTAACTTTTATCTTTTTTCCTTCTTGCCAGATTGCGGGGGGTTTTTTAAAATTTGTGAGATTATGTAAATTCTTCCCCTCCCAAAGCAGGCGCACTAACTTTTTTTCCTTTGAAGTGTTATTTTTACAGCATGCTTGTAACATCTGCTGGATGTTTTGTGTTTCTATGCACAATAAGGGAAGTTCCTCCTGGAGGTTCAAAAACCGAACGCTCAACGCTTATTGAATGAACGTATACGTACTACACCTGCTGACATCATAGTGATGTGACCTTTGGTTGCCTCCATTGTAGGCTTCGCCCTAAGGTGGGGGCTTACCAAGAGCTTTGCAGGGCTGAGCTGAGGTGAACATCATATCGGCTGTTGCGTTGCGTTTCATTGCTAACCTCCTTTGGGATGCAATGAACAGGACAATACTTGTAGATCATACCAAAAATATTAAACTTTCTCTTTCATAAAAATTATAGTGGAGTATTAAGACTATGAAACGAATTACACTTTTGTTCCTTGCCCTGTTGATTGGCAGTGTCATGCATGTATGGGCGGACTATAGGTATGAATTCACATACGGAACTGCAACACCTACAGACATGACCGGCTCCGACACTGCACTTGGGGCGAATGTAGACGAGGGTAGGGCCGTATCGTTCGACATCGGCTTTACCTTCAATTTTTATGCCGATGATGAGAGCTACGAAACCTTCTCTGTAAGCTCAAATGGCTGGATGAAGCTTGGTAGTGCTCCATTTTCCTCTGATTGGTCAAACGGCTTTGATGCTTTTGCACAGTACCCGATTATCGCTCCTTTTTGGGATGATCTCCGCACATACCCTGATAGTGGCTATGTCCGTTATAAAACTGAGGGATCAGAAGGATCGCGTGTGTTGACGGTTGAATGGCGCACAAGATATTGGTCAAGTAGTGCTGCTGCTTCTGGTCCCTGGGTTTTTCAGGCCCGCTTGTATGAAGGGACAGACGCAATCGAGTTCGTTTACGTCTCGATGCCGGGCAATTATAATACTTCTGCAACGATCGGTATAGCAACAAGCGGTTCGAACCACACCAGCGTTATTCTGGAAGAAAATGTACCACCGACGGTAAGCTCCACCGAACAGGACAATTCGATTAACATTGACTCCAGCAGAACACCGATTTCTGACAACACAGTTTATGTCTTTTATCCCTGCGAAGAGGAACTGACGACGATAGCCGGCGATCTAAGCCAGGGCGGCACGGAAAATATGGAGGAGGGGGACGTCCTTCTTGAAGACAAAGAGCTTGCGCGTGGAGACAGCGAAACGTTCAACCCGTTCAGTATTTCAATTCCGGAGAATGGCTGCAATTCGGTTATCTACACCGCTACGTTCTCTGGTCCGGCAGCTGGAGACTACTCAGTTCCTCCACGCGTTGTCAAACCTGGAAGGACAGTCTCTCCAGATATCATCTTCACACCACAGGCTATCGGTGCACGAGATGCTACAATGGACCTGAATTTCTTCAGTGCAGTCAATATCGCATTGAATGCAACTGCGACTGCGAGCAGCGGTACTACAGCTGCGCGGGCAATTGACGGGAACACCAGTGGAGCAGGAGCAGACAATAGTATCGCCGAAACAAACAGTGAAGAGGAGCCATGGATAGAAGTCGATGTTGGCTCTGTTTACCCGATCAGGCATATCACCCTGTACAATCGTGATGGATTCCGTGAGAGATTAGACGATTATCATGTTTTTGTTTCTGAAGATCCGTTTGGAGGAGGAACCACCATTGCTGAATTGCAGGCAGATACGGGCGTTTGGGAATACAGCGATTCCAATGCACCGGATCCCATACATGATTTTACAGTGAACCGATCCGGAAGATACGTTCGTCTTATGGTAGATAATAACGACAGTGCGGATCGTATGCATGTTGCAGAAATTGAAGTGTATGCAGCGTCCGGTGATAATGAGGTAATCACCTACGGGGTAAACGCTACAGGTTTGCCACGTATAGACTGGATAGGGAACATCGCACAGGGTGGTACAGCCGATATGAACAGCGGCGATGTGTTGATGTCGAACATCGAGGTAAACCGCGGAGATACGGGGACTTCCATGCCATTCTCGATTGGGAACAACGGCAATCCTCTCTCATCGCCGGCAGAGATTACCTATAGGCTCGACGATCCTCTCGGCCTCTATGACATTACCGTACCGGGGGCCGAAAAGACTTCAACTGGAACAACAACCGTTGTCGATTCCGTTGCCGGCGGTTCTGCTTCGACCCCGAGGATTACCTTCTCGCCGGACCGAACCGGGACAGAGTTCGGCATAGGCCCACAGGAGGCTACGCTGAGGATCACAGCCGATGGTGAAACACGTGTCTTTACCCTTCGTGGGTTCGGTGTGGGGGTTGCAGCAGAGTTCTTTGTAGAGGGTGAGAGCATGTTGGACAACGATCGCCGTTATTACCGTAACATCGTCACGTGCGTCGGCGAGTATGCAACAACATTGCGTCTCGATGTTCAGAACATCAATCGTCATGACGTTAACATCACGGCTTTCGATGTGTTCGAGATGGATAGCAGGATTCAGCAGGGAATCCCTCGCTATCGGATGAAGCAGGATGCATGGGGAGAGCTTGTACCATCTACCGATTACTTCATCACAGAGGCTCCGGGCGTAGCGCCAACCACGGCAAACACACCTGTTGAATTCCCGCAGACGATCGAGCCGGGTGAGATGCAGACCTATTTCATCACGTTTGTCTCGCAACGTCCTGAAAAACGCTATACACGGCTTTTCATGCGGACCAACTGCATGAACTTCATCAGTCCTGATACTAACAACTTTCTTCCTGGGAAGGCTGCCGAGCCTGAGGTTGAGGGTCTGATCACTCTTGAGTTCTTTGGCCGCGGCATCGGAAGCCAGATGGCCAAGGATAGCGATGGAGACCTGAGCGGTCTTACGTTGACGTTCGACCCGGTGAAGGTTGGTCAGTCGATCGAGGGAGAGACAACCCTACATAACACTGGCGAGTGTGATCTGCGAATCAATCAGGACAACCTGCGTTTTGCAACGGGCGATGTAGAAGAGTTCGAGTTCATCGGAGTCTTCAATGGCACGGCAATCACCGATGGGGATTACATTATTCCTCCTGGCGACTCGGCAACAATCAAGGCACGTTTCACACCGAGTCGTTCCGGTTCGCGTCGTGCATCGGTTATGCTGCAGTCAAATGATTCAACGATCTTTACCGACGGCATTTCGGAACGGGGTGTCTATTACCTGAACTTCTATGGTGTCGGGGTAGCCGATCTTCTTGCACGAGATGTTCGTCTTGCTCCGGCAGTTATTGACGGACCAGGTTCACACGGAGTCGTGCATGTGGTGAACACCTCGACCGAGGTGATCGACATCACGAAGCTATTGCTGATGGGACCGAACGTGGATGAGATTGGCGAAGATCCGTCGAACCCTTGGCCGGCGTTGCCGGTTCGTCTGGATCCGGAGACCTCAGTTGATCTCGGTATTGTACTGAATCCAACCTCTGGAAGCGATCCGGGGCCACGCGAGGCAACCCTGGAGATCACCTACAGTGGTGGAGAGGTTATTCGAGTCGGTATCGGTGGAGAAGCTGGTTCACGGACATTGATGGCAAGCCCTAAGAGCCTCTTTGATGACGCACGCGTACCTGTCGGTTCGATAGCTCGTAGGACGGCAATTATTGTGAACACAGGAACGCTTCCGGTCTCGCTGTCTGATATTCGTATCGAAGGGATGAATCGATCGGACTACAGCTTCATCTTGCCTGATCGTGTCAGGGTTGCTGTGGGCGGCTATGAGTTTATTGAGATCACCTATGCACCAGGTGCACGTGGTGGTTCAGAGGCAAAGTTTGTCATCATCAGTAATGCGACGAACGGAGATCAGGAAGTGATTCTGAGCGGTATAGCGACTGGAACTCACTCGGTAGGTGATCCGAACGGATCGAGCATCACATGGGGTGGGAATGAAGGTTTGTTTGGAGCCTCTCGTCGAGCAGATGCAAGTAGCCGATTGAGTCTTGGCGGGAGCGTTCCAAATCCTTCAGGTGGAGTTGTGGAGATTTCCTTTACTCTTCCTCGAGAAGGGATGGTTGAGATGCATCTCTACAATGCTTCTGGCCATCTTGTCGGTCCGATACTTTCGGAAGAGCGTAAAGCTGGGGTGCAGACGGTTACTGTAAATACGAGTGATCTACCGAGTGGTATATACATGTACACGTTGCGGCAGAACGGAGAACTTCTGAGTGGCTCGATGACCATCGTTAAATGACGAAGATAGCCCGGCGGTTTACGGCTGGGACAATGTTTTCGATCTAACGATTAACGATGTGCGATCTATGATGTATAGCTCCGTAGGAGCGGGTCGCTCCTACGGAGCTTGTACAGCCCAAGCCTCTTGCTGACCCCGACGTAAACGTCGGGGCTACAGGGACGACGAACGTTCGGGAGTAAACGCCGTCCCATAGCCCAGCCGTGTACGGACGATGAGGGCAAAGCTAGCTCAGCGGTTTACGGCTGGGACAACGTTTTTGATCTAAGAATAACGATTAACAAGTATCGGTTGTGCGTGGCCTTCCGACGGGTCAGCTTCCATACGCGTTCGATGGGACTGAGATCAGGGCTGTAGGGAGAACGGAACTCCAAGGCAAAGCGAGACTTGGCTTGGCTGCGCCAGTGCTTATGCACTTTGGGATGGTGGTAGGTAGCATTGTCGAGAGGATAACAATGACATGGTGGCCAGCGAGGATGACGGTCTCTGCGTCCGGTTATCGTAAGTTTTTTCACACGCACAAGATAATAAATCCCGCCCGTGTGCGCAATTATTTATGACGCTATGTATAGAAGTGAGAAATCGGGAATCGAACGCGAAGAAAACAAGCTTCTTCTTTCTCACTTCTCACTTTTAACTTTGCCCTTCTGACTTCGCCCTTCAAATTTCTCACTTCTATGAACTTCGCTCTTCAAACTTTGCCCTTCCTACTACCTTCTTCTGGATATGAACATGACAAAGCTCAGTGTAAATCTCAATAAGGTTGCCACGCTTCGGAACACTCGCACGATCGGGATTCCGAGCCTAACGCATGCTGCACATATTGCTCTGGAGGCTGCTGCCGATGGAATCACGCTCCATCCCAGACCTGATGAACGTCATATCCGTCCAGATGACATCTACGAGATTGCTGGGTTGATGCGAGATTATCCTGATGCCGAGTTGAACATAGAGGGGAATCCCTTTCATGGCTTGATGCAGTTTGCTAACGATGTCCGACCAACACAGTGCACGCTTGTCCCCGACCCCCCTGATGTGTTTACCAGTGATACCGGCTGGAAGATTGCACCGAATGCGTCTGCATTGCGTGACGTGATTGCGCAACTTCACGAGTGGGGGATACGGGTCAGTCTCTTTATGGATGCCGATTCCGATGAGTGGGATCATGTTGCCAATATCGGGGCGGATCGGGTTGAACTTTACACAGAACCTTATGCTGCTCTCTTTGCAAACGGAACGGATCAGGAGATAGAAGCCTCACTGGGGCAGTTCGCATCGGCAGGAAATCGGGCATCGACGGTTGGTCTTCGCCTGAATGCAGGGCACGATCTTAACCTCGATAATCTTGGCCCCTTTCTTCAGGCCGTGGATCATGTTGCGGAGGTCTCCATTGGTCATGCACTTATTGCCGATGCGCTTGAGTATGGGCTGACAGAGACAATCAGGATGTATCAGGCGATTATCGAAGAGGCGAGTTAGAAGTAAGAAGTTAAAAGTTAGAAGTGAGGAATCGGGAGAAGTTCTTAGAAGTAAGAAGTTCATATTGTTGTTAGCACCGTGCTTTAGCGCGGTAATGCGAGTGATTCTCGCAGGAGGGGGGGTGTCCGCTTAACTGTGTAAGCGGCTTTAATGTTCTCTGGGCACTCTGTCTCCATAGAGTATGACGAACTGGTTGAGCGCCGCCTTCCAGTCCCTGATCGGGCGCTTCCATTTCTTCGACGCTTCGCGCAGACCCAGGTAGAGTAGCTTGCGCACCGCCTCGTCGTTGGGGAAGGCTCCCCGCACCTTGACGATCTTGCGCAGGCTGTATTCAACGACTCGACCGCGTTGGTCGTATAGACCGCCTTGCGAATCGCTGGCGCATAGTCGAAGAAGGTTGCCAGAGGCTCCCAGTCTTTCTTCCAGAGCGGAGCGATCGCCGGATACTTCCCGCTCCACTCTTGCTCGAAGGTCTGAAGCGCCGCGAGACCGGCCTCCTCGCTCGGCGCCGTCTAGACGCCCCGCAAACCCGCAGCCACTGCCTTGCGCTCCTTCCAGGGAACCTACCGAAGGCTCTTGCGCATCTGATGCACGATGCACAACTGCACGCGAGCATCGGGAAAGACCGTCTCTATCGCTTCGGGTAGACCCCTCAAGCCGTCGACACACGCAATAAAACAATCCTCCATGCCCCGCGCCTTCAACTCGCCGAAGATGTTCAACCACGAGACGGCACCCTCCCTCGGCCCCTGCATGTCTATAGCCAACGCCACGTAGACCGACCGCGTTTGCACCGATCCCTCCTCGCGAGACTCCACGAACAGCGCGTCGAAGTAGACGATCGGGTAGACCTTCTCCAGAGGGCGAGCCTGCCAGGCCTGCACCTCCTTAAGCAGGCTGTCGGTCACCTCGGAAACGAGCCTCGAGGAGACATCCGCACCGTAGAACTGCTTCAAGGTCTCTTGTATCGCCCGCGTGCTCTGACCCTGTGCGTAGAGATGCACGATCACCTCCTCCAGACCCGCAACGCGAGGCTGGCGCTTGGCCACGATCCTGGGCTCG
>JAGWAZ010000009.1:66478-67705 GCA_021296135.1 Chlorobiota bacterium | reverse complement strand
GAAAATTGACAACTAGGATGAGTTGCAAACAGTATATTGGCTTATCATTATTGTTGAATAGAAAAGAAAATCTTCTAGTCTAGAGCCGTATTATTATCTCATTCGGAGTTGTTTAGCCGAATGCAGCGGATCATAGATCAGAAGAGAGGGGACAAAGATAAGCTCTACAGCCTGCATGAGCCGGAGGTGAAGTGTATCAGCAAAGGTAAAGCAGGTAAACGGTATGCATTTGGATGTAAAGCGTCTATTGTTTATACCCAACAGACCGGTGTCATTGTGGGGGCTATGGCATTTTCAGAGAATCCTTATGATCGACACACCTTAGCCGAAGTCCTACAACAGGTAGAACGCTTCACTGGAAGATTACCGAGATCAGCTACCGTAGATCGTGGGTATCGAGGCAAACAACAGGTTGGATCGACCCAGATCGAGCTACCGCATCCTCCTAAAAAGAGAGATAGTGCCTATCAGAAACAGAAGAAGCGGAAAAGATTCAGAAGGAGAGCTGCCATTGAACCGGTGATCAGCCATCTGAAGCATGATCACCGTGCTATAAGGAATTACTTGAAAGGGCATGAGGGTGATTCGATCAACATGATGATGGCTGCGGCAGCATTGAATTTCAAGAGGCTCATGAAAAAGCTCAGATCAGGTGCTTTTTTGTCTTGGTTAAAAAAGAGGCATATTGCTTTGAGGCTATTACTGTGCAAGTGGCCTTACCCCAATAGGGCAATAGAGAGCTTTGAATTCTAATTTTTAAGGGACGACTAAATATCTGTCCAGTTTTTGGGGAGCACTTCACGCACCGGAAACGAACCGGACGAGAACCGGAATCAGTTCGCAGGGAAATCGGAAATGCCTCACAACTCGTCGATAAAAGGGGCATGAACTGCAGGTACGGAGCACGTTTTTATCTCTTTACGGCGATGCATTGTACGTGTGAGAGAAGTAACGGACGCATGTTGTCGATGAATCGTACTGTGAAGAGCTGTGGAGTTTCGGAAGCCCCCTTCCTCCTTCTGAGATCGCTATTCGTTGATCGATGTTCTGAAATCTCCTTGTAGAGGTAGTCTTAGAGAGTACAACAAGCACAAAAGGCGCCTTCGTTCTCACCCCGGGAACGAAGGCATTTTAGCGTAAGGTAGCTATGTTCTAAACAGCATATTATTTCGCCGTCCCTTAAACATTACCATTCAAGCTCTATATGGTTCTATTTGTGCAAAGCTC
>JAGWAZ010000009.1:20529-66450 GCA_021296135.1 Chlorobiota bacterium | reverse complement strand
GAAGGATGATGTACGATTTCAGATTTACGATGTTAGAATGCCGAAGCATGCCATCCTGAGCTTGTCGAAGGAGAGCCTGCCGAAGGGTGACAGGCTGAGTCGATTCGTTATTTCTGTTGTTTGTTTCGTATCGTTCGTGTTGGTTTTACGGAGATTTGGTTGTTACTAAGAGTTCATAAGGCTAAAGATACATATCTATTTCAGTTTTTTATTAGAACTTAGCGTGTAAGGTCTACTGCGTGTGGCGCGTAGAGGCCTTCTATAGTGCTAAACCAGCACACAAGATAGTCTCTCGGAATGAAGAATGTCATAAAAATCTGGTGGTGCCTCTCCGGCGTGTGGAAATCTGCGCGGTATTGCCCTGATAGATAAGAATGATAACTTCGTGGTGCTCACGTCCGCCTTTGATTGTGATAGCCCTAAGCCAAAACCACTATATGGATCGAGGGGGTGAGTTGGGAAACAAGGGGTTGGGAGGTGTGCCTCTTGACCCAAAACCGAACTTTTGAGTCCAGAATTGCAAGAATATAGGCTAACCCCTCTCCATAGAGGGTGAGAATCTTTCTCAGTCTCTTATCAATTCGTATGCCCAAGATCTCTCGATGGCTCGGTTTTCCTAATTTCATGACTTATGATAATCTGTTGCGCAAAAACGAAAGATTTGACCACAGCAACAAACGCTTTCTGCTGATGCCACTGCGAATTGTTCTTGATGCGATGGGTACCGACTGTGCTCCGAGCGACGACGTGCGTGGGGCCGTGGAGGCAGTTCGAGAATCAGACCCGTCCCGGTTTGAAGTTATCCTCGTCGGTAAGCAGAAGGCGATCGAGCAGGAGTTATCCAACTACACTGATTCTGATCGTGCTCGTCTGAAAGTACACAACGCCGATTCGATCATTGAAATGGGAGAGGACCCAGCGCAGACCGTCCGGTCGAAGCGGGAGAGTTCGATTGTTGTCGGACTCAGATTGCATTCCGATGGCGATGCTGATGCCTTCGTCTCAGCCGGAAACACCGGTGCGGTTATGGCCGCTTCAACGTTTATTCTCGGACGTCTTCCCGGCCTCTCACGACCAACCATTGCGTCACAGTTCCCATCGGAAACCGGCTTCACGGTTGTTGCCGATGTTGGAGCAAACGTTGATACCAAGCCACAACATCTCTACGAGTTCGCACTGATGACAAGCATTTATGCCGAAGAGATTTTTGGCTATAACAATCCGAGCGTGGGATTATTGAACGTAGGAGAGGAGGAGGGCAAAGGAGAGGATCGTGCTGTTGAAGCTTTCAAATTACTCAAAGAGAGTAGCCTGAACTTTGTTGGGAACGTGGAAGGGAGAGATATTCTGAAAGGAGCGGTACAAGTGATTATCTGTGATGGATTTGTTGGCAACATTCTCCTGAAATTTGCAGAGAGCGTCAACAGTCTGCTTCGGGCAAAGCTGGTAGCCCATGCAGAAAAATCCTTTTCAAACAAGATCATGACAGGACTTGCACACAGCACGTTGCAGGGAGTCTTTCGCGAGATGAACTACGAAGAATATGGTGGTGTTCCCCTGCTCGGAGTCAATGGCATTTCTATCATTGGTCATGGTGGATCCTCCCCTAAAGCAATCAAAAACATGATTTTCAAGGCGGAGGAGATGGCGCGGAAGGGGGTGAACGCAAAGATCAAAAAGGCAATTTCGGGTGATACCATATAGGGACGGGCGGCCCTCAGCCCATGCAGGTATCTGCCTTGAAGGGTCATCACCGTACCATGAACAACCATTGAATTCATGAACTCAACAAAAGCGATTATAACATCTGTTGGACATTATGTTCCGCCGGATGTATACGACAATCATTATTTCGAGGAATTTCTTGACACTAATGATCAGTGGATTCGCGAGCGGACAGGCATTATTGAGCGTCGTTTTGCAAAAGATGGAGCTACGAGCGATCTGGCTGTTCCAGCTATCAAGATGTGTCTGGACCGCCGCGGTCTTGCTCCGGAAGACATCGACTGTATTATTGTTGCGACGGTAACCCCCGATATGTTCTTTCCCTCAACGGCCTGTGTTCTTCAAGAGAAGATCGGCGCAAAGAATGCATGGGGCTTCGATCTCTCGGGAGCCTGTTCCGGCTATCTCTTTGCGTTGGCAACCGGGGCACAGTTCATTGAATCGGGAACGCACAAGAATGTGCTGGTGGTTGGAGCCGACAAGATGAGTTCCATCATTGATTTTGAGGATCGTAACACATGCATTCTGTTCGGTGATGGTGGTGGAGCTGTTCTGCTCGAACCCTCAGAAGAAGAAGGGTATGGTTTGCTCGACTTCGACCTCCATATCGATGGAGCCGGAGAGCCCTATCTGCATATGCGAGGGGGAGGAAGCCTGAACCCGCCCACCCAGGAGTCGGTTGCCAACAAGTTGCACTATGTCTTTCAGGACGGCAAAGCCGTCTTCAAAGAGGCAGTTATCGGAATGGCTGACACCACCGAGAGGATCATGAAGAGCAACAATCTTGCCCCTGAAGATGTCCGCTGGCTTGTCCCTCACCAGGCAAACCTGCGCATCATCAAGGCCACCGCCGACAGAATAGAACTTCCGATGGAGAATGTCATGGTCAACATTGATAAGTATGGTAACACAACAGCCGCAACACTGCCGATATGCCTGAGCGAGTGGTGGGAGAATGGAAACATAGCCAAGGGTGACAATTTAATCCTTGCAACGTTCGGAGCCGGATACACGTGGGGAAGTGGTTGGTTAAAGTGGGCATACTAAGGCATACTAAAAAGTGTGATTCGTGAAGTTAGAAGTGTGAAAAGGGTGCAATACTCCCAACCGCTAACTTCATACTTCTAACTTTAAATCTTCTAACTTCTGTTGAGAGCTTTTCTTTTTCCAGGTCAGGGTTCGCAGTTTGTCGGAATGGGGCTTGACGCCTATCACGAGCAGGAGGCTGTGCGGGATATTTTTAATCGTGCCAACGATGTGCTCGGATATCATCTGACAGAGATAATGTTTGATGGTTCCGAAGATGATCTGCGAGCAACGGAGAATGCGCAGCCTGCACTCTTTCTCCATGCGTATGCGCTCTATCAAACAATCGAGAACCCACGACCGGCAATGGCCGCCGGACACTCGCTCGGTGAATACACGGCGCTTGCCGTCGCCAAAGCGCTTCGGTTTGATGATGCGCTGGAACTGGTGCGGCTACGGGCAGAAGCAATGGCCGCAGCAGGAGCAGCAGAGCCCGGAACAATGGGGGCAATCATAGGCCTCGATGATGATGTGGTCAGAGAAATTTGCCAGACGATATCGCAGAATGATCACCTCGTTGTGCCGGCCAACTTTAACTCTGACGGACAGGTTGTAGTTAGCGGAACTCCCTGGGGAGTAGCATCTGCAATAGAGGCTGCAAAGGAGGCCGGAGCACGAATGGCAACGGAACTGAACGTCTCCGGAGCCTTTCACTCACCCTTGATGCGGCCGGCTGAAGAGAAATTAGCCCAGGCTCTATCGGAAGCGCCGATTGAAGAGGCCGAGTTTCCGGTCTACATGAATGTCTCTGCCTCCTCGGTCACTGATGCAGGAACTCTCCGCGAAGGGCTGCTGAAACAATTGACTGCACCGGTTCTCTGGGCAGAAACGATCAGAAAGATGATTGCCGACGGAGCCACGGAATTCATCGAAGTAGGGCCGGGAAATGTGTTGCAAAAACTGGCAAAACGTATCTCCCGTGAAGTACCGGCATCCGGTCTCGGGAAAATAGAGCAAATTCAAACGTTCAATAACTCTGAAGGAGCCGAAAAAAACGAATGAGCGATTCAACATCGACTGAACGACTGGAAGAAAAAGTTGCGATAGTGACCGGTGGATCCCGTGGTATAGGAGCGGCAATTGTACGTCGTCTCGCAACCGAAGGAGCCAAGATTCTCTTTACCTACAACTCTTCTGCCGAATCAGCAAACAGTATTGTTGAGGAACTCGGCTCAGACCGGGCTATGGCTCTCAAATGCGATGTCAGCAAGGAAGAAGAGGTTGAGAAGTTGGTCGAAGAGACAATCTCACAGTGGGGGAAAATTCATATTTTGGTCAACAACGCCGGAATAACGCGGGATAGGCTTGTACTACGCATGAGCCGGGAAGATTTTGAGCATGTTGTGCAAACAAATCTGACCGGCGCATTTCTGGCTGCAAAGAATGTGATGCGCCCAATGATGAAAGAGCGTTGGGGTCGCATTATCAATATCGCTTCTGTTGTCGGGCTTGTCGGCAATCCTGGCCAGGCAAACTATGTTGCTTCAAAAGCGGGATTGATCGGCATGACAAAATCCATGGCACGTGAAGTAGCCTCCAGAAACATTCTGGTCAACTGTATCGCCCCCGGATTTATTGATACAGATATGACCGACAAGCTGAATGAAACACAGAAGGATGCAATTCAAGGACAAATTCCCCTTGCTCGCATTGGCACACCAGAGGAGGTGGCAAGAGTTATAGCGTTTCTGGCAAGCGATGATGCTTCGTATATTACAGGTCAGGTTCTTGCTGTTGACGGTGGAATGACAATGGTATAATGAACGTGAGACAACATGCGTGAAGACTTTCACGCAGTTTGAGACACATCTTAAAAGGATATTCATAACTTACATAACTACGGTTCATAATTTCGGAGAACATCAATGGCAGCAGACGTTGAGGCAAAAGTCAAGGAAATTATCGTCAACAAACTTGGCGTTGAAGAATCGCAGGTCACAGAAAGTGCCTCGTTCATCAACGATTTGGGAGCTGACTCGCTCGACACAGTCGAACTGATTATGGAGTTCGAAAAGACCTTCGACGTAACAATCGAAGATGAAGAGGCGGAAAAGATTCAGACTGTTGGCGAGGCGGTCAACTACCTGACGGAAAATGCCAGGGGCGAAGGATAAGTGGTAGTGATTTCTGCGATCATTGTCCGTACATCAGTATGATCGCACACATGTTGCCCGGTCTGTCGTTGCCGAATAACGTACAGACCGGGCTTTCTCACTTTCTTGAGTAGAAGGATTGAAGAACTCGTTGAGAAATTCAACGTAGAATAAGGAATGAAATAATGCTCTTCTACATTCTACTTGCTATCTACAGGCGAAACGTTCAATTCTCCAGTGTTGGAATTAAACATCGTTGATTACATCCGCACCGTATCGTAGGGTACAGATATATTCTTATTTCTTCTCAATCATGAGTAATACAGGGCGCAGAAGGGTGGTTGTTACCGGTATGGGGGCAGTAACGCCAATTGGCAACACTGTTGAAGAATACTGGAACGGATTGGTCACCGGTAAGAGTGGTGCCGATTTCATCACACGATTCGATTACACAGATCATGCAACGAAGTTCGCCTGTGAGGTAAAGAACTTCGATGCAGAGGAGCGGCTTGATCGCAAGACGGTGAACCGTACTGATCTCTTTACACAGTATGCACTTGCAGCCTCTGCCGAGGCCATCACAATGGCTGGCCTGAATCAGGATAACATCCCCTCAGAACGAGCAGGAGTCGTCTTCGGCAGCGGCATCGGAGGTATGTGGACATACCATCAACAGTTCCGTGCCTATATGGAGGATGGCCCTCGTCGCATCAGTCCATTCTTCATTCCAATGCTGATTGCCGACATCGCAGCAGGACAGATTTCTATGCGCTATCACCTGCGTGGTCCGAACTATGCAACCACGTCGGCCTGCGCAACCAGTTCCCATGCTATCGCCGATGCCTTTATTCTGATTCAACGGGGCGATTCCGATATAATGGTGACCGGAGGATCCGAAGCCGTCGTCACACCGATGGCAATCGGTGGTTTCAACGCAATGAAGGCACTCTCGAAACGGAACGATTCTCCACAGACAGCAAGCCGCCCATACGACAAGGGCCGCGACGGCTTTGTCCTTGGTGAGGGGGGTGGAGTTGTTGTTCTGGAGACCCTGGAGCGTGCAATGGATCGTGGAGCAACTATCCATGGCGAGATCGTTGGGATTGGTCTCTCCGCCGATGCATATCATTTGACTGCACCTCACCCAGAAGGTGAGGGAGCACATCGTTCGATGGCACAAGCGGTCCGGGATGCGGGAATCGAATTAACTGATATCGACTATATCAACGTCCATGGCACATCCACACCCCTTGGCGACATAGCAGAAGTAAAGGCGATACAGTCACTCTTCGAAGATCATGCCGACACCCTGCTCATCAGTGCAACAAAATCGATGACGGGACATTTGCTTGGCGCTGCGGGCGCAATTGAGGCGATAGCTACTATTCTTGCATTGAAGAATGGAATCGTTCATCCAACAATCAACAATGAAGATCCTGATCCGGAGATTCCAATCGATTTTGTGCCAAACAAGGCGCGTGAAGCCGATATCAGGTATGCGATCAGCAACACCTTTGGATTCGGTGGGCATAATGCTTCGCTCTGCTTCAAGAAGTTTGAAGAGTAGAGGACTCCATCTGCATCCCTAAACAGAAAAACGTCGTGAGACCAACAGGTAGTATTCGGGGTTTGATCGGAAAGCTCTTAGGTAGGGAAAAAAAGACTTGGGAAAATCCATTTTCCGATCAACTACCCGTCATCGAAGCCGATGAAGCTCTTCTGCCGGCCGAAGAGCTTCGTGCTCTGGAAAAAGCACTTGGCTATCAGGTGAACGATCCTCGATGTTTTGTCCAGGCTTTGACTCATCGCAGCTACCTTCAGATTTCCGAGAACCAGTATACTCGAAGTAACGAGCGACTGGAGTTCCTCGGTGACTCCATTCTTAACGTATTGATAGGCGAGTTTCTCTTTCGGCATTATACCGATGTCGCAGAAGGAGAACTGACAAAGCTGCGGAGTCGTCTGGTTAACAAGAAGGCGTTAATTCTGGGCGCACGAGAGGTCAACCTGGAACGATTTGTGATGCTGAGCATATCGGCAGAACAATCGCTGAAACAGGGAAACCATGCAATTCTTGCCGACGCCTTTGAAGCCATAGTGGCAGCAATCTATCTCGACTGTGGAATGAAGCTGCGCCCGGTCAAGGAATTCCTTGCACGAACACTCCTGCGACCCGAAATCTTTGAAGAGATTATGAGCCTCGATGAGAACTACAAGAGCGCTCTTCTGGAACTTGCGCAGGGTCAGGGATACGATGCTCCTCGCTACGAGGTCATTGCTCAGGAAGGCCCGGATCACGCACGTCTCTTCACCGTTGAGGTATACGTTAACGGAGTAGTCCTTGGGAAAGGCTCAGGCAGGAGCAAAAAGAAAGCGGAGCAGAAGGCTGCAAGGGTTGGAGTTAAAAAGTTTTCAACGCTGAAGAGCACCGGATTCGAGGGTGACAATCAAGCAGTATAGCCCACCGATGAAAAGACCTGAGAGACTGCGTGATGTTCCCGGTCTTCTTCTCTTCGATGTTGTACTATACTATTCAGAGTAACAAATCCAACAACTCTGTAACCTCACTTTTTCAACACAACTTTTTCCGTTACCCGATGGTTCAACGTCTTCAACAGACCTGAAACAAACTTATATCATATCGGTCTTTTTATTTATATTAATAGAAATTCTATCAACCATAATCAACCGGAAAGATGTGATGACATCGAGAATTCTACTTTCCTTGTTTGCTTTTGCTCTTGCCTTCAGTCAAGGGTTTGCACAGACCTTCTCGGTCGAGGCCTACAAACAGTTCCTCGAGGAGAACAACTCAATCGATCCAGAGGGACTTGAGTCGATGCACAACGCAGGGTTGTTCAAGACAAAAGCCTCAACAACGTTCTCCTCTTCGGAATACGCTCAGGAGATTGACAGCGTTTTTGAGTTGACCGCGTATGAGAAGTCGCTGATTAACCGAAACGGATTTATGGTCAGCGAGCGGCTTAGCTATCCTTCCTTTGGCGACGCTTTCCGTCATGTCTTTATCAAGGACTTGCCTGTCTTTATCTCAACAGATGCAATTCTGCACGCATTGCATAAATCCTATGACAACATCCTGATCTCAATCGAAAGAAATTTGCTGATTCCAAAGCTCGACGAGCTTCTTGTTGGTATGAGAAGCGAATTGCGAAATCTGGCTCAACGATACTCACAGTCCAACGATATCCGCACATCACTTGACGACGCCGATGTCTATCTGACCGTTGCGTTGAAATTGCTCTCTGAAGACCCGGTCAGCCCGGTATTTCCACGGAATCAAGCAACCCTCAACGAGTTGATCGAACTGATCGACGCGGAACAAGCGGTTAGTTATCCTCTCTTTGCCAATACCAGTCGTGATCTCGACTTCAGCCAGATGACCGTTCGTGGTCACTACGCCCAGAGTCCGGATCTTGGCAGATACTTTCGGGCAATGATGTGGCTGGGACGGACGGAAATCTACCTGAGTGAGACAAAGGGAGCCTTGATACCACCATCACCGGAAGATGTGAAGCGACAGACCATCATGGCAGCGCTTCTGGCAGAAGCAATGCGTGACGGGAACCTGAACGGTACGCATGAAGCAATTGATCGAACCTTACGTTTCATGGTTGGCGAGTCGGACAACGTGACCCCGGCAAACATATTGGAGTTGATGAGTGAGGTTGGAGCTACACAGGCCTCTGATCTTGTTATCGACTCGAAGCTTCTCGCTTTTCAGAGCGCACTTGCAAACAAACCGTATTCCGAACAGAAGATTCTTTCGCAGATTCTCTTTAATGATCCAAGAAGCCCGGATAAGGTCACGCCAGCATCGGCCTTTATGCTCTTCGGTCAGCGCTTTGTGATCGATTCGTACGTGATGGCAAATGTTGTCTACGACAAAGTAGAGAAGCCGAAACCACGCATGCTTCCCTCTTCTCTGGATGTTCTCTTTGCGCTCGGCAACGATGCGGCACTTCATCTGCTGGAGCCGGAGCTTCAGAAATTCCATTACGCAAAACAGCTTGCCGGCCTCCGTTATCTAATAGACTCATACGAAGGGGACTTCTGGGACGCAACGCTCTATACCGGATGGCTCGGAGCAATTCGCAGGCTGAACCCGCCAAAGGATCGGACCGATCTTCCACGCTTTATGCAGACTGCCGCATGGTGGCAAGAGAAAATGAACACACAACTTGCTTCCTGGGCGCAGCTTCGCCATGATAATCTGCTCTACGCAAAGCAGTCACACACCGGTGGTATAGGATGTTCCTATCCAAAGGGATATGTCGAGCCGATTCCGGCCTTCTACGACGCGGTGGCAAACTATGCGGCCCGTGGTGCGGAAATTTTTACCGAGATGGAGCTTGAGAACCTTACGGCATACTTCGAGCAACTTGAGGAGATAAGTCGAACACTGGAGGGAATTGCAGAGAAGGAACTTGAACATGCCCGGCTGAGTGAGGAGGAAATCACCTTCCTGCAGACAACGCTCTCAAAGGAGACCGGTGTTTGTGGTGATGTCTTCACCGGCTGGTATTCTTCTCTCTTCTATGGCGGCGATTCTGGCGAGGAGGTAATCAAGCAAGACCTCGTGGTTGCGGATGTCCACACGGCACCAACCGACGAATATGGATACACAGTCGGTTGGGTGGTGCACGTCGGAACAGGGTTTGTGAACATGGCAATTGTGACCTGCACCGACTCAGAAGGGAACACAACAGCATACGCCGGCCCGGTGATGAGCTACCATGAACATACAACAACGAACTTCCAGCGTCTGACCGATGAGGAGTGGAGCGCATCCTATCTTCAGGAGAAATCTCACCGTCCGGCATGGACAAACATCTATCTGGCCGGTAAGGATGGTGGGCCACGGGGTGAAGTGATAGCGCTGAAAACAGAACTCAGCAGCATTGATGAACCGAGTACTGGCAGGACAAAGAATGTATCGTTGAATACACGAGCCTTCCCGAATCCGTTTGGAGCATCAACAACGATCAGCTTTGCCATCCCGCCCTCGCTTGCAGGCCAGGAAGCAGTTGTTTCGATATACGATACGCGGGGCTCGCTTCTCATCGAGTTGATGCGTGAGAGACTGCCAAGCAGTTCCTATATGGTACGCTGGGACGGAATGGCACCGGATGGTCAGAAAGCTGTTGATGGAGTCTATTTCTACAGAGTCAGCGTCGGCACAGCACAGGCAAGCGGGACGATTGAGTTGCTTCGATAGCGATTAAGAATCGATCTCCTCAGAAAATAAACGGAGGGATGGCTCAAAGTAGAGTCATCCCTCTGTTTTTATGCTTGCCCTTAAGAAAATTGTTACCTCTAAGGAAACAACGTAGTCAGGGCAAGAGTATAACTTTGCTGATTCTGAGCAACTCAAAACAAAATGGCTATGTTCTAAACAGCATATTATTTAGTCGTCCCTTAAACATTAAGATCTAAAGCTCTCTATGGTTCTATTCGGGCAAAGCTCCTTGTGCAGTAATGCGTCACCCTTCGACAGGCTCAGGGTGAAAGGCTTAGGGGGAAGGAGGAGACAAGGAGAGAGGAAGAGGGATGAACTGTCAGAAGTTGGAAGTTAGAGGTCATGTCTCATTTTTAGTTGAAATTGCAGGAGTATGAGATCTAAAAAACTACTTTTCTTTGCGTTTCTTTGCGACTTTGCGTGAACTTAGAAGTGAGAAGTTGGAAGTCAAAAAGAAGCCCGTTTTCTTCTGCCGACTTTTCATTTCTCACTTTTCACTATCTCTCCCCTTCGACAGGCTGAGTCGATTCGTTATTTCTGTTGTTTGTTTCGTATCGTTCGTGTTGGTTTTACGGAAATTTGCTTATTACTGGGAGTTCATAACGCCGCTAAAGATACATATCTATCTCATATCTTTATTAAACTTAGCCAACAAAATGAAAAAGAAAGAGAGATGTACCGCAGAGGGTTCCTTCTCTGAATGCTTGATAATCTCAACTTTCGCCCCTCTCCTTCCCTTCTTCCCCTTTCCCCTTTTCATGTGATTTATCATCAGCGTGGCCGGATCTGTCGTTGGTGATACTTGTCATTTTCCACCGCAGCTCAGCAATCTTGTGTTCATAGTACCTACGTTGTTCAGGCTTCGCCTTAGCCAAGACCTGATAGGCTTTGATTGCTTCCTCGTAAGCTCCTTGCTGCGCAAGAATATCGGCAAACGTATCACTGATAATAGAGGGTTCAAAGGCTGGACTTTGCGTTTCGGTCTCCTCCTTCCCCTCAACAATAGGAATGTGAGCAGTCTCAAGCCGGCGCGCTAATTCCTCCAACTGAGTCATCTCTTCCTCGGAATTATCGGCACCTACCTCTATAGACTCGGATATCCCTTTATTCAGCTCTTCTGCGTTAGTCTCTGAAGCTACTTCAGCATCAGCAATACTTGTCTTGTTGACCTCTTCCTGTTCAGGTGTTGGAAGATCAAGCTCAACAGGCGGATTGACAAGAGGAGCAATCTTCAGCTTTGACTCATCACGTCGAAGAGGTGCAAACTCAAGCCCAGGAATCAATCGCAAATTACTGCTACGCAAACGTGAGATGTTTGTCCCTGAATGGATTGATAATCCAATGCTCTCTTTGGAAGAGCCAACACCAGTTTCTCCATCTTCGGACGGAGGAACTTCACCAGATTCTTCAACCTGAGACAGTTCTTCTTCCTCTGTAGAAGCATCGTCCGGTTCGAGATCAGCAACACCATCATCTTTGATCGCTGACTCATCACTATCTGCCGAAGGCACAACCTCTTTTGGAACTGTCTCTCCGCGCAGTTCATCGGATGCCCGAGCATCAAGAAATTCTTTCTCCCCTACAGTATCGGCCAGATCACTATCGGCTACCGACAATTCAGGTTGAGTTTGGATAGCCTCTGCTTCTATTGGCATCTCATCGGCCTCGAACTCTCTCTTCTCCACTTCGTCTCTGCTCTCTTCAACTTCAAGCTCATCTTCACTCTTTACCTCTTCCTCAGAGGTATTGCCTTGAATGATCTCACCACACAAAGCACGCAATCCTTCAGCTTTTGTCCGGCGATATCCATTTTCAAGAACGTTGAGAGCACGCACCGGTTGATCAAGCATGAGATATGCTTGTGCCAGGACTACATAGCCGGAGATATTTTCCGGGAAATAAACCAAGCCTTGCTTGCATAATTCCGTAGCTCCTACCACCTCGCCAGCCCGGAGCAGTTCTTCAGCCTCCACCGGAAAGAAACGACTTGGCGGACGACGACGTGACGTCTGATGTGTATAAGCCATCGACATAAGCAAATCATAATAAGCGGGATAGAAGATAGTGAATGCGAGAGGATGAAACCACAGATTGATGTACTACGCCTATACGAACTCGATAAAGTATATGAAAACTTCCCATCTTCAGATGTGTAATTCCTTTTTGAACAGGTCTCTTCTTTTGTAGATTTCTTTTTGCTTCGCTGATATCCTATTGAGAAATGCATGAGGATGTCAGGTCGACCAACTATCGTCTGCTACAAGACTATATAACAAAGATCCTCGCCCTCCGCCGCGAACGTGAAGGGGAGGAGCTACGCGAAGATGAACTCGAACGCATTGCGCTTGAAGCGGGCCTTTCGCGAGAAGATCTTCAGTATGCCCGCAAGAGTTTTCAGGATCATCTCAATCGTGGTCGGGTCGAGGCTTTCTCCAATACGGCAACTGGGAGCGTGCTACTCATGAGCTTGAACAGGCAGTCGCGCTCTCACCAAACTTTCCCTCCGCACTTGTAGATATCGCCACAGCACTCTGGAATCACGGCCTTGACACGAAGAGCAATCAGACGAAGTTTCGTGCACCTGATGCAGTTGCTGTGGATGGAACTGGCCGTGTCTTCGTCTGTGATATCAAAGGTGTGTAGACATTTGATAAGAATGGTCGATATCTGGGACTTTTCGATGCCGAGGGGTCTGCATCAGGGATTGCTATCAACGACTATGATGAGATTTTTGTTGTGGCACGCGATGAGGTGTTCAAGTATCGAGTACAATAGAGAAAATTCTCAAACTGTTAGTCCCTTCTACAACTCATCAATATCAAAGTAATTAATCGCTCGTATCTCAAGCTCCGAATCAGGCAGCGCCTCGATGATAATGTATTCCGTTCCTTCGAGACTGCTTAATCCTTCATAGAGTTTGTCACAACCAACAGAAAACTCCACCTGGTCTGCTTTGCTTAGTATTTTGATTGTCTCCTCTTCCGTATCGGCATTGAACTCAAGTGGTATTCTCCTTCCATCTTCAGTTCTGACGCTACAGCCATCAATCGCATAGTGAAAGGCAATTCCGTCGGTCGGCTCGAACTGATGCGTTACAACGCGAGTATAGAAGTTAGCGCCGGTGCCTGACAGAACAGCCATATCAAACTGTGCCAGATACTGTGTTTGATTATCAAACTGTGTTAGATACTGTGTTTGATAATCAACACGAACAGCAAAACGACCCCCCGGCTTTATCCTGATAAAGCTGCCAGCCCTGCTTACATCACGCCAGTCAGAGATAGCAATTCCTTCAAGAGTATAGTCACCAACAACAAGTTGATAGCGTTCATAATCGCAACCGACCATCAGAGCAGCAGTGAAGAGCAGAAAGAGAACAGACAGGATATGCTTCATCGTCGCATCACCTCCTCGGGTGTAAAGAGATCATCACCTATTCCAATCCCAAAGCCGATATATGGTGTCGTGAAATCGTTCGGAGCCTGAAGATCTTCGAAGCTGCTCAACACGTCGATATTGGTTGAACCGCTGAGAAGACCGGCTACTAAGTTGAACGTCATTGGAAAATCAAACCCAATCTGTTCAATCTCAGGCAACTTCAACATAGTCCGCAACCCGAAGTGCCACGCAGTTGAGGGGAAGTAGGTAAGCTCGCCAAAAGGCTCCAGGTTCAATTCATCGGCAACCAGATTCAATCGATACCCGGTACGCAACGGGAGAAAACCAAAGGCAATGTCTGTGCTGTTCAGTGCCATGAGATTAAACATGGATGTGCTCACAAACCAGCGTCGATCCCCTATCGGAACTGGAATCGAAGCTGAGGCAAAGCGGAGGATCAAACCGGTAAGTGGCGGATCAGACGCATCGGAGAACGCCCGAACAATATCGACGTTCAGCCCACTTACTTCCAGAGCATTATGGTCATGATCTTTCCATTCAATGAACAGTTCTTCGGTTTTGTTCACAAAATCAAGTGCTGAAACACCTACCCCGAAATACGGGAACGTAACTCCGCTGTTTGATTCATTCGAAAGAAGGGATGAAGTTCCAGCGATATAGCCAGCATAAGCCCGGAAATTCAGTCCACCATATGAACCGACATCGAACGTTGCGCCCCCGTTAACATAGTATGATGGTCCCCACGGTCCCGAAAAACCGAAGAAGGGGACAATCATGATATAGGGCGGATCTTCCCGAAGGAAATATCGTTTGCGGACATAGATCGGGGTAATGCCGATCAAACTTTCATCGGCATCCCACTCCGCACTTGGATCATTCTGCCGGACGAACAACTCAATGGCGGCCGTACCGATCGTCCAGTTTGGTGAATCATTGAACCAACGGAGACGAATCTCATAGGGCGTAAAGCGATACATGTTTGCCGTGTAGAGTTTCGTGGCAGTTGTCCGCTTACTGTTCAACAACCCATAGAGGCCAAACAATCCATTGCCACCACCATCGCCCGAACCGGATGACAGGAAGCTGGCAGTCTCTATGCCACCGAACCGCAGGAAGGCCGGATAGTGGCGCTCAACAGTGGAGTCTCGCTGAACGTACTCTCGGACAATCTTAACGGTTCGTGGTGAGGGATAGATCGTTCCATTGTCTCGATCACCAGGAGGATTGTTCACCTCTTCGCGAATCGTGGTATCGCTTTGCGTAATCGTGTAGAGGTCTTCTTCGGTTCGTGTGATCGTATAACATCCCGTCAATAATGATGAGATGTATAGAAGACCGGGAAGAAGAATCAACAGATGTATATAGCACTTCATAAAAATTCAAGATTCAAAAAAAGAGACTCCTCATTATCCCCCTCGCAGCACCCCACCTGTTTTAATTGACCTTTTTCAACGAAAACCGAAAAATTTAAAAGAGATCTATCCGCCTCTCAAAACTCCGCCTTTTTTGCTTTGCACAATTAATTGACTACTTCCTGAACAACCCCACCCTACGCAGTCGCGAACGATAGAGTTCATCCGGTTCGTTTGGATACATTGGCAACAGACGCCGTTCCCCTTCGGTTCTGACAATCAGAAGATTCGGACTAACACCACGACGAATCAACTCGCGCTTGATAAACTCTGCTCGGCGACGGCCAAGATCGATGTTGTATGCATCAGAGCCGATTGGATCGGTATGTCCAACCAGTTCAATCCGGGTTCCTGATGCAGGATCGATACGACGTAACACATCGGCTGCCTGGGCAATCACGTCGCTCCAGCGTCGATCGGTTGGCAAACCCCGATCGTCGAGCGTGTATTCGTATGGATTGCTTGCATTGTTGAAAGGAAAGTTGACGCGAAAGAGAATCGTATCAAGAAAGACGATATCGCGCTTGATCTCATCCCTGTTGTTGTAAACTGGTACTTCTACCGTCTCCGTACCGTAGAGATTCCCCTCTTTACTTGCAGTAATGTCATATTTCTTTCCCTTCTCAATCTCGAACTCATACTCTCCCGTATTATCACTTTCCGTTGAATCGATTCTGCGTGGTGGATCCCGTTCGTCAAGCGTTACTATCGCACTGTCAACAGGAGTACCATCGTCGGTGCGTACTGTTCCAGTCAGCCTTATAGAGTCGGCTTGCTCAGTTATTGCTACCTCTCCTGGGCGTCCTCTGAACCTGCGATGCAGGACATAGAGATCAAAACCGTTCGACCCCTTCTGATTAGAACTGTAGTAAAGCAACGTGTCAGGAACAGCTCCTGAAGGCGATGAGGGGAAAAGCTCGTCTGACGGAGTATTGATCGGTCTGCCAAGATTCTCAGCTTGACCCGGTTGCCCACCAGAAAGACGAGAACGGAAAAGATCGTAGCCGCCAACCGTTTCATGACCAGACGAAGAGAAGTAGAGCCACTTTCCATTGCTACTGACAAAGGGAGACAGCTCATCACATGGTGTGTTAACAGCCGGACCAAGATGTTCAGGTTCTGACCAATTACCGTCGGCCCCCAAACGCGAGACATAAATGTCCGTTCCTGTGCCTCCCATTGGGTCACGTCGACCACTGGCAAAATACATCGCGGTACCGTCAGGTGTAAAGGCAGGTTGGGCATCCCAACGAATGAGCGATGAGACAGGCTTCCGAACAACGTTATCCAGACCCTCCTGTTGATTCACCTTCACTTTGGTAATATCATAGTCGCCCTTTACCGTTCCCGGTAACTGTCCACTTATAAGCATTGTATCAGAGCGCGGGAAAAAGGTTGGTGTCCCTATCGAGGAAAGCAGATCACGTGTTTCAAGCCGCCTTTGAGGAAGTGCTTCGGTCACTGAGCGGAAACGAACACGATGTAACTCGTCATGTTCATCTCTTGGTGAACCTGTCCGTATAGTAGCAATACCGTCTGTTTGCTGACCCAGACTTGTGGCAAAGGCTACGCCAAACTCATCGAGATCAGTAGCGAGACCATCAACGCGATCGATAACGAGATAGTAACCATAGCCGCTCGATCCGGTGTCAAGCGTAACCTGGTCAAATTTCCCTGGCACACATGGAATAAATGGCTCGGGGCATTCATAGAGCGGACGCTCTTTCATATCGAGTAGGTTCGCACAACTGGCAAGCAGCAGTGCCGCCGAAACAAGAATAAGAATCTGGATGGAAGCGTAGAAGACGTTTCTTTTCACGGTCACCAAAGAGTTTGGCCGCACGGATGAACAACATTCGAAATTTACGAAAAATCGCAGTGATGGCAAAGAAGATTGCGAATCATGAATATCAAGATTTTCGGAGAGCACGTTATCTTTTAAGGAGACATCGAGCCGGTAGAGAGGAGTTACAGGATTCGTTGTTCCGGTTGTATCCTGAAAACCCCACAGAAAACAATTAGATCATTACAGATAACGAGGACGTAGGGGAAAGGAAATGGAAATTTCCTCAGTAAATCTTCGCCTTCGATGAAATATGTCTCTATATTTGATCGTTAAAGCATTCCAACCACCGATTCATTTTTCTGAACTGCACTACCATGGCCGACGAACAAGCTCACTACTCTCCCGAACAAGTCCGAGCAATTCTGGAACGGGCGCTGCAACGCAATGGTGGGGGCGATCCTACAAGCATTACATACAATGAGTTGTTGGAGACAGCACACGAGCTTGACATTGACCAGAAAGCTCTCGAAGAGGCAATTATTGAATATGAGGAGACTTATGCTCTTCAGGATGCTTGTGAACGGTGGAAAAAACGCCGAAAAGAAAAATTCTTTGAGCATTTTCGCAGCTACCTCATTGTCAACGCCGTTTTGTTCGCAATTGACCTGGTCACCTCGGGTGGAACCTGGTTCTTCTGGCCTCTTTTTGGTTGGGGTATTGGTCTTGCATTCGACGCAGCCGAAGCCTTCTATCCGAAAGAGAAGGATGTCGAGCGTGGTGCGCACAGATTACTGAAAAAAGAACAGAAAGAACGCCGGAAACGCGAACGAAAAGAGAGCTGGCATAGTCTTGCAAACAGTCTCCGCAAACAGTTATCCGTAGAGAATAAGAGAGGCAAGATTGTGATTGAGAAGGGGGATCGGCGGATTAAAATCGGGTAACACAGATTGAACGCAGATCAGGAACACAGATTGAACGCAGATCAGGAACACAGATGAGTTTATCTGTGTTTCCTATATTGCACTCCCGCAGACGGTCTCACCGTTGAATTCTCATTTCATTCAGCAAATCAATCGGCTTCTCTAGGAGCAGGCTGTTCATGGAGCCGGGAGATCATTTTTTATCGAGGGATCGGAAAGACGTGACTTCCACGACATCAGTTTCTCGCAAACGCAGTTCGGGTGAGCGGGCAACACAGGCTAAATACATCTTTATTACCGGTGGGGTTCTCTCATCACTTGGTAAGGGAATCACCTCGGCATCATTGGCTCTGCTTTTGAAGTCACGAGGACTTCGTGTCAGCATCCAGAAATTTGATCCTTACATCAATGTTGACCCTGGGACGATGTCGCCGTTTCAGCATGGTGAGGTTTACGTTACGGACGATGGGGCAGAGACTGATCTCGACCTTGGACATTATGAGCGTTTTCTGAACCAGTCGATGACCCAGAAGAACAACACCACAACTGGTCAGGTCTATCACGAAGTCATCTCAAAGGAGCGTCGTGGAGATTATCTCGGAAAAACCGTGCAGGTCGTTCCCCACATCACCGATGAGATTTCCAAACGGATGACTGCACTTGGTGAGTCGGGAGAGTATGATGTCATCCTGATTGAGATCGGAGGTACCGTCGGCGATATTGAATCGCTCCCCTTCCTCGAATCCGTCCGACAGCTCGACCTGAAGCTTGGACGGGGCAACACGCTTCATATTCATCTGACGTATGTCCCCTATATCAACGCTGCGGGTGAGTTAAAGACCAAGCCAACACAGCACTCGGTAAAGGCTCTTCTGGAGATTGGTATCCAACCAGACATCTTGGTCTGTCGTTCAGAACACCGTCTGCTAAAGGATATTCGTGAGAAGATTGCTCTCTTCTGTAACGTACAGGCTGAGTCGGTGATTGAAGGACATGATGCCGAAACGATTTATGAGGTCCCCTTGATTTACGCGCAGCAAAATCTGGATGATCTTGTGCTTCGGGAATTGGGCATCCAAGCTCCTGAAGCTGATTTGAAACTGTGGAAACGCTTTGTTCGGCGCATCAAGAAACCGACCAATGGTGATGTCCACATTGCTCTCTGCGGTAAGTATACCAGGTATCAGGATGCCTACAAATCAATTATCGAGTCGTTCATCCACGCCGGCGCAGCAAACAATGTGCACGTTCAACTTGAATGGATTGATAGCGAAAAGCTTAACAACGGGACCGACGTGCGGCGTGCCTTGAAAGGAATACATGGCATGCTCGTTGCTCCAGGATTTGGCTCCCGTGGGGTTGAAGGGAAAACCAAGGCAATCAAATATGTGCGTGAGAACAACATTCCGTTCCTTGGTATCTGTCTTGGAATGCAATGTGCAGTTATCGAGTATGCACGGAACGTCTGTGGATTAACCAAAGCGAACTCTTCCGAGTTCGAAAAGACCGAGCAGAACGTGATCGATTTGATGCTCGATCAGAAAAACGTGAAGGATGTGGGTGGAACGATGCGCCTCGGTAGTTATCCCTGCATCGTGCAGAACGGGACAAAGACCTGGAAAGCCTACCGTGATCGGTTCATCAATGAACGACACCGTCACCGTTATGAAGTCAACAATGCGTACCGCGATCAACTTGCCGAACATGGCATGGTCTTCAGCGGACTCTCACCCGACGGACTGCTTGTCGAGATCATCGAATTGCCGGATCATCCCTGGTTTGTCGGTGGACAGTTTCATCCCGAACTAAAGTCACGTCTTGTGGTTCCACATCCTCTCTTCAAAGCATTTGTCAAGGCAGCGATCGGATATCGAGACAATGTCACCGCTACTGCAAAGAGGAAGAAGAAAAAAGAGCGGGGAAGCGCAAGTGAAGAAGAAGTGAGCAATAGGCAGCTCCGACCCCAATAGTAAGATCATAAATCCTGCCCGATATCCTCTCACCGCCTCTTTGATTCTGCTGTATCGAGCGTGGCGGTAGAACGTCTTCTATATGTGAATGCGGTTTTACTTACATTACTTTTGTTGCATGAACTTTCTTTTCAAACCGTTCTTTTCTCGTGTACCATGAATATCTGAATCCGATAATGATGGCAACGACCCAGTTACTCGACAAACGACCTCTAACCTACGCCGACTATACCGCTATCGACGATGGTCTGCGTTATGAACTCATCCACGGAAGACTGATTATGGCCCCTGCACCCAAAATCAAACACCAGAACACATCGGGCAACCTACACCTACCTAATTGCCTCCTATGTGAAAAAGAAGAAACTCGGAACTGTTCTTGCTGCTCCGACAGACGTTATTCTTGACAATCACTCTACCCTTCAACCTGATATTCTCTTTGTTGCGATGGAGCGTCGAGAGATTATCGAACCTCATGCCATTGTCGGTCCACCCGATCTTATTGTCGAGATTATCTCTCCCGGTTCAGTTGAACAAGATCGCTATGAGAAGAAAGGTTTATATGAGCAGCATGGCGTTCAGGAATACTGGCTTGTCGATCCGGAAAACAAATCCGTTGAGATCCTCGCTCTTAAAGAAAAGAGATATGAGCTTGCACAGGTTGTTTCGGAGAAGGGGGAAATACTTTCTTATGTGATCAAAGGACTGAAAATCGACCTTGCAGAGATCATTCCAGAAGGAGATGGGGCTTGAGTTGAATAATCCCTGAGAGATCATATTTGGGTTGTGATGTGTCAGGCTCTATATTTTGATGACCATGAAAACTGATTGAACCGTTGAGTATGTTTCGATCCCTTCGATACCTCCTTCCTTCACTTCTGTTCTTCTATGCGATCATCGTAGATGGACAGACCCTTAGTCTGTACGATGTTGATCCTTCCGCCTATCCTTTAATCCGAGCCAATGTCCTGGCACTCGACGCTGACGGCAATCCCTATCGACCCAACATCATCGACCTCGAACTTTTTGAGGATGGAACGAAGAGAACCATACGACGGCTACATTGTCCGGAACCAAAACCGATAGTTCCAATCTCTTCTGTGCTGACGCTCGATATATCAAGCTCGATGCGGGAACATGCAGATCGCAATCTGGAGACTGCCCGGGCTGCGGCTCATGCTTGGATTGAAAGTATGCCCCTTGGTATCTCCGAATGCGCAATTACCAGCTTCAATCTCATAAGCTTCCTCAACCAGGATTTCACAATCGACTCACGAAGGCTTCAGACTGCCATCGATGAGTTGCAGCCTAAAGGAGGCACCTCCTATGATGCCGCTCTGATCTCGCCTGTAACAGGAGCGATACCGGTCGCGCTCAAAGGGAAATACAAACGCGTTATCGTCTTCCTGACAGATGGCCGAGGGAATGGCAACGAAGCAGAGATTGTTCGACAAGCAAACGCAGGAGATATCACGATACACTGCGTGACCGTTGGCCTCCCGGCACCTCCGATTCTTAAAAACGTTGCCAGAAGAACGGGTGGTCTCTGGTTCGAGAACGTGACATCGCCGAAAGAGGCTGCAGAGATATATCGACTGATTCTCGATCAGGCGCAGGGAGGAGAGCCTTGTGAGATCGAATGGGAAAGCGGACCGACCTGCGACTCCAATCGTACGGTAACACTGACTGATCAAACGCTCCCGGCTGAAGCAACAACAACCTACATCGCTCCTCCACAGGCTATTGCAGATCTTACAGTAAACACGATCGAAATTGCTTTCCGCACGGTAGCGCCAGGCTCAACCGACAGGCAAACTATTACCCTCTCTACTGGCAACGCGCCGGTCCAAGTTCTCTCTATTACCTCTTCCGATCCACATATCAAGGCCGTTGCAAACGGCGCTCCACCGGCCTATACCATTCCTCCAAATGCAGCTTACGATGTAATCTTTGAATTCGCGCCGACTGACTCGTCCTTTGTTTATGCGGAGATAACGATCCAGATCGACGGCTGCACCAAAACAGTCTATGCCGCCGGTGGGCGTTGGGGAAACGGTTCTGTTACACCCGAGATCAGGCTTGTCCTGCCAAATGGAGGAGAACGCTTTCCTGTTGGAAGCAACAGAACAATTCGATGGACCGGAGTGCTCCCGACCGACACCGTCCGGCTTGACTACAGCACAGACTCCGGAACTACCTGGACCACAATCACCGATAAAGGAACCGGCCTCAGTTACGACTGGCACGTACCGAACACACCAAGCCAACGCTGCCTCGCTCGCGTTACCATCGACAGCTTCAATCTCGGCAATGGCGGTTCGCCCTTTGCAAAACGTCTCCATACGTACAGAGGCCATGAATCCTTTGGGCAAATTACAGCAGCACGTTTCAGTCCTGATGGGGAGTATGTGGCAACAGCAAGCAACTCCATTACTGATAACGTGCGAGTCTGGAAAACGGAGAGCGGCCAGCCGTATCGCACTTTTTCACCAACAGGCGCTGTCTTTGATCTGGAGTTCAGTCCTGATGGTAAATTCCTGGCAGCAGCCATCAATGACAACACGTGGAAGATGTGGGATGTTAGCAGTGGAAACCCGGTAGATGAGCAGCCCAACGAGGATATTCAAGTTATAGCCTTCAGCAAACCAGGAGGCACCTTACTCGTTACTGGAACATCGAGGGGAGAGATCACAATATGGAATGCTACCAACAGTGCAATGCTACGATCATTTCAGACTGACGTCGGATTGATTTCTTCGATAGACTTCAGCCCAAAATTCAATGAGTTTGTTGTTGCCGGATCAAAAGATACATTCAAGATATATACGACGGACGGTCGAGAGAAATCAAAGCTACCAGACGGAGTCAATCCAAATCAGTCACACTCGCTTGGTGTTTCCTCTGCCAGATATTCAGATGATGGCAACCGGATTGTATCGGCCGGAAACGACGGGAGTCCACGTCTCTGGCGCGAATCTGCAAGAGAACCGACGTATACTCTGAGCGGTCACAACGACGCAGCGTTCAGTCCTGATGGTTCGTTGATTGTCACTGGCGAGGGTGATTTGCTCTGGAGCAAAGGCGATACTCCAGGCAAAGGGCGTATCTGGGAGGCTGCCACCGGTGATATGCTTGGGGTTCTTGATGATCCGAATAATGGTCACACCAAAGCTATCACATCAGTTGACATTACCCAACTGAACGGTCGTTCCTACATCGTTACCGCCGGACACGACAGCACGGCAATCATCTGGGAACTCAGTGGGGAGGATAGTACCTCTATCGGTTCCGGTGTCGATGTATCTGATGATCTATGGGCAATCGTCGATGCAGGAGTAGAAGCCTTTGACGTTGACTTTGGTCAGGTCCTCGTCGGCTCTTCAAAAGACTCTGTTCTCGTTGGATATCTCAGGAACAGTGGTGGAGTTGAGATAGAAGTGAATGAGCTACAAATTACAGGCCGGGACGCCAGCGCATTCGACATTATCTCTGGTCTTCCCCCATTCACGATTCCTGCAAGAAAGTCCCGCGGAGTGGAGTTGCGATTTACCCCTGATGCTGTTGGTCGGTTTGACGCTACACTGAAGATACTAAGTACTATAGACACACCCGCTCCCTCCCTTTCCGGTCAGGGTGTTACACCACAACTCAGGATCGATGCTACTATTGTCGACTTTGGCCTTGTAGAGGTTGGTAATCAAAATGATACGCTTGTGCAAGTTGTCATTTCAAACGTCGGCACACTTCCCTTGGCCATCACGATTAAACAGAATGGCCCTGACTTGAGGTCTTTTTTCATTCTTTCCGGTGAAGCTCCCTTCACACTCGCGCCTGACACATCACATGCCATGTCTCTTCGGTTCGCACCAGTCTCCTTAGAACGTACTAGCGGCACCATAGAGTTTGGGCATAACGGACCGGGCTCTCCAGCCACAGTAATTCTCTTTGGGGAAGGGTTCTGTCCTACAACGATCACACGTGTACTTGCATCCGTTGGGGACATAACCGGTGCACCAGGCGATACGGTTATGCTTCCCTTTAGCATTGTCTCGCTCGATCCACCACCTCCATCTCAATCAGGAACCCCGCTTGGCCCGCTCGACTTTATCGCACAATTTGCCTTTAACAAGAGTATACTCACGCCAGTTAATCGGGCCGCAATTGTCGAGGAAGGTCCGTTAGAGCGCGTTGCTGCCTGGGAGGGAAGATGGCATCCGTTTGACAGCTCCATAACGTGGATGAATGGAGAGCCGCAGCTTGTCGCAGGGCTTGGGAATGCAGAATCAACACCGGCGGTGATTGAGGATGTTACATGGAGTCAGGGATGTCCCCCTGAGGTCGCAAAAAGTGACGGGATATTTGTTCTGCACAGACTCTGCCGGGATGGGGAGACACGCCTCTTCAGCGCAGACGGACAGTTGAAGCTGGGGGGCATAACGCCAAACCCAGCTCTCTCTGAGGCTACGATTCGTTTTGCGCTGATCGAAGAGGGAGAGACCAGACTCTACCTTGTCGATATGAAAGGAGAACGTGTTGCAACAGTAGTTGACCACGTTATGATTCCCGGCAGCTATAGTGCCATCCTTGACATTTCCGGGTTTGATCGAGGAAACTACATCGTAGTATTGGAGACGCCGACTGCTCAGTTAAGTGAGAAGTTGATTGTGAGGGAGTGAGAAAAAGGGAACGAAGCGCATAAGAAATAGGGACTGGTCGAACTATCAACTATTCAACCAACACAACCATCAACTAAGGTTTATACACTCTTCCAACACCCCTGGTATTGTTGAAGCTAAAGCCCGTTTCAAAGCATGCAGCCCTTCCGGATCAATCTCTCCCGTCCACTCATCCATAAAGATCTTCTTGAACTCAATCGCCAGCACACAGACTGAATCGTAATATCTCTCGTGAATTCTTCGCGAGAAATCCCCTCCATTGAACTTCACGTTTTCCTGCACATCAAGGTGTCGTCCGAGATAGTCGGCATCGGATAGCTCTTGCATAAATCGTTCGACAATTCTCCCAAACCGTTGCCGGTTCAACGTTCCGGTTCCGATGTTCACCTCGGGGTTCCCGTCTGGATCAGCAGGCTCCCCATCTGGCCCGTTCCGTCGATGATTATAGGTATGAAGATCGTAGACAACCACGGTACCAAATCGTTCCACCCACTCATCGAGCAACGCGAAGACTTCCTGATTGAAAGCATCATAGAAGGCAAGCCCTTCGGTAAAGATTGTCTCCGGGACGTTCTCATTCCAGACGTTGATTCCCCAGGCATCCTCTGCAGAGCGATAAACGGCCTTATCGCGTGGACGATTTACGTCAAACTTGAAACGGGATTGACGGACTATAACCCTCGTATCCGATACTTCGGCAAGCTCACCCGTATAAGGATCCTCTTCACGAAGTCGGGTCGCCTCGTCTACTACAAGAAAAGGGAGCGCACCCAACTTAATATCGTGACCATCATGGAGTGACGTTGTAATCAAAGGCATATCGCCGCGAAGGATCCGCCATTCCCCTCGCTCCATATCCGTTTCTTTATCGAACATCCGTGCTTCGGCCTATAAGAACTAAAGGCGTCTCCGAACATGCTCGGAAACCCCTTTCAATCAGAATGAATTCCTTCCCGCTTACCGACTTTGGTTTTTGCCTTCTCTGTAATACGCTTCGCTCCTTCCACGGCATTATGCGAAACATCGCTCACTTTGTTAAGACCTTGCCTGGCAAGCTCACCGGTTTTGTCAACTGCCGTTGATAGTCCCCTGGAAGCTTCTTCACTCAGGCGACGAACCTGATACTCCGCTTCGCTGTATGCCTTCTTTGCCCCTTTCACAAACTTCTTGCGACGATCTTTCCCATTCCTCGGATCAATGAAATACCATGCTGCCGCAGCCGCACCAAGCGCACTGAGCAATCCAACGACTTTTCCTGAACGTCCTTTACTTTTTTGGCTTCCCATAACTTACCTCTCTATGATTTGTGTGATTGATAATCAAATTCTCAATACCTCTTTATAAGCATCTTATCTACGCGAAGCATCGATCAGTGTTACGAACAAAAGAGAGTCAACAATCGTGCCGGGTTTTATATGATGATACTGTTCAATAGCCTTCCTCCCTTATCCCTACCCCTATCTTCCACCCGAAATCTTCAGACGGATATCAACACCTACTTTCAGTGTACTCCGACTGATGTTGCGCGAACCTTCGCTATCGGGAATAGTGGCTTCATAGCTGACAAAACCGGTGGCATCGACTGTGCGGGAGATAGTATAGCGAACGGCGGGACGGAAGCTGATGCGAGTGAAGCCATCGTTGTTCCCTTCAGGAGGGAACTCCGTAAGATTGAAGCGTTTTGTGTTCTCGCGTGTCATGCTGAAGTCAGTCGTAAACTCGACCTCGTTCTTCAAATCAAGACCAAGAATGCTCAGTTTCAGGCCACGACGTTGATAGCTGAGACGAAGCTGCATCTCATTGCGCAACTTCTTGGAGATTTCCGAGCGAGCAGCGATCACCAACGCAAACTCTGAGGTCGTGTTATAGTTGAATGAAGCGCTTGCGGTTCCTTTCCAGAAATCCTGGTTTCCAGTAATCGTGATCCCGATAAGCGGCTGGAATCCACGAGAGACTGTCTGCGTTTCGGGGACACGGCCATCGGTTGTCTCGCGGGAGTTCTGGTTGTATTGCCCGCGATACTCATGAGTCAAGGAAGCGCGCTGGGCCCACCCTTTCATGAAGGGAAGATTATGCAGACCATTCCACTGCAAACGCCAGTTTGCACGAGGGAAGAAGCTCTGTACACTCTCCGGCAACCAGTTGAAGGCCTCGAGCTGTTCCTCAAATACATCCGACAAAGTCTCGGTAATCTGTCTGTTATAGGCAGTGAACGCCTGATTGTATTCTTCTTGCTGTTCAGGAGTAGGATTAGCCGGAAGAATAGGCTCAATAATGGTGGCCTTTCTCACAGCATATTCGTTTACCACCCCTCCGATGTCATTATCAAAGAAAAGAGGGAGGCTGAGATAGGTACGGCTCAGATTATAGGTAGTCAGATAATCGCTGTACGTCGCCTCACCGAGACCGTTCGTTGTCACAGAATAGTTCTGATTGAAGCCCCACCCGGTATTCCAGTTTAACGTCAGGGTCATACCGGGAAAGAGTTGCCGACTTGTGTTTGCCGTTAGATCGTTCTTCTGACTATAATTGTCGTCAACATAGATATTAGGCGCTCGAAGTCCTCGCTCTACATCACCACCAAGCCACGGGAAGGAGATCGTGCCGTGTGGATAACGGGTCAGCCCAAGCTGATAGGCGGCTCCCGGTCCGAAGTCCGGAGTCTCAGAGCGGAAGAGGAAAGACCGTCCCCATAGATTCGAGACGCCTGTGCCTCCAAGCACTCCGGAATTCTTTGCCGAGTTATCTTGCGTAAAGTTAACTGTAAACTGATCCCAATCGAGCAACGGTGCCTTGATCAAGACACGCAGGATAGAGTTGAGTACGCTCCTGTCTGCTGTATCTGCTGAGGTTCGCCCTCCCCTCCTACCAACAGTACGATCACCAAAGAGTACTTCACCAAGCAGCTTCGTCATGATGGTCATACCAAGTGTTGAACGGGCATCATACTGTGCAGATTTGGTGTAGCTTCCCTTCCCAACTGTTGGTCCAAGCTGATCATCCCATTTATAATCAACCTTGTACGAGGCTGAAGGACGGAAGAACTGTTCCGCTCTTGGTATAAACGGAATACGTGGACGTGAGTTAAAGGTGAAGGTCTGGGTCATGTTGTTGTCCAGGCCAAAGTTGAAGAGACGCCCTTCATCTAGGAAGAACAGGCCAGCGAGTTTGGAACCGGTATGCTGTCTACCAAGCTCATCGGTCTCCAGATGTGTGAGCGAACTCCGTACAGCAAGGTTGTAGTCAACCGTTGGATTTATGATTCCCCCTCGTATAATCGGCCAGTTGAAGTTTGCCGAACGGGTTGCACGGAAATCACGGATCACCGGTGAGGGGTCGGGGAGTTCTCGCAACTTTTCGGTTGTGCGTTCCCGGTGAAGCGTCACGCTCGTTCCCACGTTTGTTGGCAGAAGGTTGATCTGGAAGTCTTTCCAGAAGTCGAGTACCAGAACAGAATCGAGCAGCCCCTTGAATGGCTTGATATCAAAGTTCTCCGGAATTCGAGTTCCCCACGCCCCACGAAAATCCCATTGCCAACGGAATCGTTGCTCAATCAATGGTGAACGTTCGCGTGTCTGGTCATAAAGGAACCCGAAATTGAATTTGTTCACAATATCCGAGATAATCCAGTTCTCACCAGGAAACTTCAGACTGATATCACTCAGAGCAAGAGCATCCTGCACAACAAGGGTTTCGGTAGAACGACGCAGGCTGTCGGCACGGCGTTGGGCAACATCAGATGGTAGCGATAGATCGCCAAGTATTCGCTCGGTCGCAGCATTAACATCAACGTCTGACTCGGCTATGTAGCGCGGATTCTCTATTCTCTCCGTATGACTGTATGTGAAGGGAATGGATGAACCACGCTGCATTGCCCCGGGAAGGAGCTTCGTAAGATTGACGTTGGAATTGAATGCCCAGTTCGTCCGGTCCACACGATCACCAAAGCGCTCCTCGAGACGATGAAAGTTCGGATTACGGCGTGAAGCATTGTAGTTGATTCCGGCAAGGTCTGCCAATTTCGCTGAAGCAGAGACCGTTGCAGCCCAGTCGGCCCCTCCTTGTGCACCAACCGCTCGCAACTCATTGACCCACATTGTTGTCTTTAAAGCTCCCGGCCAGGCATTGTTAACAATGCCGAAGGCTATGAACTGTATGCGCGTCAGAGAAGGGAGTCCGCGCACAACGTAGCTGTGCCCCGGTTTGCCTGCAACAGGGAATTCATTGATTGTCGAGAAATCGGCATCCTGTTTGATTGCAGCCAGATCATCGAAGTCGATCTCATAAGCGTTCCAATCGCGAAGCAACGGTACGCGATACTCGTAGTAGTTGAGCGAATCCCATCCGAAGCGGACAAAGGTGATAACCTTCGGCGGCTGAGCAGCTATGAAACCATCATCCATATCTCCGGCACCATGGAGATAGAAGTGCATCTTCTCGTAATTGAAGACATCGAATGATCGCGGGCGTACACGAATCGCACCGCGTGACTCTCCACGCTGAAGATCCGAGACACTTAACGCAAGCGATTGCTCATTCTTGCGCAATGCTGTCAAGTCATCAATCTCTGCCTCTACGCCCGGAGGAAGCGTGTAGAAATCCGGAGCGCCGCCGTTGTCTTCCAGATTGACAAAGGAGATATCGAGCTTCGGATCAATCGTCGAGTCACCAACCTCCAGAGCCATGTTCCGCCATTCACTGCCAACAAGGTTCATCTCGGCAAAACGGATGTGAACATGCGAGGGACTCTTGACCACGATACGAGCATATTGAACGTTGGCAAAGGATGGTGAGCCGACTGTTGTGAAACCGGTACGAAGCGGAATGCGATACTGACGCCATCCACCGGTTCCCGATCCAACGATCTGCGGATTTGTCAGCGCATCAGAATTCAGATCTATCTCATATCTGAAGTATGAATTATCAAGATCGACGTTCCGGTTGCTGTTCAAGTCTTCCTGATCCGGGAACGGTCCTCGCTCCTGGCCCACATTTCCCTGCAATCCATTTACCCGCACATAATCTTCCGGATTGTTACTGCGAAATGCATCAAAGAAATAGTTGTCACGTGCGGGATCTTCTTCGTTCGTTCCATATTCTATCCGCTCCTGATCATCGGTCAAACCATCAATACCAATATCCTCACCATCGTTCAAGACGTCATCACGTTGCGGATTCTCCGGAGTTACTCCATCCTCCGTATCGAGACTGAAGTTCGGGATCACATCCTCAGATATCTGTCCAAGTTCGAGATAGACCTTTGTTGTGTTCGGATCAAACTCCCGGGCATCAAGCGTGATCTCGATGAAGTCGATGTTCTCCTCGTTCAGATTCGTTGTAAAGAAAGAGAGACTACGCATTATACCACCCCATGACTCATTCAGTGGTGGCGCATTCACATAGTTTGGATTCGGATTGTAGATGCCACGACGGTTCGGATCGAAAAGAACGTCAAGAACCGATGACGTCGACGCATCGTTCAACACATCACGGTTTGGCCAGATTTCATCCGTTCGTGTCTGTGATGGAGAGATATTATACCACCAGAAGAGTCCTTTGTTCTCGACTCGTGTCGTATCATCGACTCCAAGATCGTTGTCGACCGGCGGGCTTGCATGATGCCAGAGTGTATAATTGATGCCAAGCTGAATCTGCCGCTTGGCCCCGGATTCAAAGTCATCAATGTACGCTACGTTTCGACCTCTGTCGATGTCGATCAACTCTTGCTGTGTCTTTGCTTCTGGAAGCATGGCCGCCCACTCACCGCTAAAGGTGATCTCGGACTTTTCATCGGTCTCAATAAAGGGGATAGCATTGACAAAATCGGTCAGGAATTGCGCTTCGTAATTAACAGCTCCATCGAAGCCGATACCGGTGTTCAGAACCGGTTCCTCTCCCGCATAGATCTGGATCTTGTCGGTTGGCAACGACTGGCTATAGCGCATCAGCGTCATACCAAGCTTGGATTTAACGCGACGTTTTGTGTAGAGATCATAATCGGCGCGCAATCCAACAAGCGTTTTCACCGAAGTAGTGAAGAGATCGTTCTGTTCGAACTCAATCTCCAGTTCACCCGATCCTGCGTTGGCTCTGGGTGAGATAAGAGTAACCCGACCGACAATCGGATCAACACGATAATCAACCCCTTTGGTCAGTGCCTCACCATTCTTGAAGACACGAACCGAGTTTGGAGCAACGCCGAACGTACCAAGAGAAATCCGGCTACCGCCGGTACCTGCAATCTCGCCACAGATTGAATAATTGCCAACACGTGTATCGCGCTGGGCTTCATCACGTGTCTGATCGTAGATTGAATTCAGAATAAACGACTCAGCGCCTGGACCAAGCTTCTCACGTAACTGTTTGCGGAACGGCTCGGTTGAGGGAAAAATCACCTCTCCGGTTACGGAATTAAAGTAGTCGGCAACACGAATATCAAAAACACCATCAGGTATTGCCTGATTGGAAGTGTTGACGCGATCGACACCAAGAACTTCTACAATGCGCTTGCCCCCTTCTACACCGAAGACCTCGCTTGTGTCGGGTGGAATGCCATAGGTGATACGTATCGTCGAGTTGTCAAGATCAACGTTCCGTACACCCTGCATCTGATAGATGTTCTTCATCTGCCGCGACCAGAGAGTAGTAAAGCTCGGTTGCATGTTGTTGACATAGATCAACTTCAACACTGCTACCGTATTGCTGTCAGGTCGGGTATTCGACAGCTCGCCATGAGCCTGCCCATCCGCAGTACGATAGGCAACCGCATAGAACTTATCCCGTTGAAGGGAGCGAATAGTGACAGTGCCGAGCTGTGCGTTGTAGGTAAAGCCACGGCCCTTCTCCAGTCGGATAAACGAACCACGCTGCACAACACCACTACCGGCACTGGTGGAAGGAGCACGCAACGCGTCGCTGTATCGGCTTCCGGCCGGAATAGGTTCAAGATCGGCATAAGCAACTGCATCGAACTGTGAGGGTGCGGCCCCGTCTTTCACCTGCTCGTAGACCTCAATATCTGTGATCTTGAATCGAGCCATCCGGGGAGTTGCCGAAGGGGGAGTATTCGCATAATAATCGTCGTAAAACGTTTTGTAGGTCGTATCGAGCCAGAAGTGATTCCGGGCATACTCATAGGGTTTTATGCAGATCATGTTTCTGACAGAACCGCCTGAAACCTTAACTACACGACGCTCTCCTCGCTTCTGTGAGAGGATGCTTGTGAGAAGAAGCTTGCCGAACTTCATACCGGTCTTCACACCAAAGAGCGTCTGGCTTCCTCCAATCAGTGTGCTTGGCGTTTGCATCGATACGTTGCCTGCTTCAACGAACTGGATGATCGCATCATCGTTCTCTGTCCCCTGCCCACCGAACCTGATATTGAGTTGATTATCAATATCGAATGCTCTCTGGGTATCGAAGTCGGTACTCAACTTCAGCTTGTTACCGATCTTGCCGGTCACTGAGACCTGGATGTTCTGATCAAAGAAGGGGGCTGCCTGTGTGGAACCGAGAGAGTTAATCGACGTGAGGTTATTCTTGTCCACCTGGAACCCAGCCTGCAACCCAACGCTTCCGTTGACATTGATGTCGACGGTAGGATCGCCAAAGAGTCCTCTAAATGTTGAGGGCAATGGTATCTTGATAGAAGGAGGACCTCCACCTGCAAGGAGAGAATCGAGGAGGGCTTTTGGCGTTAGTCCACTATCCTGTTCGTCGGGAGCGTACATTCTATACTGCTGTGCTCGCTCCTCCCACATGCGCTGCCGCTCCTCTTCCTGCCGACGACGGATATATTCCTCAAGAGTTAGCGTTCGGGATTGACCGTAAGGTATACCGAGCAATTCTTCATACAGCTCGATATTCCCGCTTGACGAATCAAACTCTATACGATGTTGATAGGCTCCGTATGGAAAGGGATCGGTCAACGGAGAAAGAGGTATACGGGGATGCGTCATAACCGGCACAACCGGCTCCTGCCATGTCGTATCGGTCTGCCCGTAGGTAGAAAGGATTGAGCAGGACAGAAACATCAGGGTTGATGTCGCAAAAGTCCCTGCAATCAGGGTTCGTATGGATGATCTTCTATTGCTCAACAGTTCCAAACTTAAACATATATACAAAGAGCTCCCTTCGCTACTCACCGCACCATAAAGATAGGCGAAGCAATGCGAATAAGCCGATGCGTCTTACAGACGCGAACGCTCAATTTTGTAATCAGTACCTGTTAAGCAATAAAACGTACCTTCAAATTGCATTGAGTCAACCCGCAGCCTCTCTCCATCAGGAACCAAAAGAATACGGGGTTTGTTCCGTGTATGCAAGGGATTTATTTCGTCCGGTCGCTAATCTTTACCCGGCCCTTATCAATCACTATCCCTCCTTCCCGATGTTCATCCCTACCACATTCTGTTTCAGATGAATTGGCTCAACTTTCATCCTTTTTTTCCTCTCTCTCCGCTTCTTTGCTATAAGATTCAACCCCTCCACAAGAACACTGAAAGCCATTGCCGAGTATATATATCCTTTAGGAACCTCGCTATGGAATGCCTCGGCCGTCAAGGAAACACCGATCAAGAGCAAAAAGGCGAGCGCTAACATCTTCACCGTCGGATGTTTCAGCACAAAATCCCCAAGTCGTGCCCCTGCCCAGATCATGATGATCAGAGCAATCACCATCGCAATAATCATCACCGCCAATTTATCGGTCATACCAACAGCCGTAATGATCGAATCAAGAGAGAAAATAATGTCGAGCAGGATAATCTGCGTCATAACTCCCAGGAACGTGACTCGTCCCTTGGCCTCCTCCGAAGCATCCTCCTCACCCTCCAGCTTCTCATGAATCTCCTTAACGGCCTTGTAGACAAGGAAAAGACCACCACTAAGCAGAATCAAATCTCGGCCTGAAAATGAATGTCCGAAAAGAGTAAATAACGGCTCAACCAGTCCAACAAGCCAGGAGATACCGAGAAGCATCATGATACGTGTTATCGCTGCAAGACTTAGTCCTACAAAACGAGCATGGTGCTGCTCATCACGAGGGAGCTTTGCGGCGAGAATAGAGATAAAGATGATATTGTCGATCCCGAGGACAACCTCCATCAAGGTCAGCGTTGCAAGGCCAGCCCAGACAGTAGGATCAGAAAAGAATTCAATCATGATCTTCAGTTAGTACTACTGTTAATGATAGAACGAGGATAGTTGACAGATTGACCCCGACTCTCGACCCTTGACTCTCGACTCTTCGACTCCTTAGAACACCGCGTTAATCCCTTCAGCAACTTCTACAGCTCCAAGAAAGTTAACCCCTTCGCGACGTGCGATCTTTTTCAGGTTGACCAATGGCATCACCACCGTCTCAAAACCAAGCTTTGCCGCTTCGGCAGCTCGACTATCAACATGAGCGACACCTCGAATTTCTCCTCCAAGACCAACCTCGCCAATAATTGCGGCTCTCGAATCTGTCGGAATTTCTCGGAAGCTGGAGACGATCGCAGCAGCAACCGAAAGATCAACCGCTGGATCATCCACACGAACTCCCCCCGCAATGTTGACAAAGACATCGTGTTCACCAAGACGTAGCCCAAGACGTTTTTCAAGAACAGCCAACAACATCTGAAGTCGCTTGTAGTCAAACCCGGTTGCGGTCCGTTGCGGTACACCATAGCTCGTGGGAGTTACCAACGCCTGCGCTTCAACCAGAATTGGTCGCGTCCCCTCCATGGTGGCTGCTACAGCCGAGCCACTGGCACCGTAGTTCCTCTCTGAAAGGAAGAGTGCGCTCGGATTGGCAACCTGCTCCAGCCCCTTCTCACTCATTTCAAAGACCCCAATCTCGTTCGTTGAGCCATACCGGTTCTTCGTTGTTCGAAGAATTCGGTAAAGATGAGTCCGCTCCCCCTCAAATTGCAAGACCGTATCCACCATGTGTTCCAGGACTTTTGGTCCGGCAATTGCTCCCTCCTTCGTAACATGACCGACCACGAAAATGGCGATTCCCCGATCCTTGGCAAGACGCATCAGCATGGCTGTACATTCGCGTACTTGTGAGACTGAGCCAGGGGCTGATTCAATTCGAGGATGATAGATCGTTTGAATTGAATCAACAACGACAACCTCCGGCCGGACCGTTCCAATTGCATCGGTGATCAATTCAAGATTTGTCTCTGCAAGGAGAAGGAGAGAGGGAGTATCGACTCCAAGTCGTTCTGCCCGTAACTTTACTTGTCGAAGTGATTCCTCACCTGTCACGTAGAGGAGGGTTCTGCGACCAAGATCGGTACACATTTGTGCCATCAACGTGGATTTCCCGACGCCCGGGTCCCCGCCTACGAGAATAATCGAACCGGGTATAATGCCTCCGCCAAGAACCCGATCAAATTCCTGAATCCCGGTCCCAATTCGTGTGGTCTCCTCGACAGTAACCTCATTAAGGGGAGTTACACTAGCCGATGTAGCACTCGATCGCGCACCACGAGCTTTAGCCGGAGGTTCGCTGGCAACCCGTTCTTCTACATAGCTTTCCCACGCCCCGCAATTCGGGCATTTCCCTAACCATCGTGGAGATGATGCACCACACTCGTTGCACACATATTTTGTTCGTGTTTTGGCCATATCAACTCTGTAAGGGACTTTGGGATCGGGATGTGTAGCCAATGCTTTTGACCTTCTCTATACCGGCGTCATCATTATCCTACTGAATTATTGTCACGGGAAAATTTATTTGCGGACACTTTTTAACAGTGTTTTGGGTTTCATTATGAGACTATACGTCATTATCAGAAGAAAGGGAAAGATACAATCTGCACCGTCAAGATCATCAGGAACTTCGTTTGCTTACACGTGGAATCATACTGACTCCTATGACAATTGAAGCGGCCTATGAACATTGCCGAATTGTGACGGCAACCCATGCCTGCGGCAACCCATGCCTGCACGTTCTACTTTGCTTCGCGCTTTCTGAACAAGCCAAAGCAAACTGCCTGCTATGCGGTCTACGCCTTCTGCCGATACGCAGATTTGGATACGTTGATCGGAATGGAGATTCCCGAGCAGTCGATCTTGGTATTGCCATGCAGTTGACAAACATTCTGCGGGATATCGGAGAAGATGTTGCCAACAATCGTATCTATCTGTCCCTGGAAGAGTTAGAGGCATACCGATTGGCTAAATGGAAATTGATTGAAGGGAAGATCACGCCAAGCTTTCGTGAGTTCATACGATTCCAGATCGATAGAGCACGGCGATACTCTGCCTCTGCTAATCTCGGGATACCATTGTTGGAACCGGAGGGCCGTTTGACGGTAAAGCTGATGAGTCACAACTACTCAGGTATTCTTAACGCCATTGAAAGGAACAATTATGATGTCTTCTCCAAACATGCCTTTGTCCCCTTCCCCAGAAAATTCCTGAGTATTCCTCAACTCTGGCTTGAAAGGGTTACGCTCTAGGGGCTGCAAGGATTGTAGCCGAAGAAGATCGTTGCTTTATAACTCCTATCCTTTTATTCCACTTCAACCGCTTCACGCGGTTCTGTTTTTTCAGGTTCTGGACGACGAATCTCTCCTTCTTGCTGCTCAGTTCCGTTCCTCCTTGGACGTGATGACGATCGTCGCCGTGACTGGTTTGTGGTTGTTGATGTGGGAGAAGCCGTGTTGGTTCCTCCATCCACCCCTTCTGCAGTAATTATCTTTCCGCGAATTAATTTTCCAGGGGGAGCAAGCGTCCCTATCGGTTTTCCATTAAGCGTCAATTCAACACCGCCGGCGTTACCAATCGATATAGAGAATTTTTCGGCTGCCTTCCAGGTTCTGGTCTCTCCACTATCCAAGGTGTTTTCTTCTTCCCGCCTGTCGTCTATCTTGATATTATACCAGGCCTTGGCAACAAAACGTCCTTGTAGAACAAGACTGTCACCATCAAACGTATCTTCCCCTTCAGGCATATCCAGCCCTTCCGGTCTTGAGAGAATGCGAGTTGGTGAAGCAGAATCGTCTTCTACTGGCATAGATGAGGAATCATCGGAACCATCGAACCCTCCCGTAAGATAGTAGATACCAAGTCCAACGAGAAGGATAAGAGAAACGGTCATTAATGCTCGCGCAAGAACCGGGTTTCCCTGATCAATTGGCCTATAGCGGGGACTACGGCGCTTTGATGTGTCATCAAGATCCAGAGTAGAGGAGACCGAAATAACCGTGGACTCCGAATCCTGACCATCACTCTCACCTTTCTCTATTTGTCTTGGCTGTGCCTGAGATCCTTCAGGAACAGAAGCTACTGGTGGAATTGACGGTGTTGACGCCTGAGGTAGTTCCGAGAGGAGATCTTCCGGGTTCACCCCGAGAGTTCGTGCATAATCACGCACAAAATAGAACAGGCGGGAGGGGGGTATCGAAGAATAATCGTCTCGCTCGATAGCATCAAGATGATAAACGCGGATAAATGTTGTTCGCGCTATATCTTCAAGCGAAATTCCCCGCTCCTCGCGGGCTGTACGCAGGCGCTCGCCGATACTCATAGTCGGCCAGAATGGTCAACAGGTTTTAATAGATCTCTATGACAAACAGACCGTGGTGTTTCTTGAAGATAATGAATTCTACGAAAGAGGGATTCGAGCGGGAATAAAAGCATATAGCATATAATCAGGAGCATTGTTCTGCATATCTTCTCTGTGACTACTATCTTCCTCAGATTTCATAACACCCTTATATTCCCTGAATTGCTTCAACAAGCATAGAACACATGAACGAACAGCGTATAAGGGAACTTGCCGCCCTGGTTGATACAGCAGCCTCCCGTGGGGAGAGAATCGAACAACTGACGCAAAAGACGTCACAGATCAATGTTGCAGATGCGTATGCAATTCAGGAAGCTTCGATAGCTCAGCGTCTCGACCGCGGCGAAAAGCTGGTCGGTATGAAGATGGGATTGACAAGTCGGGACAAGATGGAGCAAGTCGGTGTACATGAACCGATCTATGGTCGGTTAACCGACCGGATGATTATCAACGACGGAAGTACAATTCAACTTGAAGGACGATGTCATCCACGAGTTGAGCCGGAAATTGCGTTTATTATAGGAAAGAACATCGAAGGCCGGGTTACTGATGCGGAAGCAGCCGAAGCAGTTGAGGGAGTCTGCGCTGCATTGGAAATCATTGACAGTCGCTACCGTGATTTCAAGTTTACTCTTCCAGATGTTATCGCCGATAACACGTCCGCCTCTGGTTTTGTTCTCGGTTCAAGGGTCAGGAAAATCGACGACGTCAACCTCGGTAACCTGGGAATTGTAATGGAGATCAACGGACAACCAGTACAGATCGGGAACAGTTCGGCCATCTACGAGCATCCGCTTCGCTCGCTTGTTGAACTTCTACGCATGGCGTCCCTAAGGGGTCAGGGACTGAAAGCCGGGCAGATAGTCCTTGCCGGAGGAGCAACTGCTGCGGTGGCGCTTAACAAAGGAAATCATGTGCGGGCAATGGTTGACGAGTTGGGGAGTGTGGAGTTTCGTGTTGCGAGTGGAGAGTAAAGTTCGATTTTCACGAGGCAAACAGAATCAGGATATTACGGACCGGACTACGGCTATCGACCTAATCGTTCACGACCGAACGTTCAGACACTAAGTTTTAAAACCACTATCTACTAACCACTATCCAATCTACTACTATGTCACTTACATCATTTAATCTGCACAAATGGATCGACGAACATCGTCATCTGCTGAAACCACCGGTCGGTAATGACCAGCTCTGGAAGGAGGAAAATCCTGACTTTATAGTCATGGTCATCGGTGGACCAAACTCACGCAAAGATTATCATGTTGATGAGAGCGAGGAGTTCTTCTATCAGGTCGAAGGGGACATTACATTGAAGATCGTTGAAGATGGTGAATTCAGAGATGTCCACATCAAAGAAGGTGATGTCTTCCTGCTCCCTCCTAGGATCCCGCACTCGCCACAACGCCCGGCAAACACGATCGGGTTGGTTGTGGAGCGGAAACGGAATGAGGGCGAGCTTGACGGCTTTGTCTGGTACTGTGAGAACTGCGGGGAGAAGCTTCATGAGCATTTCCTGCAGTTAACCGACATTACAACACAACTCAAACCTGTCTTCGATGCTTTCTGGGCCAACGAAGATGCACGCACCTGCAAAAATTGTAGTACGGTGATTCAGCCACCCGCACCGGTTGCTGTAGATGAGAATGAGAATACAGGTCCAGCAGGATAATGATTTTGCTTTTGCGTGTTATGCCCCGAACCTTCTAACATTCGAACGAACAGATGAAGATCGACGTCCACACACACATCCTTCCGGAGAACTGGCCGAACCTGCGCGAGCGTTATGGGTATGGTGGTTGGCTGCAGCTCGAACACCATGCCCCTTGCCGTGCAAGGATGATGATTGATGGACGCCACTTCCGTGAGATTCAGGACAACTGCTGGGACCCGGTTACAAGAATGAGCGAATGTGATGCCACCGGTGTTGATATACAGGTGCTTTCCACTGTCCCTGTCATGTTCAGCTACTGGGCCAAGCCTGAGGATACACTTGATCTCTGTCGTATCCTGAACGATCACATCGCAAGCCTCTGCACCGACTATCCCGACAGATTTATCGGTTTGGCAACGCTACCGATGCAAGCGCCTGATCTTGCAGCCAAAGAGTTAGAGCGGTGTGTGAAAGAGCTTGGCCTGCAAGGAGTCGAAATCGGTTCGCATGTCAACGACTGGAATCTTGACTTCGAATCGTTCGAGCCGTTCTATATGGCGGCCGAAGAGCTTGATGCCGCCATCTTCGTCCACCCCTGGGATATGATGGGAAAGGATGAGATGCGAAAGTACTGGCTTCCCTGGCTTGTCGGAATGCCGGCCGAGACTTCACGGGCTATCTGTTCGGTTATGTTTGGCGGAGTTCTCGATCGTTACCCGAATCTCCGTTTCTGCTTTGCTCATGGTGGTGGATCTTTTCCGATTACACTTGGTCGTATCGAACATGGATTCCACGTTCGCCCCGATCTGGTGCAGCTCCACACAACAACCGAACCACATGAGTATCTGCCGGTGCTTTATTTCGACTCACTCGTCCACGATCCAACAGCACTTCACTACATGCTCGATTTGATTGGTGAGAAACGGATCATGCTCGGCAGCGATTATCCGTTTCCACTTGGTGAGCACCACCCTGGAAAAATGATTGAAGAAATGAGCGAACTAACACAAGAAGCGAAAGAACGGTTGCTTTGGAAAACAGCACTTGATTGGCTTGGAATGTCGAGTGATGAAGTGCGAGTGGCCAATAATTTCCGAATGTCGAGTCAAGAGTGACGAATGGCAATTTTCGAGTGAATTGTTTGTATGATATAGATACTTTTCCCTACATAGAATTTAGGCTCACCAATATCAACCCGTATTGCCCTGATGAAACGACGAGACTCGAAGAAAAGAACAAAGAAGTTTGCTCTTGATATTACTCACTTTTGTTCAAAACTGCCGAGCAAACCTGAGTATTGGGCTCTTGGCAGGCAGTTGCTGAGAAACGGAACTTCCGTTGGCGCGAACTATCGTGCAGCCTGTAGAGGAAAATCAAGAGCAGACTTCATTGCAAAGCTTGGAATTTAAAAGAGGAAGCGGATAAATCGCAATTCTGGCTGGAACTTTTTTGATGAACTATGGACTGTGGAACAAGCAGAGATTCAAAGATTGATCCGCGAAGCATATGAACTAACAGCAATTGTTGTTCAGTCAAAAAAAACTGCCCGAAACAACAGGTAGTTATTCGTTCGTCAAGCACATTTGCAAATCGAAAATCGAGGCTCGAAAATTGCAACTCTCGTTCACCATAAATGACTCTCTCTACATCGCTGACACTTCACGGCCTATCGATATCTCTATTCCGTTGAGATTTGGAAACGAGCAACCAAATGCGTTTTACCTACCAAGAGCCGAAGCTGTGGTTGCCAGAGGGGGTGATTTTATCGGAGACACTCGACAAGGAGGAAGCTGTAATTGTGAAACCGTCACATTGAATCCCCACGGCAACGGTACGCATACCGAATGCGTTGGCCACCTAAGCACAAATCGAATCTACATTAACCGAGTACTACGTGACGGCTTCATTCCTGCACTTCTGATCTCAATCCACCTTGAGCAAGACAAAGACGGAAACCAATCTGTTACCCCGGATGCTCTTCGTTCGACACTCAAAAATCGATACTCGAATATCGAGGGACTCATCGTTCGCACGCTTCCAAACAACGACTCCAAACCTCATGCTGAGTGGTCTGGACACAACCCACCCTACCTGTTCCCTGATGCTGCTCGATACATCCGAGAGCTTGGAGTTCAACACCTTCTCGTTGATCTCCCCTCACTCGATCGTGAGGACGATCCCTTGTTGACCGCTCATCGCATTTTCTGGAACCTGCCGGAAACTGGTTCGATTGAAGGTGACACAAGTGATGGAAGAACAATTACCGAGATGATTTATGTCCCTGATAAGGTTGAAGATGGACTCTACCTGCTGAACCTTCAGGTCCCACCCTTTGCGCTTGATGCAGCGCCGTCGAGGCCGTTGTTATTCAGGGCAATAATGAGTTAGACTTTGAATCGTTGCTATGCTCCTCCTGAGGTCATCAACAGTTGTTTGTCAATCTCTTTTTTCGAGTATCTGCCTCAAGTATCTGCCTCAGTTTATTAAGGTCCTTTGTGTGTGCTTGTTCTATGGCCGATGACATTATTGGTGCAAAGATTTTCGATCGGCCCCGCACGCAAGACTTCTGCCACTGACATGTGTGTATCGTAACGTTATGGCTCCGGCACACTGCTAAGCATTGCTTACCTCCACCCTTTTTCTTCGTGGTGATTACCAACAAGGCTTAAAGAACACAAAGAGACACGAAAGGGGTGGGGTAGTCGCCCTCCCTTATTACTTTTGCAGGGACCACGAACAAGATTCCGTGAAGAGAAACCGAAATGACAGAGACCGCAACAACACACGAACGCACACTCGACTACGCACAGGAAATGGATCGGGTCGATCCTCTGGCAGAGTATCGTGACGAGTACTACATACCGAAAGACAATCAGGGGAACGACCTGATGTACTTCACCGGCAACTCGCTCGGACTTCAGCCCAAATCAACATTTCGAATGATCAAGCAGGAGTTGAAGGACTGGCAAACCTATGCTGTGGAGGGACACGTCGAGGCGACATATCCATGGTACAGCTACCACGAGATGTTTGCTGAGCCGGAATCCCGTGTCGTGGGCGCAAAACCGATAGAAGTAGTTGTGATGAACACTCTCACAACAAACCTTCACCTGATGATGGTCTCCTTCTACCGTCCAACACAAGAACGATACAAGATTGTGATCGAAGAGAATGCCTTTCCAAGTGACCGTTATGCTGTAGCCAGTCAGGCTCGCTTTCATGGCTATGATCCAAAGGATGCAGTAGTTGAATTGAAGCCGCGTGATGGAGAGAATACTATACGAACTGAAGACATCGAAGAGTTTCTCGCAAGGGATGGTGAACAGATAGCGCTGGTCATGCTTGGTGGAGTGAACTATTATACCGGCCAGGCCTTTGAGATGGATCGGATTACTGCCGCTGGTCATGCGAAGGGATGCCTCGTTGGTTTTGATCTGGCACATGGGGCTGGAAACCTTCTTCTGAACCTGCACGACTGGAATGTCGACTTTGCAGTCTGGTGCACTTACAAGTACATGAATTCGGGTCCAGGTGGCGTCAGTGGATGTTTCGTGCATGAACGCCATGCCTTCAACCCTGAGCTACCACGTTTTGCCGGATGGTGGGGAAACGACCCTGCTACGCGGTTCGAGATGCCTTCCGAGTTTGTACCGCATCGCGGGGCCGGAGGATGGCAACTTTCGAACGCACAAATCCTTCCAATGGCCGCCCACTGGGCCGCACTGCAACTCTTTGACCGTGTTGGCATGAAAGGTCTTCGAGAGAAGTCAGAAAAATTGACCGGTTTCCTTGAACACCTGCTGCAAGGGAATGAAGGATTCGAAATTCTAACACCAAAGGATCCAACGCAACGGGGCTGTCAGCTTTCAATACGTATAGGTGGTAATGCAAAACGGATCGTTGGTGAACTCCAGAACAAGGGAGTCATCGCAGACTACCGCGGTCCCGAGGTTATCCGGGTTGCGCCGGTTCCGATGTACAACACGTTTGAGGATGTGTGGAGGTTTGTGGAGGTACTTCAGAAGTTTGTGTAAGGATCTACCTCCTCTTCTCCAGCCGTTGCACTTCAGAGTTGAATTCGGGCTCTTTGGAACCTACATTTTACAAATGAACCACTCCTTCCCCCCTTTATATCGCCGCGGCGGATTGTGCTTTGCGCTCCATGCCTTCGAACAAAAGCGCAGACTCTACCAAAAGGTCGTAGTCTGATAACCAAAGCTTAGTCATTATCTCTGCCTCACCACCGGTAACTATAACCGGCACGTCCTCTGGCAGACCTGTCCCCTGTGCAAGAGTCAGGGCCAGTCCTTGTACTCCGATAACAGTACCCCATATTATGCCGTTAGCCAGCGCGCCTCGTGATGTCCGTGCAGGAATTGGCCCCAAATCATCAACTGATATGACAGGCAGGACTGGAGCATGTGCGGACAAGCCTTCAGAGGCTGTTCGGAATCCGGGCATGATAGCTCCCCAGAAAGGTTTTCCTCTAGAGAGAGCGTCGATAGTGATTGCCGTTCCGCAGGAAATCACAACCCCATCTCGATGAAGAGCATAGAGATTCAGGATACGATCGAGTCCAAGGGTATCAGGAGTATCGTAACTCTCTCCGATAAAGTCGAAGAACAAATCTCGATGAAGAACGGAAACATGGGCGTGATCCTGAAGGGCGTTAGTGATCGCCTCCCCCCTTTCTTCGGCAATCGGGGCAACCAGCAGAGATGCCTCCAACGGAATCTCGGCACGAAGGGAATCGAGGTCCGTGAAGCGGGTTATCTGGAACGTTCCCTCCGGCGTACGTTGCGCCAGTTTGAGTGTCGTATTGCCTATTTCGAGATAGAGCATCGTGGTCAATAAAAAGAGAGCAGGGACATGATACCAATTTCATGCCCCTGCTCAAAGAGAATTGAAAGGATTGTTCTAAGCCTCCAACTCTGCAGTCGTTTCATGATCGTGAGAGAGACCATTCTTTGTCATACTCTGCTCTACCTTGTGCGCCAGCTTCAACCGAAAAGCTTTTATCCCTTTGCCAAGGGCTGAAAAAACTGAGACAACTTCAATGATTGGTTCCTGAACAGTCCGCTGCAGTCTCTGTTCAAACTCAAGCAAACTGACAACTACGTTTCGTCCCTCATGAATGACATCTGTAACATCATCAACAACCTCGGTCAGATCATCAGTCAACTTGTTGACATTCTTGACTATACTATCAACGCTCTGAAGTTGGGTGTTAAGTTGATCGGAAAGATCATTCAACGTTGTGCTTGCATTAGCAATCAGACCTTTTGTCTCCCTGAAAAAAGTTATCAGGTAGATGGAAAGTCCCCCAAGCGCAAGAAGCGCGATTGCTCCGGCTATGTAGAGAAGATCTGCTATCTCCATTTTTCAACTCCATGATAATGTGAGTAAAATAATGATTTTGGTTGATCGGCAGCTCAGGTTCCTCCGGCAATCGGTGGCTTAGGATCCGATTTCAATTCATCTTTGAATGCTTTCATTCCGGACCTGGTGGCGTTGGCTACTTTTCCGGCCTGATCTTTAACATCCGATTGTGCCTTGTTAGCAGTCTCCTGTGCCTTCGCCCGTGCATCGTTGACAATTCTTTCAGCATCACTTAGCAATGATGATGCTTTTTCCCGAGCATCCTCAATAATGTGCTCCGCACGCTGCCGTCCATCGTTGACTATCTGGCGTGCCTTTTCCGATGCGTTGTTAATTGCGTCTCCGGTTTTGTCGACGTACGTGTTGGTCTTCTCGGCAAGATCGGCTCGTAATTCACGTCCGCTTTTCGGCGCATAGAGTAGAGCCAACGCAGCGCCGAGTGCTCCACCGGTTAGCAAACCTATCAGCATTCCTTTGCCGTACGACGAGCTCGACTCATCATGATAATCTCTCATAGATGCCATATCTCATATCCCCCTGGTTATTGTTACAATCTCATTCATTGAAGTCAAAATAAGAAGATGCAAGATGGAATCCGAAAAGAATAATTCGGGGATACCGAACTTGCTATCTTAGCAGTAAAATCTCACACGCAGTGAAGTGGGTTCATATACGTTTAAGCAAGCTTTTCATTACCTGAACCTAAATAGAATCGGAGATCACGTGGCACATCGTTCAATCATGATGAACATTTTCATCCTCTTATTTCTTGTCCCGTTTATAGCGGGCTGTCCGGAGGATGTCGATCCGCAGGCTAACCGAACAGATACAACGTCCATCTCCAACCTTCTCCCCGATCCAGCCGGCATACCTTCCTTTTCGGCACAAGCTGCTTACGACCACATTGCAAAACAGGTTACGTTTGGTACGCGAGAGCCAAATTCACCCGGAGCACAGAAAGCAATTGCTTACTACCTGGAAGAGCTTGGCAAATATGCTGATGAGGTTCGTCCACAGAAGTTCACCCATACAGGATATAACGGCACCCTGTTGAATCTGACAAACATTGTCGCTTCGTTCAATTTGCAGGCTACTACGAGAATCCTTCTCTGTGCTCACTGGGACTCACGTCCGAGAGCCGACTGGGATCCCGATAGCAGCAGGCAAAACCAGCCAATCCTTGCCGCAAACGATGGAGGAAGTGGTGTCGGTGTTTTGCTGGAGTTAGCCCGCATTCTTAAAGAAAATTCCCAACCCATCGGTATCGATATTCTGTTGTTTGATGGTGAGGATTATGGTCACTCACGCATTGATGGTACCCAACAGTACTTTCTCGGCTCTCGTTACTTCTCACAGAACTTACCTGCAGGCTACCAGCCGATATTTGGTATGCTGCTCGACATGGTCGGAGACAAGGATGCGGAGTTCCCGAAAGAAGGACATTCGATGCAATATGCATCTGCCGTTGTAGAAAAAATATGGAGCGCTGCGGCTCACCTCGGATTGAGCAAGTTCAAACAACGATACGGCTCTTCCATTGAGGATGACCATCTTATGCTCAATCAGATAGCAAGAATACCGACAATAGACATCATTGACACCGACCTTGTCGGACACAACTCTCCCGATCCCCGTCGCCGATACTGGCATACACACAAGGACACGATGGACAATATCGGGGTCGAAACGTTAGAGCAGGTCGGAAAGCTCCTGGTCTACACAATCTACAAGCTTATTCCAGCCGAACTGAACCAGACACAACCTTCCTGAGAAAAGAACTGATGAAGCATTACGATGCCTTGACAGCTCGGGCAGACCGGGAGACTCTGGAACTGTTGATGGAGCTTGGCGGGATCCTTTCAATCACCGGCATGTTGTATCAAGAAAGGCTATGTTCTCAACAGCATATTATTTCGCCGTCCCTAAACATTACCATTCAAGCTCTATATGGTTCTATTTGTGCAAAGCTCCTTGCGCAGTAATGCGTCATCCTGAGCTTCGA
>JAGWAZ010000009.1:884-20391 GCA_021296135.1 Chlorobiota bacterium | reverse complement strand
TTACGGAGATTTCGTTGTTACTAAGAGTTCATAAGGCTAAAGATACATATCTATTTCAGTTCTTTATGAGAACATAGCGTCAAGAAACGATCCAAGTACCAAGCTCTACTATCGAAGCTCATGAAGTGAAGAGTTTTCTATCGTATTCTATGAACTCCATAAACTCTACAAACTCTAACAACTCATACCACTATGATCCTCGGAACAATTGATCTTGGGACTAACACCGTCCTCATGGTTGTTGGCTCAAAGGAACCGAGCGGAACGGTTCGAATTCTCGCTGATGAACATGATGTTGGTCGACTTGGCAAAGGGGTCGATGCAAATGGTCTGATTTTACCGGAGACATTCGACCGAATTGCTCGAATTCTTACACGGTATCGTCTGATTGCCGAAGAACTTGGTGCAGAGAAGATCATCGGGTTTGGTACAAGTGCCCTGCGTGATGCACGCAACAGAGACCAGTTCATCGCAGCGATGATGGAACAAGCAGGTGTGGAGCTTCAACTTCTCAGTGGCACCGATGAAGCAGAGCTTAGCTTTCAAGGGGCACTTTTTGGACTCCAGGGTGATACCGATCAAATTGCTGTGATTGATATAGGGGGAGGTAGTACGGAGATTGCTCAAGGGGTGGGGAAAAGCTTTTTGCAGGGTGTCAGCATCAATGTAGGAGCGGTTCGCGTTACTGAACGTTTTTTTGGAGGAGAGCTCCCACCATCAAAGTCAGCGGTAGCCGATGCGCGGGAGTTTATCCGTACAGCATTCCTCGAAACTCTGAGACTTCCCACACAAACTACAGTGGTAGGAGTTGCAGGAACGATAACGACGCTTGGAGCAATGTCTATGGGACTGGATCGATTCGATCCCAGGGAGGTCAACGGAGCGCGTCTTTCAGGCCAATGGATTCGGAAAACAACAGAGGCCCTTTTGAAGTTGGGACTTGAGGAAATCAAAGAGATACTACAGGTAATGGAGGGGCGGGAAGATATTATCACCGGAGGAGGGCTTGTTTTGGATGAATTTGTGCGAGCTTTCGACGTAAAAGAGATCATTGTCAGCACGCAAGGCCTGCGTTATGGGTTGTTGATGCAACAACTCGAAAGATATAACAAAGCTCTCTGAGAGATTTTTTCACCCCTAACTTTGCATTTCTACCTTCCCAAAAGACTCCATTGTTCTCCGCAAACCTTCCTCAAACTCAACTTCTGGTTTCCAACCAAGCTCTTGGGCGGCCTTCTCCCATGTGCAGACAGATCGGAATTGTTCTCCCGGTTTTGCCGGAGCATGAACTTCCTCAAATCGATTTCCCAACATCCCATTCAATTTCCGGAAAAGTTCGTTTACCGTCACTTCCGTGTTTGTACAGATGTTGAAGACACCTCGCTTCTCTCGTTCAAGATACTCTCTTACCAACATGTTTGCCCCTGCAACGTCTTCGACGTAGACGTAATCACGCGTCTGTTCACCCGAGCCGTTGATAACCGGTTGCTTTCCATTCAGCATCCGCGTGCAGAAGATAGCAACCACTCCTGCTTCACCATCATTGTTCTGTCGTGGGCCATACACATTTGTATAGCGGAGCACGGCGTAGCGAAGACCATACTGATGGGCAAAATAGCCGAGATACTTCTCCACGGCAAGCTTGGAAACACCATATGGAGAGATCGGATCGGTCAGATGAGATTCATCAGCAGGAAAGACTTGCTGAACTCCGTAGACAGTCCCTCCACTTGAGGCAAAAATGAAGCGCTCAACACCATTTTGTACGGCAGCCTGTAACAGATTGACTGAGCCGATAATATTCTGCTCCCCATCAAGGGCGGGGTTGTCAACAGAGGCACGAACATCAAGCTGTGCTGCATGGTGGTTTACCAGATCAAATCGTTCTATCTCAAACAATCTATCAATCAGATCAGCATCGCGTATATCTCCCTCAACAAATCGAGCTTCAGATTTGAGATTATCCAGGTTGCCGGTGGAGAGATTATCAAGAACGACCACTTCATGCCCCCCATCGAGGTAGGCATCAACAAGGTGCGATCCGATAAAACCGGCTCCTCCAGTGACAAGAATCTTCATTCTGTTTTCTTTGTCTTGTTGTTGTTCAGCCAGGTCACGCAATCGGCCGCCGCGGGGCAAAGAAGAGTCTCCCTTTCTGACTCTCATTCATCAGTGTTTATCATGCGTTGACTAAAGCCTATCACCTATCGTTCAATCCGCGTCTCTATCTGTGTTTATCTGTGCTCCAAGTCTTGTTGTTGTTCAGCCAGGTCACGCAGTCGGCCGCTGTGGGGCAAAGAAGAGTCTTTGCTTCTGACTCTCATTCATCAGTGTTTATCGTGCATTGACTAAAGCCTATCACCTATCGTTCAATCTGTGTCTCTATCTGTGTTTATCCGTGCTCCAATATCATGCCGCCACACCGCGCCATCAAAGGTAATTTTTGATACCTCTTCGTATGCACGAAGGATTGTCTGTTCCATATCAGTTTCAGATGAAACTGAGGTAACCCCAAGCACACGACCTCCGTTGGTAACCATATCATCCCCAACCCTCTTTGTCCCGGCATGAAAAACAACTGTATCTGCAGAAACATCATCAAGCCCTTCAATAACCTTCCCTTTCTCATACGAACCGGGATAGCCACCGGAAGCCATCACAACACAGACTGCCGAACCGACAGAAGTTCCCTGATCGACTGTTGAAAGAGTGCCGGAGGCAGCAGCATGAAAGAGTTTGTAGAGATCGCCTCGCCAGATCGGCAAGATCACTTGTGTCTCAGGATCACCGAAGCGGCTGTTGAACTCAACAACACGCACGCCCTTATCCCCTCCGATCATCAGACCACAGAAGAGACAGCCGTGAAACGGGTTGCCCTCCTCTCGCATTCCGCGTATAGTTGGCTCAACGATACGTTCACGAATGAATTGTAGCCTTTCATCGCTAACAATTGGCGCTGGTGCGTAGGCCCCCATTCCCCCGGTGTTCGGTCCCGTATCTCCATCTCCGATTCGTTTGTGATCTTGCGAAGGGGCAAACAACATATAATGGGTTCGGTCAACAACAGCAAAGACCGATGCTTCCTCCCCATACATAAACTCTTCGATGACAACAGACCTGCCTGCATCTCCAAAGGCTGAACCTGAGAGCATTGCGTCGAGGGTAGTTAACGCTTCTTCAATCGACTCAGCAATAACAACACCTTTGCCTGCGGCAAGACCGTTTGCTTTTAATACAACGGGCAGGGAATGGCCTTTCACATATTCACGAGCAGCATCGACCTCTTCGGCAGAAAATGTTTTTGAGGAAGCAGTTGGCACTCCATGACGAACCATAAAGCTCTTCGCAAAATCTTTATCCCACTCCAGCCGTCCGGCAGCCCTGGAAGGCCCAAAGACCAGGAAGCCTGCATCGCACAATGCATCGGAAACTCCGGCTGCAATTGGAGCTTCCGGACCAACCACAACGAGATCAGGCCTTACCTCGGTTGCCAACGCAACGACTGCGTTGATATCCTCAACGTTGACGGAACGAAGTTCGCCAAGGCTTGCCATCCCAGGATTGCCTGGTATACAAATAATCCGGTCAACAGATGGAGATTGTGAAAGCTTCCATGCAAGCGCATGTTCACGTCCGCCCGATCCCAGAAGAAGAACTGTTGCGTCACTCATAATCCTTTATCAAAATGGCTTGCGCAGATAGCCTGCGGTTAAAGTCGCATTGAATGGGAGAGAATGCGGGCAAGCTGTTCTGTCAGAATCCGGGCATCATGTGCATCAGCCTTGTTGGCGGCACCAACCGGAAGCTCACCTGCTTTCCATAGTTGATAGTATCGTTCAATTGCATCGGCAATATCCTGAACGCTGTTCGGAGCAACGCATGTTGCTGCCTCATAATCTTCCAGAACCTTACGGATAACACCCTCTGGTGCCAAAGCAAGAATCGGTTTGCGCGTTCCTATGTACTCGTAGACTTTGCCGGGTGTAATCGATGGATCATAGATTGTCAGCCAAAGGACATCGCTTGATAACAACCAATCCATCACCTCCCGATGTTCAACATAGCCGGGAGTAACAAGTGCTGAACCGACTCCAAGTTTTGCGGCCAGCTGTTTATGTGTCTCACGAAAGGTTCCGATAAAACAGAGTTCAATCTCATTATGAGCTTCAGGATACTTCGCAAAGACTTTCCCCATAGCTTCAAAGAGATAGCGCGGAGTTCTCCTTGCGTCGAAGAGACCACTATAGATAAAACGCATCTTCTTTCCTTTGACTCTCTCCGGTCGCGAGAAGACGATATCTTCCGGATCGAACCCGCTCGGTATTATATGAACATGTTCATGTGTCAGAAAAGGCCAACGAGCAATTAACTGCTCCTTGATCCTCCTGTTGACAACAACGATTCCTTCGCTGTTCTTGAGAACATCCTCCTCCATTCCCGCAGCATAGTGTCGATGCAAAGGCGTCGCGTAGAAATAGTGCTGATTATCAAGCCATGGATCACGATAATCGACAATCAGGGGGATCCCGGTCTTATGATGTAATTCCAATCCGATCAAAAAATCGGTAAAGGGAGGAGCCGTTGAGAGGATAGCCTCATACTCTTTCTCCTGAAGGAGATTCAATCCTTCACGCACGGCATAGTGCTTCCAGCCAATTTTATTATCAGGTTGCAGGATCGTGTGCGATATTCCCGAAAGGAACCGCCTGGGGCCATCCGGTGGCATTGCGATGGTCCTTTTCCTGCGTCCTAAAATCCGCAAGGGATCGAGTGTTTTCGTGCGCACAATCTCAACTCCAGCCTCTTCAACTTCCTTCAGGAGCGCATAATCGTGAGCATAGTATCCTGTAGTCTCAACCGTCAGGACCGTAGGTTGCCATCCAAATTTTGGCAGATATTTGACGAACTTGGAAACACGAAAGACTCCACTGAGTCCCATCGGCGGGAAGTAATAGGCAATAACGAGTACTCGACACGGCTTCTCAGGGAAGGATATCTCCTGCATCTCGACAGACGGCTCTTCATCATGACGTTTCGTCCCGTGCAACTCTTCTAATTCCTGATGAAGATTATCCATCGCCAGGGTGTTATACTACTATCAATTTCCGAGATACACTTGTCAATTCACGACATCCATCTTTTTGAATCACCACATCATCCTCGATTCGGACTCCAAATCGACCTTCAAGATAGATTCCGGGTTCAATAGTCACAACCATACCCTCTTTCAGCTTCACCTCGTCGGGCATATGCTGCGAAAGACTAGGGAACTCATGCACTTTGATGCCAAGTCCGTGACCAGTTGAATGAGAGAACTGATCGCCATAACCTGCCTCATCAATAACCTGACGACAGACCGTATCAAGTTCCTTCGCGCTCATACCGGCCCGGGCCTGCCTGACCCCTTCCCTTTCTGAATTATAGACAATAGTATAGATCTTTCTTGCCTCTTCTCCGGGTTCCCCAAGCGCGAACGTACGAGTCATATCGGAATTGAACCCGTTATAGATACAGCCGAAATCAAGAGTAACCAATTCCCCCTTCTTTACCTTCTTTGTCGAGGCCCGGCCATGAGGCAGCGCAGAACGTGGACCAGAGGCAACAATTATATCGAACGCATCCCCTTCGGACCCATAGTGGCGACCGAGCCAACTGATTTCGGCAGCGACTTCATTCTCACGCATCCCGGGTTTCACAATTTCAAGGATATCACGATAAACCCGTGCAGCTATGTTGGCTGCTTTCCTAATATACCCAACCTCTTGCTCAGTCTTGATAGCTGCCAATCCCCGGACAATCCCTTCCTCACCTTTGAATTTCACCCTATTTTTAAAGATCTTTTTCATTCCCTCATAGGCGGCTACGGAGACGTATTGATTCTGGAACCCGACGGTCATCCCTTTCTTTACCAGTTTTTCATCCTTTAGTCGCTTGAGGTGTGCACGATCAATAAGAACATCGACTCCATTATTCACTTCGTCCGCAGCCGCCGTCTCGTAACGTCTATCAGTCAGAAGAACCGCTTGCTTCTTTGTGACATAGAGCGTGCCGGCACTCCCGGAAAAACCGGAGAGATAGTGGATATCGGGCATGTGCGAAATAATGATACCGTCAAGACCATTCTTCCTCAGTGCCGAACGAAGCTTTTTTAGTCGAGCCGACATAGCGTAATAGTTAGTATTTAACAGTAAGTAGAATACTCGTCCTCTTGACTCCGGACCCTTGACTCTTCGACTCTTACTTTGAGCCGTCAGCTTTCGGCTTTGAACTTTCGACTCTCTGACTCCCGACTCTTCGACTCTTTGAGCCCAACTCCACAGACTCTAAAAATAATTCGGTGATTCCTTTGTAATCGTCACATCATGGGGGTGCGACTCACGAAAACCGGCCGAGGTCATTCTCACAAAAGTACCATGCTCTCTTAACTCAGCAACAGTTGAACAGCCGCAATACCCCATCGCTGCACGAAGTCCACCGGTCATCTGATAGATTGTATCGCGCAGCGGACCTTTGAATGGTATACGTCCTTCAATCCCTTCCGGAACAAGCTTTGCAATTTCGCCTTCGGGGTCCTGAAAATAGCGATCCGCCGATCCGGACGCCATTGCTCCGAGTGATCCCATGCCACGATACGTTTTGTAGGAGCGTCTATCAAGAAGAATCTTTTCTCCGGGCGCTTCTTCCATTCCAGCAAAGAGGCCGCCAATCATTACCGTATCAGCCCCTGCTGCAATTGCCTTGGGAATATCTCCCGTCTGCTTGATTCCGCCATCGGCAATAACCGGAACATCGTGCTTTGAAGCTGCTTCGACTACCCACATTATTGCAGAGAGCTGGGGAACGCCAACACCAGCAACAACTCGAGTTGTACAGATTGCTCCCGGACCAATGCCTACTTTTACCGCATCAACACCAGCATCTATCAGTGCCTGAGCTGCTTCTCGGGTGGCGATATTACCGGAAATTACTTGAAGATCTTCATGCGCACTCTTCACCTGTCTGATGGTCTCGATAACTCCTTTTGTATGTCCATGGGCTGTATCGACAACCACTGCATCAATTCCCGCAGCAACAAGGGCTGCAACACGTTCAAGCGTATCTCCTCCAACACCAACGGCAGCGCCAACACGCAATCGGCCATGCTCATCCTTTGCAGCATGAGGATGCCGACGCTTTTTCCGGATATCCTTGAACGTAATCAGTCCATGCAGCTTTCCGTTTTCGTCAACAACCGGCAGTTTTTCAATACCGTGGCGTTGCAATATCAACTCAGCCTCATCAAGCGTTGTGCCGACCGGAGCGGTAACCAGATTTTCCGAGGTCATCACATCCTTGATCGGGACATCAAGGTCCGGCTGGAAGCGCAGATCACGATTGGTGACGATGCCAACAAGATTCTCGTTGGTATCTACGATTGGCACACCACTGATTGAATACTGCTTCATCAAGACGAGGGCATCCTCAACCACGCTTTCACGACCGAGAGTGATCGGATCAAGAATCATTCCGCTCTCTGAACGCTTGACCCGGCGCACCTGCTCGGTCTGCTGTTCAATTGTCAGATTCTTGTGCAGAATGCCCATCCCTCCTTCTCGGGCAATTGCGATTGCCATTGCGGCCTCGGTTACCGTATCCATCGCTGCGGAAAGGAGCGGGATGTTCAATCGGATTGTTCTGGTAAGCTGCGTGGAAAGATCGGCCTCTCTCGGCAAGACTTCACTGTAGAGGGGTACGAGGAGAACGTCATCGTATGTGAGACCTTCTCCTATCACTTTTGTCTGTGACATGAATACGTTCTGAGCAGTGGTATAGAACTGGCAGTTCGTGAATAGAATTATAAAGTTATTCAAGCTTTACTTGATGGGCAAGACCTGAGAGGTATTTATCTGGAGTGTGCCCCAGAAAAAGAACTCATAGCGGAGACTCCACTTCAGAGGCAACGATACGTGACGAAGCTCTTCGAGTCGAGAGTCGAAGAGTCGGGAGTCGAGGGGTCGAGGGACAAGAGTCGAAGAGTCGGGGGTCTGTTTCATCAATGTTTTAGCATCTATGTTTATCAGTATTTTGGCATCTGTGTTTATCAGTGTTCCAGAGTCGGGAGTCGAGGGGTCGGGAGTCGAAGAGTCGAAAGTTCAAAGCCGAAAGCTGACGGCTCAAAGTAAGAGTCGAAGAGTCAAGGGTCCGGAGGCAAGAGGACGAGTATTCTACGATCTCCTCCAACCCCTCAACCTGGGACGCGATAATCTGAACCACTTCCCACTTCTATTTGTTGTCTGCGAACATACCAGGACGTTCGTATCTTCTTTTTTGAAAAAACGACAGATTGGAAGGACTGAACTTGAAGTGAATGAAGTCGGCTATGGTGCAATGCATCTATCAATCGATAGGGAGAAACGCCCGAGTGATGTGGAATCAATCGCCTTAATTCAACGGGCAGTCGATGAACTCGGTGTAGACTTTATCGATACTGCTGACGCGTATTGTATCAACGAAGAGGAGAAAGGCCACAACGAACGATTGATTGCACGGGCTCTTCAAGGGGAAAGGCGAGGTCGGGTAGTAATTGCCACGAAAGGGGGTCATAAGCGTCCGAAAGGCCGGTGGGAACGGAACGGTCGCCCGGAATATTTGCGGGCCGCCTGCGAAGCGAGCCTGAAAGCACTTGAGGCGGACCACATCGATCTCTACCAGTTTCACGCTCCCGATCCAAATGTTCCCGTTGAGGAGAGCATCGGTACGTTGGTTGATCTACAGCGCGAAGGGAAGATCCGGCACATTGGAATTTCGAACTTCTCTCTTGCAATGCTCAAGCACATAATGGCTGATGCCGAGATTGTTTCAGTGCAGAACCGATATTCAGTAATGGATCGACGCGAGCAGGATGAAATTGTTGATTTCTGCGAGCAGCAAGAGATCACGTATATCCCCTGGAATCCGGTTGGAGGTCGCGGGAACGCACCGGAGATTGGTCAGATGTTTGGGGCGCTTGGAGAGATCGGTACCGCTCATGGCGTCGCTCCGCATACCATTGCTTTAGCCTGGTTGCTGGGACGTTCTCCCATCATGCTACCAATTCCAGGCACACGAAAGTTCGATCATCTTGCTGAAAACATGAAAGCACCGGATATCGAACTGACGTCGGATGAAATCGAAAGGCTGAATTCAATTGGTTGATAAGAAGAATTTAGAAGAGAGGAGGTTATTAGATGGAAAGTTTGCTTGGCGACAAGAGAAAACCGGCTTATTCGGCTTCTCTCGGGCTTGAAGATAACAGCAATACTCTTGCTCATCAGGAGGTGACAAGAGTCAAAGTGGAATGAGACCCAAAGTAGACAAAAACATGCAAAATCTGCATAAATTCTGTTAAAAATGCTTCAATCTTGCTTGTTGAAATGTGAAAGATGTGACACCTATGGAAGAGGGATATGAAAAACGCCGATGATTCTATGGGAATCATCGGCGTAGGGTCCATGTCCATATCCGCCATGCGAGGTGCGGTTATGACGTAGGACATGAAGGCGACATGAAGGTGAGATGAAGACAATGTAGCAAGGTGGGGAAGCAAGAATCAAGGGATAAATCTCTACCCTTAACTATCTTGCAAGGCAGCCTCAGTCAAACAGAATTCGAGACATTTGCACGAGGAAATGACATGTAAACATAGGACTTACGTAAAATTACATAGACACGGGCGGTGAAAAGGAGTAGAATAACCGGCATGGAGGTAAATATGACCAAACCGACTCGACTCGATGACTGTTAGTATCTGCTCAGTAGCCCAATCAACTATACCGTAACCCATTTCGCCGACCACAGCTAACGTTTTAGTCATGATATGATACATCGTTATCTGGCTGGTGATCGCATCCCCCCTTGTTCGGTGTGGGAAAACGTCAAACCGCATCTGGTTTTGACTCAACAGGATATGTCATCTTTGATGACACGGTTTCGGACAAACAGTACGCTCGGAACATCGCGTTGGTGCGTCGTCAATACAGTGGAAACGCCCATGGTCTCATCAATAGCATCGGCGTGGTTATCTGTGGTTATGTCAATCCGGTTTTAGACCGCTTTTGGGTGATTGACTATCGGATTTACGACCCACAGGGGGATGGCAAGAACGAGTTAGAGCACCTCAAGGAGGTGTTATCTCTCTTGGTCTACCACAAAAAACTTCCTTTTCAGGAGGTGTTGATCGATGGTTGGTATGCTTGCAAAGCTCTGATGCTGCAGATTGAGAAACTGCAAAAGAACTATTACTGCCCACTGAAGACAAATCGGCTCGTTGACGATTCGTTGGGCAGAAAACCGTACCAACGGATTGAGACCTTAGCCTGGACTCAAACTGCACTCAAAGAAGGCAAACGCATCAACATCAGAGGGTTTCCCAAAGACCACAACGTAAAAGTATTTCGGGTGGCGTCTTCGACCGGGACGCACCGATTATGCCGTGCCAACGACTTGGCTCAAAAACGACACTTCAGTTCGACAACAGATGTGTAACTGGCGATGGAAGATTGAGCAATTTCACCGTGAAGCCAAACAGTTGACAGGACTTGAAGGTTGTCAATGCCGATTGGCACGGATTCTTCGCAACCACATCGGCTGTGCATTATTAGCCCTGTGGGGGAGCGCAGTGCAAGCATATGCTTGGCTTGAACAAGTCAATTTCCACCCTCTCTCTTAGTTTTGCAGCGATTTGCAGTTAACACAACACATATCAAAAGCTGCCTGGTCAACTGCTGACAGGGTTATGTATCTCTCGTTTGGCCTTGTCTTTATCCTGCCGATGAAAGCAATCGGACCGGCTTCGTGGGGGTTGTTTGCTACATCACAGGCAATTCTGACAATCATCTTCTTGGTAGCCGATAGGTTCGCGTTGCAGATTATAGTCAACTTTGGCGTTATTGAGGAACAGCGAAGGCAGGCGACGTCAACAGCGGTCTTGCTCGACACGCTCTTTATCGGTTCCTGTACATTTGCTATCTGGCTCGGTCGCTATGATATCGGGGCTTTTACAGCCAAGCCTGAACTCGCACCGGTTCTTGCACTTTTTCCGCTGGTTGCCTGTGCATTCTGGCTGCGCAACTTCACCTTAATGGTTGCACAACTCCATATTGACACCAGAGGAAGGTTCATTATAGATGGGGCATGGATAGGGGCAACAACCCTGCTGTTACTCCATGGTCACTATGCCGGCTGGCTTGTGGATGAAATTGACATGATGTACATCACCGCAGCATCGGCAGGATTCTCATCACTTGTTGGGTTTCTGATCTACAGCAGCCGGATTCGTTTCGCGCTCAGCTTCCCGTTCTCTCTCTTTAAGCGCATGGTCCGTTTTGGTGTTGCGCAGTTTGGTTCAGCCGCTACGACCGGGTTCCTTGCCCAGGGTGACGTTGTTCTGCTTGCCTCGCTCGTAGGAGATGCCGCTATCGTTGGTAACTATGACGCTGCAAAGAAATTCTTTCGAGGCTTTGAAGGGATTCGTGATGCCGTAGTCCTTTTTGTCTATCCGGCTGTTGCCCGGCTTAGCGCCCAACATCGGTCGGATGAATTGCGTGTTCTTATCGAGAAGATGATTGCGTTTATGGCAATCGTCATTGTTCCAATTGTTCTTCTGGTCTGGATCCTTCCTATTGATCAGGTCTTTCATTGGGTCTTCAAAGGAAAATACCAGCTTGCTCCTGATCTGTTCCGACTTCTGAGCTTTGCAGCCCTTGCCATCCCCTTTAGCATGAACAACTACGTACTTCTCGGTATGAGCCAGGTTCGCCGTCTTTTCCTTGCAACGGCCATAACAGTTGCCATTTTTGTCCTTATTTCCCTGATTGCTGTGCCACTGCTTGGTGCGAAAGGACAAGGGCTTGCCCTGGTTGCGAGCTTCTGGGTGCTTGGGATCCTCAGTGTTGTTATGGTTCGCAAGCTTACCGGGATTTCACTACGCAATGTGTCGGGACGATGGCGTGATGCTCTGGAGTTTGTAAGGGCTTTGTTGCGAAGGGCATTCGGAAGGAGGACATCAAATCATGATCTGTAATAGCCGCCTGCCGCTGTCTCCAACATCAAATCTGTGCGAGGCCTTCGGCCGCCTCCGGTGGACTCTATTAGATTATGCTACGGCTTCAGGATGATGATCCTTCTTGATGGACCAAGGGAAACGCAATGTTGTCATGCTTCTCCGCTGAAGGCAGATCAGCATGACGGTTGTGGCCCTTGAAGGAGTTATTCGGAATGCGCAGGTATTTAAGGAATTAGATGCTAAGAAAGATCAACTCGGCCCGCCAGGTAGTCCACTCCCGTGAAGAGTAGGCCAACCCCCATGAAAACCAGGTGGATCAGTTCAAAATGGGAAGACAGAAAACAGGCAACAACCCTCGCTGCAAAGGTAGGTGGCCCGAGCTTGCCGAGAAGATCAAGAGTAAAATGCAGAAATGAGCCGATCAGATCCTTCAACAGAATTTGAACAATGAAACTAACAACACAGAACGGAAGCCATGATGCACGATAATCTTCCTTCAATGATTCGGCTGAACTTTCAGCGCTATGAGCCGGAAGAGTCGTTGCATCGCCTCTCTGAATTTACAGAAGATCTCTGTTGCCGTCGCACGGTACGCCATTTCAGTTCCGATCCTGTTGATCCGGCGGTTATACGGGAAGTGCTTCGTGCGGCCAATTCAGCTCCTTCGGGAGCAAACAAGCAACCCTGGTCGTTTGTTGTGGTGACCGATCCGGACTTGAAGCGGGAGATACGCAAGGCAGCCGAAGAGGAAGAGAAAAAAAATTATGGCGGGAGAATGTCACAGGAGTGGCTGGGGGATCTGCAACAGTTCCGTACGGACTGGAATAAGGAGTATATCGAGAAGGTCCCGTTTCTTGTAGTAGTCTTTGCCCAGAGTTATGGTTTGAACGAGAGTGGGGAGAAGGCCAAGCACTACTACGTACAGGAATCTGTCGGGATTGCCTGTGGTATGCTGATTGCTGCGGCGCATCGGGCCGGACTTGCCACGCTTACCCACACGCCAAGTCCGATGGGATTTTTGGGCCGGATACTTGAACGGCCTGAGAATGAACGCGCCTATTTGCTTATCCCCCTTGGATATCCGGCTGAGGATGCCCAAGTGCCTGATCTTGCGAAGAAATCGGTGGATGATGTGACGATCTGGAAGTGAGAGACAAAAAAAGAGGAACTCGTTACAAGTTCCTCTTTGGAATTAATCGATTAACTGGTATTCCTGCGTTCTGATTTACTAGAGCTCCGCGGAGAATGAACCGTTGGTCACTTCAACCGTTTTATCACTGGTCCCGTCTTTTCCGGTGAAACTGAATGTGCCGGTAATGCCCTCATCGTCTATCGACTTAATTTCTATTTGACCTTTTGTTGCTGTATAGACTATCAGTTGTGACGATCCAGTGAGATCGCTATAGGAAACCCCTGAACCAGATATGCTTGAAAGGTCAATAGTCTGGACTTCGGTCACATTGTTCAGCGTGATCAGAATCAAAGTTTTGTCAGAGAATGTACCAGTAATACTGGTTAATAAGCTATCTTTTCTCGCAGTGATATTCTCGGTCTCCTTCTCAGAGCCGTCAATTGTAGCTCTCATTGAGGGGTTATCCGGTGAAGGCGGGTCAACCGGGTCATCGTCGCCACATCCTGTCAGAGCATAAGAAAAGAGAGCAATCATAAGTGCAGGAAAGAGTTTACATAGCATTGTTTTCTCCAAAATTTGTGAGTAGAACATTGAAAAAATCATGTGCTTCTTTTTAGTTAAGAATAATAAAGTTAGTGAATTTGGTCTTATCAGCCAACTGATCCTGCGGAAATTTTGAAATCAGGATTTCGAAAACTCGGACCATCATCTTTCTCACATTGTGAAACTCACATCCCTCAACAAATCGTTAGAAATCGAGAAGTCGAGAGTACTTCTGAAATCAACAATCGCTAATCGTTGATCTGAGATCGAAAAGAATGTCAAACGGAGTAGAGTCCCTACCCAACCACTGCACTGCTTTCCATCGCGACATCCCCGACAATAATCTCCTCTCGTCCAGGACCGATTCCCAGATATCGCACTGGGGCACAAACGTATTCCTCTATTGTGTCGATGTAGTTCCGTGTCTCTAATGGCAATTCGTCAAACGAAACCCCACTCTGCAAATCGCAATGCCATCCGGGCAACGTCTCGTAGAGTGGCTTCACTTTTGCGAGGGTTGCACTGTCGCTTGGGAAATACTTAACCGGCTCGCCGTCAATCTCGTACCCAGTGCAAACCTTGATTTCATCGAATTCGTTCAGCACATCGAGCTTTGTCAGAACAAGCTCGTCAATACCATTTATCATTGCTGAATAACGAAGGGCAAACAGATCAAGCCACCCGCATCGCCGCGGGCGTCCGGTCGTGGCGCCGAATTCAGATCCAATCTTTCTAAGCCGTTCCCCGGTCTCATCTTCAAGCTCCGTTGGAAACGGTCCGGCGCCAACTCGCGTGCAGTATGCTTTTGCTATGCCGGTAATTCCGGTAATAGCCGTTGGCGGCAGACCAAGACCTGTGCATGCGCCACCCGAAGTCGGCGAGGAGCTTGTCACAAAAGGATAGGTTCCATGGTCAATGTCGAGCAAAGCGCCCTGAGCACCTTCTGCCAAAATGCTCTTGCCAGATCTCCAGGCTTCGTTGATATATGATGTTGTATCGGTGATATACGCGTCAATACGCTTATCAAAGTCGAGATACTCAGCAACTATCTTCTCCACATCAAGCTCGGGCGCATCGTAAACCTTACGGAACCACTCATTCTTCTGACGAATACCTTCGCGGAGTTGCTCCTCCAATCTGGTCCGGTCGAGCAGATCAACAATACGAATGCCGCTTCTGTTATATTTGTCAATGTAGGAAGGACCGATACCCCGCCCTGTTGTCCCGATTTTCTGATCCCGTTCAATGAGCTGATCGAGCAATTTGTGATACGGCATGATTAGGTGTGCTTTGTGGCTGATCTTCAAGCCACCTTCTATTGATATACCGAACGACTCCAGCATGGCAATCTCTTCGGTCAACGCTACCGGATCAATCACCACGCCGTTGCCAATCACACAGACGGTCTCTTCATGAAGGATTCCTGAGGGAATCAAGTGAAGAATATACTTCTTGTCACCAACAACGATCGTATGTCCTGCGTTGGCTCCTCCTTGATAGCGAGCCACAACATCGGCCTGTTCAGCAAAAAGATCAACGACTTTCCCCTTACCTTCATCGCCCCATTGTGCTCCGATCACTACACGAACGCTCATAAAGTAGACTCCACGCAAAATGCTCCGACCACACATCTCCCACCAACAGAGACGGATCGGAGCGGAATTATGAAACTTATTGATGAGTAAACGAGGCAACCGCCTCTTCACGCGATTCGAACTGTCTGAAAACCGAATCGAGACGGGTCGTCGTGAAGAGTCTCTGGATTCTTTCGTTCGGACCGACCAGTGCAAGCCCTCCACCGGCTGAGGTAAGCGTCCTGAAAGCAGCGACCAACATTCCAAGGCCTGAGCTGTTCATCAACTCAACTTCCGAGAGATCGATCACCGCATTTACAATGCCTTTGCCTATACAGCCGCTTACCGATTCGGTGAACTCCATAGCCTCCGGTCCTCCAAGAACCGATCCGCTCAGGGAAATCATTGCAGGATTGCTATGGTCAACTCTAAAGGTCATGTCGACATTTCACGTTAAAAGGGCCTCAAGCTTCTGCGCCAGCGCTGGTTGTAACACGACCGGCCTTTCGCGCCTGGCGTGCTTCGACTACATGCTCCTTGAAGTCACCTTCGGCATTCCGATCAAGCTTGCCCCGACGGATCATCGTATCAATAACAAACGAACTGGCGATATAAATCGAGGAATAGGTACCTGTAATAACACCGATAAGCATTGTAAAGGCAAAGCCTCGTAAGACATCACCGGAGAAGATTAGAAGCACCGCCAACACAAGAATAATTGTCAACGACGTGTTGATAGTTCGAGGAAGCACCTCGTTAATCGATCGATTCATCAACATCAACAGGTTCTCCCCACGATGAATTGTCTTGTTCTCACGAATACGGTCGAAGATAATCACCGTATCGTTTATTGAGAACCCGAGAACGGTCAGGAAGGCAGCAAGCATTGCCTGGTTCATCTCAAGGTTCAAGCCGAGGAGACCATTGCAGAGAACTGTAAAGGAGAATGCAACAAGCACATCATGAAGAAGAGCTGTGATAGCAGCCAGACCATACACCCATTCAAATCGGAACGTGATGTAGAACAGGATAGCTATAACCGAAGCCAAGACTGCCCAGAGTGCCTGGTTTCGCAACTCCTTGCCGATTTTCGGGCCGACCACACGAAGGTCTCGTATTTCAAACTTTTTCGGCTCACCTTTGTTGGTAGGATAAGCAGTCTCCAACGCATCGGTTAATCGTTTCGACAACACCTCTGACACAGAAGTAGTGGCCGACGCATCAGTCGTTGATACCTCCGGCTCCTTCTGATTCTTCACCCGGATTATAATATCACTATCACTACCAGACTTCACCTCCGCCCCATCAAATCCGGCGTCTGTGATAGCCCCTCGGATTGTACCGATGTCAGGCTCAACCGAGAACCGAATTTCGCCTTGCACTCCCCCTTCAAAGTCAATGCCAAGCTCCACACCACGCAGAAGCGCAGCGGCGATGCCGGCAATTGTCACAACAAGTGAGACGACGTAGAACGTCTTCCTCTTGCCAAGAAAGTCGATGTGGGTATTGCTGAAAAACTGCATATCTCTATTTGCGTTTCAGATTCTTTTTTCTCAAAGCGGGGTAAACTATATCGTTTGTGATTTTGGCTGACCGAAGTTGATCGACTTGATATCTCGTTCAAGGACCAGCATGAAGACCGCTCGCGTTATGAACACAGCGGTAAAGAGCGTGCCAGCAATACCAATCATAAGCATGACGGCAAATCCCTTGATTGGTCCTGTGCCAAACGCCGCAAGGATCAAACCTATGATAAAGGTTGTGATGTTCGAGTCAATAATTGCCGAGAAGGCCTTCTCATAACCAAGCTGTACGGCGTTTCTGATCGTTTTCCCGAGGGCAAGCTCCTCTCGTATTCGTTCATAGATCAGAATGTTGGCGTCAACCGCCATTCCGATTGTTAGTACAAGAGCTCCGATGCCCGGCAAGGTCAGCGTTCCCTGCAGCGCTGCAAGGAAGGCAAGCGAGAAGAAGACGTTCAATGCTACGGCAAGATCAGCAACGACACCGCCAACTGCATAATAGAGTATCATAAAGATGATCACGAGCAGTGCAGCAAAAAGAATCGCCTCAACTCCTTGATCGATTTGGTCAGAACCGAGGGAAGGACCAACGATTCGCTCCTCAATAATCTTGATGGGCGCCTTTAACGCACCCGACTTTAGAACAGTTGCAAGGAGTTCGGCATCTGCCAGATCGGTCGAACCGGTAATTCGTGTCTGACCTCCAGGTATCTTCTCCTGAATCCATGGAGCAGAATAGACAGCAGAGTCGAGCACGACCGCAACCCGCTTCTCCACGTTTGCGCCGGTGATCTCCCCCCAACGCTCTGCTCCGGCAAGATTCATCGTCATGGTGACAGTTGGATTGCCAGTCATTGGATCAGTCCCCTCATAAGCATCGGTCACAACCTCTCCCTTCATTTCAGGCTCGGCATTCAACACAATCAACTCAAAGGGGCTCTCAGGATCGTTCGGATTATCTGGATTGGCAGAGAAGGCGATCAAACGATCTTCCGGAATCAACCCCCGAACTTCAGGACGCAGAAGAATCTTCCGTACCTTTTTTATTCCCTCTTTGGATATATAAAACGTATACTCGCCGGCAGGGATTGAGGCAAGATCATAGATGCCGGATGCATCCTGTCGCTGCGTCTGATATGCCTGCTGATAGAGCGTTGTAAAGTTTGTCGTAAAGGGATGAAGTGCTCGGTACTTCTCAATCTGCTCCTCTTCGGTCAACCCTTCAAATGGATTGGTTGTATCAGATGTGGTATCAGCCTGATTACCTTCTTCGGTTGTATCATCCGGAACTGTCATCGTATCGTCCGTAGTCTCCTCAGGCGCTCCTTCGTCCGGATTGGCTGTATCGTTTGGGGGAGATGTTTGGCTTCCCGTATCGGTATTCTGATTGTCGGTATCGGGAGTATCGGCATCCGTCAAGGGTGTCTCCGCAGCAAGAACTTCGTCAATCTGCTTAAAGACCTCGACAATTGCCGCATCATTTCTGACAAGCTTGAACTCAAGACGAGCAGTCTGTGAAAGAAGATTTCGAACACGCTCCGGATCCTTCTCGTCTGGAAGCTCGACAATAATGCGACGGCTTCCCTGCTGCTGGATCGATGGCTCGGTAAGACCATACTTGTCAATACGCTGACGGATCACCTCTTCGGCCTGGTCAACCGCATCGTTGATATTATCCTTCAACTTTTCAATAATGGCATCATCACCTGCATCACCTGGCAAATCGCCCAACTCATAGTAGTCGAACAAGGTTCTGTTTTGTGGCCGGGCAACCTCATCAAACTTCCGAGAGAAGATGTCAATTACAGGATCATCCGAAAGGCGCGCTTCCTCACGAACAGCCGCCATGACGTTCTCAAATGCCTCGTCGATCAGATCCTTATCCGCAGTCTCGTAGAGAAGAGCCGGGATATCGACCTCGATAGTAGTATAAACACCACCACGGAGATCGAGACCCAGTTTTATGCGATTGGCTTTTGCCTTTTCCCAGTCCTTATAATAGAGGGAATCCCACTGAGCTAAAGCTAACCTATCAGCGGCCTCTTGCACGCTCTCAGTAGCCAATATCAATGCAATGCTATCGGCAGCCGATGCCAACACTATGCTGTCAGCAGTCGATAAGCTATCGGCAGCTAATGCCAACGCTACGCTGTCAGCAACCAGTCTGTCACCGGTATACGCCTCAGCACTCTTGGTGTATGCTTCAGCGAGTGGTTCTCGTTCTTTGTTAAGCTGATAGTAGTCCCAGGTTGGCCAAAGCTTCCAGACAGCTCCGGCTAAAGCCACGACGACGATGATGATGCGAAATCGAACGCTCACGGAATATGCTCCGATATATGCCTGTGTATGTTACTTGATATGCTCTGTGCGCAACACCGGGACTCACCCAGATGTTACACAAGGCTCTTGCTGATACGGACATAAACAATGAGAGGCAACTATCTGTTGCTTCGCTCAGTCCGAAAGACACGCAATATACGGGGATGGTAGTTTACCGGGCAACAACCGATTTGTTGAGGGATGTGAGTTTCACAACGTGAGGAAGATGGGAGATGATGATCCGAGTTTTCGAATCCTGATTTCAAAATTGCCGGGGGATCAGTTGGCTGATAAGGCCAAATTCACTAACTTTGCTTTTGTTACAAAAAGAAGCAGATGATTTTGTCTCCGTTCTATTAACAATTCTACTCACAAATTTTGGAGAAAACAATGT